>QKAX01000006.1 GCA_003246255.1 Demequina lutea
GTAACTCCATAGAGTTTCGGCAGTCATAGCGAGAGGGAAACGCCCGGCTCCATTCCGAACCCGGAAGCTAAGCCTCTCAGCGCCGATGGTACTGCACTGGAGATGGTGTGGGAGAGTAGGACGCTGCCGGACAACATTTAGCGATAGGCCACCTGGAAACAGGTGGCCTATCGTCGTTTGTGGGGGCGTACAGGGGGCCTGCGCCGCTGTCCCAGCACTGTGGGCCGACTGTCACCCGCATCATCGGGCTGCTCCTGCCGGCCCGGAGCGGGCCGGTCGCGCGTGGTCGTCACGGACGCTCGCCGCGGAGGGGACGGGGAGCGCCCAGCAGGTGCGGTCGTCTGTGGGCGGTGCCTCCTCGCCCGGGCCACCGGCGTGCTGTGTGGGGTCGTAAGCGCCTAGCCGGCGGCGCTTCCGGGAGTTGCCGCGGCCCTGAGAGCAGAGAGCACGCATACTATCCCCGTCAAGACGGAAGCCCGTGACCCAGTGCTGGATCGCGGGCTTCCGTGCAGTGGGAGGCGGCTAGCGTCCTTCGGACTCGCCGAGCACCACGTTCTCGGTGCGCACCACTGAGGGGTCGAGGATCGCCGTGGGGGCACCGTCGCCAGGAGCTTGTCCGTCCACGGCGGGATCGAGGGCTGCCACGGCATCGATGACCTGCAGCGCCTGTGCCCGCCCAGCTGCCATGATGTCTGCCTTCGCGGCGTTGACGTGAGCCACCTGCGCCTCGGGAACCAAGAGGTCCACGGAGACGATGGGTGTGCGCTGGGACACCTTGGCATCGGACTTGATCTTGCGCAGCGCGCTCACGGCGGCGCCTGCGGCGGCCACGAGTGCGGGGTCGGCGTCTCCGGCGATCGCGCGGATCGGCTCGGAGGAGGGCCATTGCGCACGGTGGACTGTTCCCGCGCGGAACCAGGACCATACCTCCTCCGTGGCGAAGGGCAGCACAGGAGCGAAGAGCAGCAGGAACTGCTCCAAGGCGATGGTCAGGGCCGCGCGAGCGGACGCGGCGGCTGGCGAACACTCAGCGAACGGGTCGATCGGCTCACCAAGCGCGGCGCCATCGTAGGCGCGCTCCTTCACCAGCTCAACGTAGTCGTCGCAGAACGTCCAGAAGAAGGATTCTGCGACCTCGAGCGCACGGGTGTGATCGTATGACCGCAGCGCCGCGGTGGCAGTTTCGATCACGCCAGCGAGGCCCGCGAGCATCGCGAGGTCAAGGGGCTCTGTGACTGGCTTTGCCGTGACGTGTGCAGTTGCCTTGATGCCGGCCTCGAGCGACTCCCCGGCCGCGGCGGTCACACCTGACGCGCCCAGCGCGAACTTTGAGACGTTGAGCAGCTTCATGGCGAGGCGGCGGCCGATCTTCATCTGACCCTCGTCAAACGCGGCGTCAGTTCCGAGGCGAGCCGATGCCGCCCAGTAGCGCACGGCGTCGGAGCCATGCGATTCGAGCAGCCCCATGGGGGTCACCACGTTGCCCTTGGACTTCGACATCTTCTTGCGGTCCGGGTCGAGGATCCAGCCCGAGATGGCCGCGTGCTTCCAGGGAAGGACGCCGGACTCGAGGTGCGACCGCACCACCGTGGAGAAGAGCCACGTACGGATGATGTCCTGGCCCTGGGGACGCAGGTCCATGGGATACGTGCGCTCGAAGAGGTCGGCATCGTCGCGCCAGCCGCACACGATCTGCGGGGTGAGCGAGGACGTGGCCCACGTGTCCATGACGTCCTTCTCGCCCACGAAGCCGCCGGCCTGGCCGCGCTGGTCCTCGGTGTATCCGGGAGCAGCCTCGGCGGACGGATCCACCGGCAGCATGTCCTCGGTGGGAACGATGGGCGCGTCCCACTCGGGCTCGCCGTTGATGTCGATCGGGTACCACACGGGGATCGGCACGCCAAAGAAGCGCTGGCGCGAGATCAGCCAGTCGCCAGTGAGACCGTTGACCCAGTTCTCATAGCGCTTGCCCATGTGGCCGGGCACAAAGTCGAGCTCGCCGCCGCGCGCGAGGAGGCCCTCGCGCAGCGCCTCGTCGCGCCCGCCGTTGGCGATGTACCACTGACGGCTGGTCACGATCTCGAGCGGGCGGTCGCCCTTCTCGTAGAACTTCACTGGGTGCGAGATGGCGCGCGGTTCACCCTCCATGACGCCGGCCTCGCGCAGCATCTCGACGATGCGCTGTTGGGCCGAGAACACCGTCTTACCAGCGAGTTCGCCATAGGCCCCGATCCCGGCCTCAGTGTCGATGCCTGCGGGCGCCTCAGCCAAGAAGCGGCCGTCCCAGCCGATGACGGGGCGGGTGTCGAGCTGCAGTTCACGCCACCACACCACGTCGGTGACATCACCGAACGTGCAGATCATCGCGATGCCGGAACCCTTGTCGGGCGAGGCCAGGTGGTGGGGGAGAACCGGCACTTCCACGCCAAACAGCGGCGTGCGCACGTGCTTGCCAAAGAAGGGCTTGTAGCGCTCGTCATCCGGGTGGGCCACCAGCGCGACGCACGCGGGGAGCAGCTCGGGACGGGTGGTCTCGATGTAGATCGACTCGTACGAGCCCGTGGCCTCTTCGAGGTCCGCAGCCGGCTCGAACGCGAGGCGGTGGTACGCGCCGGGACGCTCGCGGTCCTCGAGCTCGGCCTGCGCCACTGCAGTGCGGAACGTCACGTCCCACAGCGTGGGGGCCTCGGCCTGGTACGCCTCGCCGCGCGCGAGGTTCCGCAGGAACGCCTGCTGCGCAATCGCGATCGAGGATGGCGAGATGGTCTGGTAGGTCATGCGCCAGTCCACGGAGAGGCCCAGGTGACGCCACAGCTCCTCGAACTTGGCCTCGTCCTCGGAGGTGAGGCGCTCGCACAGTTCGATGAAGTTCTTGCGCGACACGGGCACCTGGTCGCCGGGCTTGACCTCCTTGCCCTCGGTGCCCGCGAATGGCGGCTCGAAGCCTTCGACGTACGGCAGCGACGGGTCGCACCGCACCCCAAAGAAGTTCTGCACGCGGCGCTCGGTGGGCAGGCCGTTGTCGTCCCAGCCCATCGGGTAGAAGACCTCGCGGCCGTTCATGCGCTGAAAGCGCGCCACCACGTCGGTGTGGGTGTACGAGAACACGTGACCTACGTGCAGCGACCCGGAGACGGTGGGCGGAGGGGTGTCGATCGAGTAAATCTCGTCACGCGTCTTGGTGCGGTCAAAGTGATAGACACCATCCCGCTCCCATACGGCGTTCCAGCGGTCCTCGAGGCCGTCGACGGTTGCCTTGTCAGGGATGCGAGAAGTCATGGAGGACATTCTTTCAGACGTGCGGGCGTGGGTGCGCGCGCCCGCGCGCGAGGCGAGCCGGTGCGCTGGCGCGCGCTACGTGAGTTCCACGGCCGCAGCGACCTCGGTCGGGGACAGCGACCCGCCCTGCGGCTCGATCGACACCGCGACCGCGGCCGCGCCATCCAGCGACGTGAGCCACGCCGCATCCGTGGAGCCGCCGTTCATGGTGGGGCCGGGAATGGGCGCCGACCCGTCGGCGGGCACCACCCACAGCTGATATGTCTGCTCGGACGGGAGATCGGGCATGTCGCCCTCGACTGCCACGCCGCCCTCGGCCACCGAGAAGAAGACCACCGCATCGCCGAGGCCCAGTGGGGCCTCCACGACGTCGGCCGCCTGACGGATGCGCGCCGCATCGGCCAGCGCCTGGTCCGGCCCTGACTGTGAAAGCACCACACCCGCGGCGACAAAAGCGAGCACCACCACCGAGGCGGCAGCGGCGAGCATCGCGCCCCACCGCCGGCGCCGACGCGGGGCGAGCTCGGCCACAGTCGCGCCGCCGGCGACGGGTGCCACTGACGCGGCCGAGACGGGCGTCGAGGCACCGCCGGTCAACGGCACCTGAGGCGTCGCCGCGATGCCGCCCGCAATGCGCGGGGCGAGCGTCGTGGGCACCTCGACGGCATCGGGTCCCTCGGCGAGCTCCTCAAGCACCACAGAGAAGCTGGCGAGGTCCTCGGCGCACTCAGCGCATGTGTCGAGATGCGCCTCGAAGGCCGCGGAGTCGTCCGCGTCGAGCGACGACAGCGCATACGCGGCCGCGAGACCATGTGGATCCTGCGTCATCACTCCACCTCCTTCAGGACATCTCGTAGTTTGATCATGGCGTCGCGCATGCGCGTCTTCACAGTTCCTAGCGGCACTCCAAGGCTCTCGGATACCTCGGACTGAGTCTTGCCGCTGTAGTAGGCAAGCTCAAGTGCCTCGCGCTGCTTGTCGCTCAGGGTGTCGAGAGCTTGTCGCACGCGGGTGGTCTGCCACGCGCTGTGATCCGCCTGCACCACGGCCTCCTGCTCGGGCTCGGGCGCCACGTCCGCCTGGGTCGCCGCCTCGCGCGCCATGCGGTCGCGTTCGCGCTGCTCCTTGCGGATGCGGTCGACGGCCCTGCGGTGCGCGATGGTGAGCACCCACGCCTTGGCTGTTCCCTTGGCGGTGGAGAAAGTGGGGGCGAGTCGCCAGGCCTCGACGAGCGCCTCTTGAGCGATGTCCTCGGCCATGTCGGGATCTCGGACGAGTCGCAGCGCGACTCGGTAGACCTGTGGCATGAGCGCGACGTACAGCACCTCGTAGGCCTGAGCGGAGCCCTTGCCCGCCGAGACCAGCAGGTCGTCGAGTCGCTGATCCGCCGCCGGATCCGGCGCGTGCCTTGAGATCTGCGGCGCGCCGTCGGGTGCCGCGCGGAGGTGTCGGCTGGTGTCCAGAGGTCGCGTCCCTTCATTGATGACTGCAATGCTCAACGCAGGGACTCCCTTCAAAGATTCCGCCGCCGACGCTCGCACGGCTTGCGAGGAGAGTTCGCCACGGACGATGCAGCGGTTTGGTCGGGGCGCCTGTGCGGGCGACTTGTCCGAGTTGTTACCCTTTCGATTCATGAGTCATGCTCGGATGAAACCCGACTTCATGCGCGCCCTCGAGAGCCTCGACGGTGTCGTGGGCGCAGACCTCAGCCCTCGTCTTCGCGAGATGGTGCGCCTTCGCTGCTCCCACATCAACGGCTGCTCCTACAGCGTGCGTCTCCATTCCGAGGCGCTCGCGGCGCAGGGGGCGAGGGCGGACCTCATCGCCGCCTTGGCGCGCCCCGTGAAGCTGATGCGCGAGGACCTTGTGGCGCAGGACGAGGCGCTCGCCCTGCGCTTCGCGGAGATCCTCACCGACCCGCCGCGGGGGCTCGAGATCGAGGCACGCGATGCCGCGTCGAGGCACTTCTCGGCCGCGCAGCTCGGTTCGCTCGTTGAGGTGGTTGCTGTGACGAACGCGTGGAACCGGGTGACGCGCGGCGCCGAGTAGCACGTTCGACGAGCTGAGTTGAGACCCGATCCGCCAATCGCTTCCACTTGGAAGGTATTGGGTCTACTCTGGAGGGGTTGCCTCACCTCGCAAAGGAACGCCATGACCGACGCCGATGTCACCTCCACTCTGTCCGCCCTCACCCTGGAGCAGAAGGCCTCCTTGCTGTCCGGCTTTGACTTCTGGACCACCAAGTCGGCCGCGGGTGCCGATGTGCCGGCGATGACTCTCACCGATGGTCCCCACGGCGTGCGACTCGCGGATATGGATGCGGGCGAGATGGGACTCGCCAACGCCAAGCCGGCCACGTGTTTCCCCACGGCCGTCACTCTCGCCTCCACGTGGAACCCCGCCCTGCTCGAGCGCGTCGGTGGTGCTCTGGGCGTCGAATCGAAGGCGCTTGGCGTCTCGGTGCTGCTCGGGCCAGGCGCGAACATCAAGCGCGACCCTCGATGTGGGCGCAACTTCGAGTACTTCTCTGAGGACCCCACGCTCTCGGGCGACATGGCCGCCGGACTCATTCGCGGTATCCAGTCGCAGGGCGTCGGCTCCTCCCTCAAGCACTACGCCGTCAACAACCAGGAGAACGACAGGATGCGCGTGAGCGCCGACGTCGACGAGCGCGCCCTGCGAGAGGTCTACCTGGCAAGCTTCGAGCGCGCGGTTGCCGGCGGCAACCCGTGGACCATCATGTGTGCGTACAACCAGCTCAACGGCACCTACGTGCACCAGCACAAGTGGCTGCTCACCACTGTGCTGCGCGACGAGTGGGGCTGGGACGGGCTCGTCATGTCCGATTGGGGAGCCGTGCGCGATCGCCTCGCCGCGCTCGAGGCTGGCCTCGATCTTGAGATGCCGGCTCGCATCGGCCACCCGACGGACCAGCAGATCGTCGACGCTGTCCGCGCTGGCGACATGGACGAGGCGCTCGTCGATACGTCGGTGCGCCGCATCATCGACCTGGCTCTCCGCACGGCCGATGCCCGCGAGGCCTCGGCCGAATGGGACCAGGCGGCGCATCACGAGCTTGCGCGGGAGGCTGCCGCTGAGGGCGCCGTGCTGCTGCGCAACGACGAGGTGGACGGCGAGGCTCTGCTGCCGCTCGACCCCGCGCGCAGCGTCGGCATCGTGGGCGAGTTCGCCCGCACGCCCCGCTACCAGGGTGCCGGCTCGTCTCAGGTGGTGCCCACGCGGCTCTCGACGGCCCTCGACGCGCTGCGCGACGCGCGAGGTGATGTGCCGTTTGCGCCGGGCTTTGCGATTGGCGAGGGGCCCGCGTCCTACGCGTCGGCGGCCGATCTGATTGCCGAGGCCGTGCGCGTGGCCCAGTCCGTCGACACCGTGGTGATGTTCCTCGGTCTGCCCGGCGCTGCCGAGTCAGAGGGATTCGATCGCGAGCACATCCTGCTGCCTGCCGACCAGCGCGATCTCTTCGCGGCCGTGGCGGCTGTCAACGCGCGCATCGTCGTGGTGCTCTCCCACGGAGCTGTCGTTGACCTGCGAGAGATCACCGCGCCGGCGATCCTCGAGGCCTGGTTGGGCGGCCAGGCTGGCGGAGCGGCCATCGCTGATCTGCTCACCGGTGCGGCTGCGCCCTCCGGCAAGCTTGCCGAGACCATCCCGCTGCGCCTCGAAGACGCGCCGTCGTTCGGATCGTTCCCCGGCGAGTACGGGCACGTCCGGTACGCGGAGGGCCTGCTCGTGGGCTACCGGGGCTACGACGTGCGCGACGCCGACGTCGCCTTCCCCTTTGGACACGGCCTCACCTACACCACGTTCGAGATTGACGACGTGAGGGTCGCGGCATCGGGCGAAGGCGTCGACGTCGCCACCACCGTGAGCGCGCGCGTCACCAACACAGGCTCCCGCGCGGGTGCGGAAGTGGTGCAGGTGTACGTGGGCGATGTCGAGTCCACCGTGCTGCGTCCAGTGCGCGAGCTGCGGGCCTTCGCCAAGGTCGCGCTCGAGCCGGGGGAGTCCACAGTGGTGTCCTTTGACCTCGACGACCGAGCGTTTTCGTTCTGGCACCCCGTGCTGCAGCGCTGGTACGTCGAGGGCGGGGAGTTCGAGGTCGCCGTGGGATCCTCGTCGCGTGACCTCGCTGCGACGGTGCTCGTGGACGTCGTGGGCGACTCCGAGACCCTGCCGCTCACGGAGCTGTCCACCATCGGCGAGCTGCGCAGGCACCCAGCGCTCGCGGAGGAGATGGAGGAGCTGCTCGCGTCGGTCGAGCCCGCGCTGATGGCGATGATCAATGACATCCCCGCCGAGACTGTCGTGTCTCAGGGGTGGATCGCCCTGACCCCCGAGAAGTGGGCCGAGTTCCTGGAGCGCGCAGCGAACTAGGCGGCTAGTCCGAGGGGCGCATCGAGTCGAGCGACGCCCTCAAGTGCGCCGCCATGTCGACGCGCTGCTCGGGGGGCCCATCCACCGTGAGCAGCCATTGCACCTGAAGGCCGTCCATGAGGGCCACCCAGTTGCGGCCGGCGACGGCCGGGTCGATCTCGGGCCGCACCCTGCCGTCGGTGATCGCGTCACTGAAGGCCTGCGTCGCCTCCGAGAGCGTGCGCCGGTACCGGTGCGCGAAGTGCAGATGGGCGGGATGGTGCGGTGAGCCCGCCTCGGCCGAGAGCACGGCAAAGAGTTCCACCAGGGGCCGACGGGTGGAGTTGCGCTCGGCGAGGCGGATGATGGCTTCGATCCAGTCGAGCCCTGCATCAAAGTCGGCCTCGACGTCGCGTGAGTCCACCTCGTCGCGATGCAGCAGAACCGCCATCATTAGCTCGGTTTTGGTGCCGAAGTGGTGCTTGAGCCCCGCGTGCGTCATCCCGGCGCGTGCTGCGATGTCGCGCAGAGACGCGCCGTGGTACCCCGTCTCAGCGAACGCCTTGGTGGCCTCGTCGATGAGACGCTCGCGAGCCGCGCGACCGCGCGCGTAGCCATCCCCGCTGGCGCGCGTGGGAGTGGTGCTCATGGCAGACCACGGTACTCCCGGGGGTGGCCGCGATGGCGCGGAAACGCGTGAACGGGGATTGTCGCGCTCTCGACGCCCGTCGGGAGCGGCGGTTCGACACGGTCCCGGGACGTTCGCCGGGACTTTGGTACCGCAGTCCCAGATGCCCCCCTGGGTATATGCTCGCAAGTGGTGCAACCTCGCACCCCTGATCAGCGAAGAAGGTGATCCGCCATGGCGCGCGTCGTGGTCCTCGGAGCGGGTGTGTCTGGACACACTGCGGCTCTGTACCTCAAGAAGCGGCTGGGCAAGGCACACGAGGTTGTCGTTGTCTCCCCGAACTCCAAGTACAACTGGATTCCGTCCAACATCTGGGTGGGCGTGGGCAAGATGACGACAGACGACGTGGTCTTTCCCCTGGCTCCGATTTACAAGAAGAAGGGCATCGAGTTTGTCCAGGCCAAGGCGTTCGCGCTGTGGCCGGAGGGTGACGCCGAGAGCGACCAGCCAGCCGTCGAGGTGGAGCACACGTCGCAAGAGCGCATGGGTCAGACCGAGAAGCTCCGCTACGACTACGTCATCAATGCCACCGGCCCCAAGCTGAACTTCGCCGCGACGCCAGGCCTCGGCCCTGACGACGGGCACACCGTCTCCGTCTGCACCCCGTCCCACGCCACCGAGGCGAAGACCAAGCTCGACGACGTCATCGCCGCGGCAAAGACGGGCAAGGAGCAGAAGGTCGTGATCGGCGTCGGTCATGGCACCTGCACGTGTGAGGGCGCCGCATTCGAGTACACCTTCAATGTGGAGCACGAGCTTCGCGCGGCGGGTGTGCGCGACAAGATTGAGCTGACGTACCTTACCAACGAGAACGAGCTCGGCGACTTTGGCGTGGGCGGCATGCAGTTTGAGCAGAACGGCTTCCGCACCACGTCTCAGCTGTGGACCGAGTCGCTCTACCGCGAGCGTGGCGTCAAGGCCGTCACAGGCGCTGCCGTCACCAAGATCGAGCCCGGCAAGATCTTCTACGACCAGCTCGACGGCTCGCACAACGAGATGGACTTCGACTTTGCGATGCTGCTGCCCCCGTTCAAGGGCACCGACTGGGCGGCCTATAACAAGGCGGGTGAGGACATCACTTCGACCATCTTTGCGCCCAGCGGCTTCCTCAAGGTGGACGCGGACTACACGCCCAAGAAGTACGAGGAGTGGTCCGCGAAGGACTGGCCGCGCACCTACCAAAACCCGACCTACAAGAACGTGTTCGCCGTGGGCATCGCCTTTGCGCCGCCGCACCAGATCTCCAAGCCCCGCGCCACGCCCGACGGTGTGGCCGTGGCGCCGAGCCCGCCCCGAACGGGCATGCCGTCGGGCACGATGGGCAAGGTGGTGGCCTTCTCGATCGCCGACATGATTCTCAAGGGTGCCGAGAAGCCCACCCACGCGGCGTCGATGTCGGAGATGGCTGCGGCCTGCGTGGCGTCGGCCGGCACGGGATTCAAGACCGGCACTGCCGCGGCCATGACCATGAGTCCCGTGGTGCCGGACTGGGAGAAGTACCCCGAAACAGGCCGCAACCTCAAGGAGACCTTTGGCGAGATCGGCCTCGCGGGTCACTGGGTGAAGCGCCTGCTGCACACCCTGTTCATCTACAAGGCCAAGGTCAAGCCGGGCTGGACCTGGATCCCGGAGTAAGGAGGAGCGTCATGGACAACACCAACGAGCGCATCGCGATGGCCCCCCTGCCCACGCCGGGGGAGCTGCGTCGCCGCCGCAACGCCTTCACACAGTTCTTCCGCTTTATGCGGATCAACTGGACCATGTGGCTGCTGGCGCGAAAGTCGCACCACTAGCAGTCAGTCACACGCCGAGGGGCGGGGTCGCGTTGGCGGCCCCGCCCCTCCGCGTGATGGCGAGGCGTGCCTACGTGTCGGCGCCGGCCCTCTCGGCCAGAATCCGCGCCACCTCGTGGACCCCCACGGCCACGGCGTCGGCGCCGCGACCCGTGAGGTACTCCACGTCTGACTCTCCGTGGCCGCGAGCGGTGATGATGACGTCGGGAGCGAGTGCTCGTGCGCGATCGATCACGGCGCCGCTCGTGAGGGGGTCCGGGATGGTGATGAGCAAGTGGGACGCGTTGTCGATGCCAGCCTCGCGCAAGACGCTCCCGCGCGCCGCGTTGCCGAGCACCCCGTCGAACCCGCGGTCGCGAGCCCCGGCCAGCCTCTCTTCGTTGTCGTCGACGATCACCACGTCAACGCCCGCGTCGCGTAGATGCTCGGCGGTGCGGCTCCCCACGCGGCCGGTGCCGACGACCACCACGTGACCGGGAGCGGACGCTGCCGCGAGTGCGGGCTCATGGTGGCGCTCCTCGCCCGCCGCTCGGTAGGCGCGGGCTGCCCACGCGAACAGGAACGGGTTGATGACGATCGAGGTGATGGCGCCTGCGAGCACCAGGTCGCTCGCCTCGGCGGAGAGCAGGTCGAGGTCGCGCCCCAGGGTGACGAGAATGAACGAGAACTCACCAATCTGGGCAAGCGCGGCCGCGACCACGAGCGCCATGGATCGCGAGTACTTCAGTGCCCGCACGATACCGAAGGCCACGAGGCCCTTGCCGGCGACGATGACGAGCGTGGTGCCGAGCACGGCCACGGGGTGCTCCACGAAGACGGCGGGGTTCACCAGCATGCCCACCGACACAAAGAACAGCACGGCGAAGGCGTCCCGGAGCGGGAGCGAGTCGTCGGCCGCGCGGCGCGCCAGGGGCGACTCCTTGAGGATCATGCCCGCGAAGAACGCGCCGAGCGCGAACGACACCTCGAACAACCATGCTGCACCCACCGCCACCCCAAGGCCCAAGGCAAGCACGCCGAGCGTGAACAGCTCGCGCGAGCCGGTGTCGGCCACGCGTGCGAGGAGCCAGGGGACCACGCGCCGGCCCACCACCATCATGATGGCGACAAACAGCGTCACGTTGAGGGCTGTCAGGCCCAGCTCGGCGGACAGCGTGGCTGGGCTGAGGTCGCCCACGGCGGCAACGGGCACGACGACGAGGGCGACCACCATCGCGAGGTCTTCGACGATGAGCCAGCCGATCGCGATGTGACCCGCGCGCGTGTCGACGAGTCCGCGGTCCTCCAGGGAGCGCAGCATCACCACCGTGGACGCGACGGAGAGCGCCAGCCCGAACAGCATGCTCGCGCCCAAGCCCCAGCCGAGCCAAAGTCCAAGGCCTGTACCCGCGGCGGCCGCGACGGCCATCTGCCCCACAGCGCCGGGGAGGGCGACGCGACGCACCGCCACGAGCTCGCCAAACGAGAAGTGGAGCCCCACGCCAAACATCAGCAGCACGACGCCGATCTCCGACAACTCGCGTCCGAGCTCGACGTCACCCACGAATCCGGGAGTGAATGGCCCGATCGCCATGCCTGCCGCGAGATAGCCAACGATGGGCGACAACTTGATCTTGGAGGCTGCGAAACCGAGGATGAACGCGGCCACGAGGCCCACGGCGATGGTGGACAGCAGGGGGGCGTGGTGCAACATCACCCGAGTCTACGGAAGTCGGATTGCCCAAAGCTGACCGAGAGGTTGCCGCGCGGTGACACGCCGGGCGATTTCGCGACGAGGCGAATCTCACGATCGGGAATCGGACAAATCGCCCTGCGTGTTGCCGAGGACGCACGTATAACGGAAGGGCAGGGTGCTTGTCCCCTGCGCCCACGGAAGCAGGAGGCCCCCATGTCTGTCACCGCTCGCGAAGCACGCGCGCCCCACGGCATCCGTCCGGCGTTCGCGCATGCGCATGCGCTCGCGATCAGACGGCCATGGCTTGGTGGGGCGACGTTGGTAGTGGCGGGCGCTGGGGTTGTCGCGATGGGCGCGGCGGCGGTGGGCGCCGTGGCCGATGCGAGCACGTCCGTGGAGGCATCCGGCAGGGCGGGTGCGGACGTCGCAGGCGCTCAGGCGGGTGAACAGGCCTCTCCCGACGTCGAGTGGGGTCCCGTCGTGGCCATGCCGGTCGAGGACGTTGCGGCCGCGGGCTGGGAGGATCTCGAGTCGCGGGTGGCGGGCCTGGAGGCGGAGTCGTCGCGCATTGTGGTGGAGAAGCGCGAAGCTGAGATCGAGGCGCAGCGCCAGCAGGCCAAGGCGACCGCACAGGCGGCCGCACAGGCTGCAGCGGAGGCGCAGCGAGCGACGACGCGGGTGGATCCCGGCGTCGGCCAGGCGGCCGCGAGCGGCGGAGGGCCGGCTGCCGGATCCGCGGGGGAGGCGGGCGGCGGCGGAGATCGCGACGCTGGGGGAGGGGGTCAATGGGGTGGCGGATGGCACGGGCACCGCGACTGGCCGGGCTCCTGGGGTGACGGTTGGCGGGGCCGAGGCGGGCGGTAGCGAGCCTCCTTTGCGCTCGTCGCGCGGTCGGCAAACCCCACGCCTTCCCGTGTCCCTGGGAAGGCGTGGGA
>QKAX01000004.1 GCA_003246255.1 Demequina lutea
GCAGGACCAGCTGATTCTCACGAATCCAGTGAACGCTTTCACCATGTGCCCGGGCGTCGACTACGCCGCAGACCCAGAGATCTACGCGGTCGTGGGGCGCGTCGGTCTTGACGTCGACGGCACGCCCGCGCCGCCGGTCTACGCATGGAGCATCATCGAGCGGCCCTAGCCGCGTCGCCGCCCGGGGCCGGGCTCAGGCCAGGTACTCGTCCACAAGCTTCTCGGCGAGGCCGACATAGGTGGCGGGAGAGAGCGCGATGAGGCGCTCCGTGGTCTCGGCGGGCAGTCCGAGGCCGGCCACGAACTCGCGCACCTCGGCCTCGCCCACGCGGCGTCCGCGCGTGAGGTCGCGCAGCGTCTCGTAGGGGTTGTCCATGCCGGGCACGCCAGCGATGGCGGCGGCGCGCATCGCCGACTGGATGGGCTCCGCGAGCACCTCCCAGTTGGCGTCTAGGTCGTTGTTGAGGGCGGCCGGGTTCACGTCCAGGCCGGCCAGGCCGCGCTTGACGTTGTCGATCGCGAGCAGCGAGTGGCCGAACGCGACGCCGATGTTGCGCTGGCTGGTCGAGTCCGTGAGGTCGCGCTGCATTCGGCTTGTGACCAGGGTGGAGCCCAGGGTATCCAGCAGCGCGGCGCTGAGCTCGAGGTTGGCCTCGGCGTTCTCAAAGCGGATGGGGTTGACCTTGTGCGGCATCGCGGAGGAGCCGATGGTTCCCTGCCCGCGAACCTGCGCAAAGAAGCCCAGGGAGATGTAGGTCCACACGTCGGTGGCCAGGTTGTGGAGGATGCGGCCAAAGCGGGCCACGTCGGCGTACAGCTCGGCCTGCCAGTCGTGGCTCTCGATCTGCGTGGTGAGCGGGTTCCACGTGAGGCCCAGGCTCTCCACAAAGGTGCGCGACACCTCAACCCAGTCGGTGCCCGGGGCGGCTGCGGCGTGGGCACCAAAGGTGCCCGTCGCGCCGTTGATCTTGCCCAGGTACTGCGCGCCCTCGACCCGCACCAGCTGGCGCTTCAAGCGGTGGGCGAGCACGGCGAGCTCCTTGCCCAGCGTCGTCGGCGTGGCCGGCTGACCGTGGGTGCGCGAGAGCATCGGCTGCGACTTGGCCGCGCGGGCCATCTCGGCGAGCTGCTCCACGAGCGACGCGGCGGCCGGCGTCCACACCTGGCGCACGGCGCCCTGAATCATGAGCGCGTACGACAGGTTGTTGATGTCCTCGGACGTGCACGCGAAGTGCACCAGCTCGCGCAGCGGCTCCAGGCTCGTGCCCTTGATGCGCGCCTTGATGACGTACTCGATCGCCTTGACGTCGTGCACCGTCTCGCGCTCAAAGGTGGCGTGCTCGGCGATGCCGTCCGCGTCGAATCCGGCGGGGATCGCGCGCAGCAGGGCGAGCTCGTCGTCGGTCAGCGGGCGCACACCCGGCACAGCGTTGGTGGCGCACAGGTGGATGAACCACTCGACCTCCACGTGCAGGCGCATGCGGTTGAGCGCGGGCTCGGAGAGGTGGTCAACCAGCCCGGCGACGGCACCCCGGTAGCGGCCGTCGAGCGGGCCCAGCGCAATGGCGGGCTCCAGCGTCGTCAACGACACGGTGGGGGTGAGCGGGTGGACGGCGGTGGGCGATGCGTCGGTCACGCGCACATTGTTTCACGTGGAACCAACGCCGACGCGGGGAGCGGCCGATGCTCGGGGCGCCAGTACCGAGGACCAGCCGAACCAAAGTGCCCACGTTCCCGCGAACACCGCCGAATCGGCCGGAGAAGTGCCCACACAAAGCGGCTGGGGGAGCGGGGTGGCGTGAGCGCCGGTTTGAGGCGGCATTGCCGAATCGAGTCGTCAGCGCACTCCGCCACCGGTGCGTCGGCCGACGCCACCCCCAGGTTCCTCGAGGCCCGCCACACTCGCGTTCCTCGACGCGCGCCCGCCTCTGGGCTCGGGTGAGCCGTACCAAAGTGCCCACGTTTCGCCGAAAACGGCCGAATCCGCCGGAAAAGTGCCCACACAAGGTGAGGGGCGCCCGCCTACTTGCGACGGTTGCCGTCCTTGCGGGACGCCGGAATGGCGGCCTCGAGAATTGCGATCACGATCGCGACCACAATCGCGGCGCCCAGCGTGCGCCAGAAGCCGCCCACCTCGAGCGTGGCCCACGAGAAGAAGTCGAGCGACGTGATCCACGAGGTCAGCCACAGGATGAACCACGTGATCACCAGACCGAACAGGCCGAGCGTCAGGATGCGCACGGGCAGCGTGACCACCTGGATGATCGGCTTGAGCACCGCGTTGAGGGCCACCAGCACGGCGCCCACGATCAAGAACACCAGCGGGCGTGCCCACCAGTCTCCGCCGTCGCCGCCCACGACCGCGACGTCGAGCGGGAGCAGGGTCACGATCCACAGGGCCACGGCAGCAATGGCCGACTTCACCACAAACCTCATACAAAGATTCAACCATGGGCTGGCATGCTTAGCCCATGGCCAAGCCCCAACCCGTCGCGCACCTTTCAGCTCTGCCTCCCTACGTTCCGGGAGCCCGTGGAGCGGCCGATGCCGCGCCGCCCATCAAGGTGTCGTCGAACGAGAACCCGCTGCCCCCGCTGCCGTCGGTCTCGCAGGCGATCGCGGAGGCCGGCGAGGCCGCGCATCGGTACCCCGACATGTTCGCCACCGACCTGGTGGAGGCGCTCGCGGAAAACATGGGCGTGACCCCCGCCGAGGTGGTAGTGGCCAATGGCTCCGTCTCCGTGTTGGCCCACCTGCTGCAGGCCTACGCGGGCCCTGGCGACGAGGTGATGTTCGCGTGGCGCAGCTTCGAGGCGTACCCGATCCTCACGATCCTCACGGGCGCGTCCTACGTGACGGTGCCGGTCACGGCCGACGCCCGCCACGACCTCGACGCGATGCTCGCCGCCATCACGGACCGCACCAAGGTGGTCATGGTGTGCTCGCCCAACAACCCCACGGGCCCCGCCGTGCACGCCGACGAGTTTGCCGACTTCATGGCCAAGGTGCCCGAGCACGTGCTGGTGGTGCTGGACGAGGCGTACCTCGAGTACGTCACGGACCCCGACGCGGTGCAGGGCAAGGAGCTGTTCGGCCGCTACGAGAACCTGGTGGTGCTGCGCACCTTCTCCAAGGCGTACGGCCTGGCCGGCATGCGCGTGGGCTATGCGGTTGCACCGGCCGACGTGGTGACAGCCATCCGCTCGGTGGTCACCCCATTCTCGGTGTCGCACGCGGCGCAGCTCGCGGCCATCGCGTCCATCCAGGCGCAGCAGGAGCTGCTGGCGCGCGTCGAGGCGACGGTGTCCGAGCGCGCCCGCGTGGCCACGGCGCTCGCGGAGCAGGGCTGGACCATCCCGGAG
>QKAX01000161.1 GCA_003246255.1 Demequina lutea
AGGTCCCACGAGTGGACGGAACCGGTCGAATTGTCGTGCAGGTTCTCGCTCGCGGCGAGCTCCTCGTCGGCGTTCTCCATGGGGGGAGACGTCAGAAGTTCTACAGAAACCGAAGCGTCGCTCATGGCGCCGCCTCCCTTCTTGTCGGGACGGACAAGACGACGGCGCCCCGCCCACAAGGGCGGGGCGCCGCAATCAGAACAGTCTTACAGACCTGCGTGGAACGTACGCGACAGCACGTCGAGCTGCTGCTCGCGGGTCAGTCGCACAAAGTTCACGGCGTAGCCGGACACGCGGATCGTGAGCTGCGGGTAGTTCTCGGGGTGCTCCATGGCGTCCTCGAGCGTCTCGCGGTTGAGCACGTTGACGTTCATGTGGAAGCCGTGGCTCACCGTGTAGGCGTCCAGGATGCCCACCAGGTTCTTGACCTGCTCCTCGCGGTCGCGGCCCAGGGCCGAGGGCACGATCGAGGTGGTGAGCGAGATGCCGTCCTGAGCGTCCTCGTAGGGCAGCTTGGCGACCGAGAGCGCCGACGCCATGATGCCGTGGTTGTCGCGGCCGTTCATGGGGTTGGCACCGGGGGCGAAGGGCTCGCCGGCGCGGCGGCCGTCGGGGGTGTTACCCGTCGCCTTGCCGTAGACCACGTTGGAGGTGATGGTCAGCACGGACTGCGTGTGCTTGGCGTCACGGTACGTGGGCTGCTTGCGGATCTTGGACATCATGCGCGTCACAAGGTCCTTGGCAATGTCGTCGGCGCGGTCGTCGTCGTTGCCGTAGCACGGGAACTCGCCCTCGACCTTGTAGTCGACCACGAGGCCGGTCTCGTCACGGACGGGCGTGACCTTCGCGTACTTGATGGCGGACAGCGAGTCAGCGGCCACCGACAGGCCCGCGATGCCGCAGGCCAGGGTGCGCAGGATCACGCGGTCGTGCAGCGCCATCTCGATGCGCTCGTAGGCGTACTTGTCGTGCATGTAGTGGATGCAGTTGAGCGCGTCCACGTACGTCTCGGCCAGCCAGTCCATGAACGTGTCGAACTTGCCCATGACGTCGTCGAAGTCGAGCACGTCGCCCTGGACGGGCGCCTGCACGGGCGAGACCTGCTTGCCCGAGACCTCGTCGCGTCCGCCGTTGATCGCGTACAGCAGGCCCTTGGCCAGGTTCACGCGAGCACCAAAGAACTGCATCTGCTTGCCCACGGCCATGCCGGACACGCAGCACGCGATGGCAGCGTCGTCACCACACTGGTCGCGCAGCAGGTCGTCCGACTCGTACTGCACGGCCGAGGTGTCGATCGACACCTTGGCGCAGAACTCCTTGAAGCCCTGGGGCAGCGAGTCCGACCACAGCACGGTCATGTTCGGCTCCGGGGCGGGGCCGAGGTTGTACAGCGTCTGCAGGAAGCGGAACGAGGTGCGCGTCACGAGCGAGCGGCCGTCCTGACCGATGCCGGCGATCGACTCGGTGACCCACGTCGGGTCGCCCGAGAAGAGGGCGTCGTACTCGGGGGTGCGCAGGAAGCGCACGATGCGCAGCTTGATCACGAAGTCATCGATGATCTCCTGAGCCTCGGTCTCCGTGATGGTGCCCTCGGCGAGGTCGCGCTCGATGTAGATGTCGAGGAACGTCGAGGTGCGGCCCAGCGACATCGCGGCGCCGTTCTGCTCCTTGACCGCGGCGAGGTAGCCGAAGTACAGCCACTGCACGGCCTCCTTGGCCGTCGCGGCGGGCTTGGAGATGTCGAAGCCGTACGAGGCCGCCATCTGCTTGAGCTCGTTGAGCGCCTTGATCTGCTCGGAGTTCTCTTCGCGGTCGCGAATGATGTTCTCGGTGGAGCGCTCCATGTCGAGCTCGACGCGCTCGTTCTTCTTGCCCTGGATCAGGGCGTCAACGCCGTACAGCGCCACGCGGCGGTAGTCGCCGATGATGCGGCCGCGGCCGTAGGCGTCGGGCAGGCCCGTGACGATGTGCGACGAACGCGCGGCGCGCACGTTGGGCGGGTAGGCGTCGAATACGCCGTCGTTGTGGGTCTTGCGGTACTTGCTGAAGACCTCTTCGAGCGTGGGGTCAACGGGGTAGCCGTAGGTCTCGAGCTCCTTGACCACCATGCGCCAGCCGCCGAACGGCATGATCGCACGCTTGAGCGGCGCATCGGTCTGCAGACCGACGATGAGGTTGTCCTCTTCGCAGATGTAGCCGGGCTTGTGGGCGGTGATGAGCGCGGGCGTCTGCCAGTCGACGTCGTAGACGCCCTTCTCGCGCTCCTGGGGGAACATGGCCGAGAGCGTGTCCCACACCTTGGTGGTGCGCTCGGTGGGGCCCGCGAGGAACGTGTCGTCGCCCTCGTAAGGCTTGTAGGCGGCCTGAATGAAGCCGCGCACATCGATGCTGTCAGTCCACGCGCCGAGGGGGAACCCGCGCCAAGCGTGGCTCTGCTGCTCGTCGGTCTCGGGGTGGGTGGTGCCGTTTTCCGCGATGGTCATCTCGAGGAACCTTCCTCCGTGGGGACGGCGCTGTAGCGCCTGTTGATTCAAGGTATTCCTGTACAGAGCGTTCAGCATGGGACCTAGGACCCCACGATGGCGCTTTTTTGTGCCTGTTTCTATAGTGCTCTTGTCTTGTCTTGAACGCTCGGTGGGCCGATAAAGTGTCCACCGCGTCCGGACCAAAAGCCCCGGAAGCAAGGCGCAAGGAAGTGATGACAATGACGCCACACCGCACCACAGGAGCGATCGCGCTGGCCGCGGCCGCCTCCCTCGGCCTGGGCGCATGCTCCTTCTTTGACGGCGGCTCCGACTCCTCGGCCGCTCCCGTGGAGTCGGTGGCACCCTCCGTTGACCCCGTCACCATCACCATGTCGGTGTGGGGCGGCTTTGGCCTCGACGACCTCGTCACCACGTACGAGTCCACCCACCCCGGCGTCACCGTCACGCTCACCACGGGCGACTACAACCCGCTTCACCAAGAGCTTCAGTCGCGCATCGTGGCCGGCTCGGGCGCCCCCACCATCGCGGCCATTGGCGAGGACTACATCGCGCAGTTCGCGGCGCAGCCCGACGCCTTCGTGGACCTCACGACGCTGGGCGCCAGCAACGCCGACGACACCTACCTGCCGTGGGCATGGGCCGAGGCCTCCACGGCATCGGGCCAGCTCGCGCTGCCCGCCTCCGTCTCCGGCCTTGCCCTGTGCTACCGCGCGGATCTGTTCGATGCGGCAGGCCTCCCGACAGACCGCGCGGACGTGACCGAGTACATCGGCGACTCGTGGGACGGCCTCATCCGCCTGGGCGGCGAGTACCAGGACGCGACGAACAAGCACCTGTTGGACAGCGGTGCGCCCCTG
>QKAX01000023.1 GCA_003246255.1 Demequina lutea
GCGCCCGATACCAGGGCCTTCGCGAGGGCGGCGAGCGTCTCGCTCGTGCCGGCGTCGATCTTGACGTCGGCCCGCTGATCGCGCGCCGTGACCCCCCGGTTGATGATCACGATCGGCACCCCGCGCCTGTGGGCACGCTCCACCAGCCGCACGCCCGAATTGACGGCGAGCGACGAGCCGGCGACCACCAGGGCATCGGCCGCATCGACGATCTGCTCCGCCGCGAGCCGCTGGGGCGCGGGGACAAGCTCGCCAAAGAAGACCACGTCGGGCTTGAGGACGCCGCCGCACACGGTGCACGCGGGGACCACGACGTGCTCCCAGGTGCTGGGGAGGACGTCGCCGTCGGGGCCGAGTTCGACGGCATCGGGCGTGGCGAGCGTGGGGTTGTCGCGCACGATGCGGGCGGCCATCTCCTCGCGCGGGAACTGCGTGCCGCAGCTGAGGCACGTCACTGTGCGCATGTTGCCGTGCAGCTCCACCACGCGGCGCGAACCGGCGCGCAGGTGCAGGCCGTCGACGTTCTGCGTGACGAGCCCGGTGACGATGCCGGCCCGCTCGAGCGCGGCGAGCGCCTCGTGCCCTGGGTTGGGTTGTGTGGACGCGAACCGCTTCCAGCCGAGGTGCGAACCCACCCAATAGCGCCTGCGCATGGCCTCGCTGCCGATGAAGTCCTGGGCTGTCATGGGATTGCGGCGGGGGGCGTTGGGGCTGCGGTAGTCGGGGATCCCGGAGTCGGTGGAGAGGCCCGCGCCGGTGAGCGCGGCGATGGTGCGGCCGTGGAGGAGGGCGAGGGCGCGGTGGAGGGCGTCGGTGGGCGGCTGCTCGCCGGGTGTCGCGGGCGGGACAGCCTCGCTGGTCACGTGATGCCTCCTGGGGTGGTGGGCCGTTCTCTCGATGGTCGCACGGGCGTGCCTGTGGAGAACCTTCCGCACGCCGCATCTATTCGTGACTTCCGGTCTAGGCTGCGACAACACTTGAGCAGTACAACCTACAAGTTGTACCGTGTCGCCGAAGGAAGGTGACGGTCATGGATCTGGACGCACTGCGCGCGGCGCGACCGATTGATCGCGAGCGCGTGGACGTGCACAAGCGACGCATGCTCGACGAGGTGCGCGCGTATCGCCTACGCGAACTTCGCGAGGCCTCGTCCCTCACCCAGGTTGAGCTCGCTGAGTTGCTTCACGTGAGCCAGAACCGCATCTCGCGGCTCGAACGCGGAGATCTTGAACGCTCGCAAGTGGACACCCTCCGCAAGTACGTCGAGGCAATCGGCGGGCGCCTGCGCATCGAGGTGGAACTGGGCGACGAGCGCATCCCCATCGGCTGAAGCCCAACCCGCCCCGGCATCGGCCCGCCTGACGCCACGAAGCGGCGCGCGCCTCCCCCCAAGAGAAGACGCGCGCCGCGTCGCTAGTCGCCCTTCACGTTGACGATCTGCCTCAGCGTGTACTGGATCTCCACCAGGTCGCTGGCGTCTGCCATCACCTGATCGATGTCCTTGTACGCCGCCGGGATCTCGTCGATGAAGGCGTCGGTGTCCCGGTACTCGATGCCCACCATGGACGCCCTCAGGTCATCCTGCGTGAACGCCCGCCTGGCGGCGGACCGTGAGTACACCCGCCCCGCGCCGTGCGTCATGCCGCCGCTCTAGGCTGGACGCAAAGAGCTTTCGAGGGGGCCACGTGCCAAGGTTCGACGCCGCGTCGGCGCTACTGCTGGCGTGGGACAAGAAGTCCGGACAGTTTCAGGATCGCTCCGGCGACGTGCTGACGGTCGAGGAGAACGACGCCAAGATCAAGGTGCGTTTCAGGGGCGCGCGCTATCCGTTCTCCTACAACCAGGAGAACCTCATCATCGCCACCCCGGCAAGCACGACGGACGTGGGCGACGCACTCATCGAGGTGGACGGGACGCCGTGGCCGAGCGCGACGCGGCTCGAGTTCTTTGACACCCGTGCGGGGTGGTGGACACGGGTTCACTATCCGACGCAGGAAGGCGCGAGCTTCCGCTCCTACCCGTCGTCGCGGGTGCGGGTCGCCACCAACGCGCGCACCGAGCCACGGGTCAAGGCACTCATGAACTACCTGGACCAGGTGGTCGACGCGCACCCGGCCGACGATCCGCTCCGCAGCGCCTTCAAGGCGCTCACCTTTGTGCATCCCGAAAGCGCGCTCGCGACCTACTTGAGCGGGGCACCGCTCGAGGCTTCCGCGGCCGCGCCTACCTTGATCTTCCCTTTTAGCAGCAACGACAGTCAGCGCCGCGCCATCGACACTGCCCTGCGACACCGGATCTCGGTGATCGAGGGACCACCCGGCACGGGGAAGACGCAGACGATCCTGAACCTCATCGCAAACATCGTGCGCGACCCGGACGCAACCCTGGGCGTCGTGTCGTTCAACAACGCGGCCGTGGACAACGTCTACGACAAGTTGGCCAGTGACGGGTTCGGATTCATCGCCGCGCCCATGGGCAACCGCCAACGCCAGGAGTTGTTCTTCATGGGCCAGGGAGTGCGCAATGCCGCCCTCTCCGACTTCATGGCCACGGCTAGCGCCGTCGACCACTCGGCCCCAGACCTCGCGTATCTCTCCGACCGCATCTCATCCGTGTATCGCCATGAGACCTACGTGGCCGAGCTCCGTCGCATTCTCGATGGGCTATCCGCAGAGGCTGCGCGCTTCAACACCATCTATGCCACTCGCTGGCCCGACGTGCTCCCCGAGGGCGCCGAGTCGTGGACCTCAGAGAAGGTCATGGCGCTGCTCGCGGAGATCGAGCTCGCGGAGCTGCGCACCGGCACCCTCTCGCGCTGGCGCTGGGCAATGCGACGCCGCCGCAGGTACCGGCTACCGGCCGGCGCCGATCTCCGTGACCCCCGGCTCAGCATCGAACTGCAGCGTCTGTACCTCCGTGTGCGGGCGCAGGAGGTGCAAGCGCTCGTTGCTCAGAGCGAGGCCTACCTCGCATCGCCTGACATCGCGAGTGTGCGCCGCTCCGTCCAGGCGGCGTCACGGGAGGCATTTGTTGGGGCGCTGGTCCAGCGCTACGCGACGGCCGACCACACGGAGTACACCTCCAAGGACCTGTGGCGATCGCGCGACCGGTTCGCGCACGACTACCCCGTGTTGCTGAGCACGTGCCACTCACTGCCATCCAACGTGGGCCGGGGCCGTCTGCTCGACTACCTCATCATCGACGAGGCATCGCAGGTGAATGTCGCCATCGCGGCGTTGGCCATGAGCGTGGCACGTCACGTGATCGTGGTGGGCGACATTCATCAGTTGCCGCACATCGCCACGGACATCGGCGGCGTGGGCCTCGACCCGTCGCTCGCCGCGTATGACTACACGCAGCACAGCATTCTGAGCTCCCTCATGGCGCTCTACGGCGAGGGCCTCCCGCGCACCCTGTTGCGGGAGCACTATCGATGCGACCCTCGCATCATCGAATTCTGCAATCGCAGCTTCTACGGCGGCAGGCTCTTGCCGATGCGCGCGCAGGGCACGGGCGAGGCGCTCGCGGTGGTGCGCACGGCACCCGGACATCACGCCCGCGCGCACATCGCCGGAGGGCAGACGAACGAGCGCGAGCGGGACGTGGTGGTGCAGGAGGCCCTACCCCGGTTCGCGGCCGATGCCGCGCCCAGGGACGTTGGCATCGTGTCGCCCTTCCGCAAGCAGGCGGAACTGATCGGCGCCTCGGTACCCGGCGTGGAGGCCGACACGGTGCACAAGTTCCAGGGCCGCGAGAAGTCCGTGGTGGTGATGTCCACGGTGATCGATGCGACCCAGGCGGACACTCCCCTGCCCGCCTTTGTGGACGACGCCCGGATGATCAATGTGGCCGTGTCGCGGGCGCGTGACCGCCTCATCGTGGTGGCCAACCCGGACCTTCCGGAGCAGTGCATCAACCTGCGCGACCTCATCGCCTACATCGAGCACCAGTCGCCTAAGCAGGCACTGCAGAGCCGCATCGTCTCGGTGTTTGACGTGCTGTACGCGGACTACGCGACGGCCCTGCGGTCGCTCGCCTCCAAGATGCGCGGGCGCGCCCCATACGCCTCGGAGGAGGCGGTCATGGTGGTGCTTGAGCGACTGCTGGCGCAGGAGCGATTCCAGCGGCTACAGATGAATTACCAGGTATTTCTCTTCAACCTGGTTCCGTCTTCGGTGTCGCTCACAGAGGCCGAGGCCGCGTTCGTGCGGCATCGGTCCTCGCTCGACTTTGTCATCTCAGATCGTGTGACTGGTGCTGTACTGGGCGCGGTTGAGGTGGACGGCTTCATGTATCACCAAGACGACGCGCGTCAGCGCGAGCGCGACGCGTTGAAGAATTCGGTGCTGGCGAAGAGCAGCGTGCCACTGCTGCGCCTTGCGACCACCGGCAGCGGCGAGATGGAGAGGCTCGAGGCGTTTCTCGCGGGGCTCGGTCGCTTCAGCGCGACGTGACCCAGGTGGTGGAGCGACGGGCGACGTTGTAGATCTCTTCAATCTCAGCGTCGGTCAGCACATCATCGAGCCGCCTAAGCACGTTCCCAATGTTCCAGCGCGTGACCACCCAGACGTCCTCGAAACGGTGTGACGACTTCACATCAGGGGCCGTTACCCCTCCGTTGTGGATGGCGATGCAGCCCTGAATTGCCACTGGGCGCCCCAATGCCTTTGACAGCTTCTTGGTGGCGGCTTTGACCTGGTTGCGCATCTGCAAGACGTGAGTGGTCTGACCGCCGTTGACGTAGATCCCGCCGCGCGTGACCTTCACCTTGGCACCCGGGTGGTGCTTGGAGTTCACCAGGATCACCCCGCCTGGCCCGATGAGGAGGTGGTCGATGTCTGATTCTTCACCCGTAGGGATCGAATGGAGGGTACGCCAGCCCCGCTTGGCCATCTTGTCGAGCTCGGCACCAATGGCTTCTTCACCCTCGGCGCCCTTGCGCCAGGCTCGCTCCTCAGTGTCCGCGCCAATCGCTCTGCCAATTAGCGCAGCAACGGTGCCGATGCGCTTCTCGCGCTCCCACTCCTCAGCCGCTCGTTGGCGAACGCCCTGCCCGGGCTTGTTGTCCGCCAGGTCGATCCAGTCCGCGTCGACGTGCCCGGGCGTCCCCGGCACAGCGACTTCACGCGTGGCGGGCGGATCGGCATCACCCGGCGACGCCGCAGTCGCGGCGACCTGCTCACCGTCAACGAGCGGTGCACGCCAAGCAACCAGGGCCGCCTCAGTCGACGACCGCTCGGCGCCATCTTCGATGCCCACTTCGCCGGTCTGCACGTCGATCCACCCGAGCTTGGTGCCATCGGGCAAAGCCGCGTAGCCGCGGTGATGCCCGTAGCGCTTCCACGGCGTGATGATGATGTCGGTCACACAATCCCCCTCGGCGGGACTACCCAAAGCCCCTCGAACCAAATCGCACCGTGCCGCCCGTCCAGCTCCAGCGCTTTCATGCGTCGAGCCTGGCAGAGGGGTGGGACACGGGCAACCGCAGAGTGGGATTACAGGTAGCGGCCATTACGGTGGGGCTATGGATGGTCCCGCCGCGAACAGCGCCGCGTGGGAAGGAGCACTGACCCTCGGCGACATTCTTGCAACCGCTGGCGTGACCAATCTGTCCGACGTTCTGGTGATCAGGCACACGGTTGGTGGACCCGGCCTCGCGGATGACTCGGCAGTGAACCCCAACGGCGTCTTGGAGTACACCCGCGACCAGGAGCTGACGACTCTGAAGTTCCCCAAGGCGCCCCCTCGTCACTGGCTCGTCTTCATTGCTGATGGCCAGCTGCGATCGCGTTTCTTTACCAGCTACACCAACGAAGGCGAGGCACTTGGCGAACGCACTCACGACCGCCGCCGCTATCACTTGGCCCCGTCGTCGCTGCTCCACACACTGAGCAATCGACTCGTTATTGAATGGGGACGCGATCCTGTCAATTGGGCCAAGATGGCCACGAAAGCCGCGAGCTTTCGGGTGCTCGAGATTTCCGATCCGGTGGCATTGCCATTCCCGGGGCACCTATCGATCGACCTGAGCTTCACCGAACTCGTCGAGGCCACCAGTTCCTTGCGCTACCGCCAGTGGCAGTCCGCCCTCGGCTCGGTGAAGGGGATCTATTTGATCACAGACATCGGCACAGGCGGGCTGTACGTCGGCAAGGCCGACGGTGCGGACGGTATTCTCGGGCGCTGGCGTCAATATGCGTCGACTCAGCATGGCGACAACGTCATGCTCAGAGCCGCGATCGCGGCCGATCCGAAACTGACGTCACGCCTCCGGTGGAGCGTTTTGCAGGTGTTCGGTTCATCGGCAACGCCAGCCGACGTTGACGCCGCCGAAGCGCACTTCAAGCGAGTCCTCGTCAGCCGGAGGTTCGGCTTCAACGCCAACTAAGACTTCGCCGCGGGTCTACGACAACGGGTGGCTCGCTTGCACGCGGCCCACCGCGCGGGCGAAAGCCTCGGCGATCTCCGCGTCGCTCGCTGTCCACGGCACCCCAAAGCTGACATGGTCAAAGTCTGCGTACGGCTTCTCCGCCGAGCCCCGCAAGGGATAGGCCTTCAACACCAAGCCGCGCGCCGCATGGCCCGGAACGCTTCCCAGGACCAGCTCGACGACGTTCCCGTCGACGAGCGGGCACCGAATATATCCGACCGTCACACGGCCCTCGTTGCGTCCCCAGGAGCGGTCGATGCCGAGAACGAAGCCAGGAGGGCCCGCCAATACCGTGGGCGGGAGGTGCGATGCGAGCACTTCGCACAGAGCCTCGCCTCGCCGGCGAAGGACGTCATTAACCGCCGAAAGAGCCCGAAAGAACGACGGCACCTGGGCTTCAACGTCGCCGATCGCTTGCCAGTACGCGTCCAGCACGAGTGCATCCTGGGCGTGGTCCATGCGAGTCCGCCTTTCGCTGAGGTTGTCCATGAACTGCTCGAGAATGTCCAGGCTGCGCCGGTCTGGGTCCAGGCGCAGCGCTACCCTCTCCCGAATCGCGTCGAACAATGAGTCGTACGTCAGTTCGGCGGAAACCCACTGGCGATCCTCCTCGCTCAGACCACGCGGGCTCGGCGAGAGGACGAGGCACCACACCTCCGACGCGTTCTCCAATGCGCGAGTCACGTACGACTCGAAGGGGTTCGCAACCGCTGCATCGAGCTTGTTTTCCACCGCGATGGCGAAGTCGAGTGTTTGGCTCGTGAGAAGAATGTCGATGCGCTTGAGGTCACGCGTCACGGCCTCCGTCTCGATGGTCCAGTCGTCCACGGCTGACAGCTCATCGCCGGTCATGACGCGCCCTGTGACGCCGTTTCGAGACAACGTGGGCGACGCGCCGACGGCCGCAGCGAGCGCGTCAACGATGGCAGTGCCGAGTCGGTGGGGACCCAACGGGTCCAAGAAGAACGCCAGGACGTTCGACGCGACAGTCTCGCGCCGAGGAAAGCGAGACATGGTGAACACGTTGACCGGGTCGGGTCGGCGCTCAGGCAGTGACACCCCACCTACGAGCCGCTCGAAGAACTGCTCGGCGCCGATCGATCCCTCCACGTCACCGCTCCATTAGTCGTGGGACACGTCACCAGGGCCACCAAGCCCAAAGAACCGCTCGAAGTAGGCGGCCAGCTTCGCGATCACCCGCTGCTTCTTCTCGCCATGGCCACCGTCTGCGCTGAACCGTGACACCGGGGGCAGCACCTTGGTGATCGCGGTGCCGCCCGTCTGGAGCGCACCGGATCGGAAGGCAGCCGCGACGAAATCGCGGGCAGCCTCATCACGGAGGCCTTCCTCGGCGATGATCGCAGCCAACTCAGCCTCGCGCCGCGCCGCCACGAACTCCTGCCACTCTTCATCGATCGCGCCGGTGGGCGAGACGCGTGCCACGAAATCCTCGATGAGGTCGCGCTTGTCGCGCAGTGACGGGCTCGCGTTCACGGCGCGCAGGATCTCGGCACGCACCTCTTTGTCGTCGCCGTCGCCGTGCTCCGCGCGGTGCTTGTCGACCAGCATCAGGATGTAGTCGACATTGATCTCCACCTGCTTGATGAGCTCGATCTCAAAGACAACGTCTTCGTTGATCGACTCCTTGTCCGCGTCGCCCACGTTTCTGAACTCGGCGTAGATGTCCAGGTAGATGCTGCGATAGTCCTGCATCTGGCGATCGGTCAACATCGCATTGCCCGCGAAGTCGTCGAAAGAACTCAGGATGTTCACGAGGCGGAGGATCGCACCATAGAGGCCGATGAACTCCTTCTGGGCTGCCTCGCCAACGATGGTCTCGCCGAGCGGGAAGCGCGCGAGGAGGTCGGAGACCTTGTCGGCGTACTCCGCGTAGTACTCGGCGTAGGGCTTGAGCAGAACGATGCCGCGCGCCTCTTTGTTGCCGAAGAGCTCGAGCGCGGCGTTGGTCTCGTCCTCCAGGTCGCGGAAGGCGACGATGTTGCCGTAGGTCTTCACCGAGTTGAGGATGCGGTTGGTGCGCGAGTAGGCCTGGATGAGCCCGTGCGCCCGCAGGTTCTTGTCCACCCAGAGGGTGTTGAGCGTGGTCGCGTCGAAGCCGGTGAGGAACATGTTCACCACAATCACCATGTCCAGCTCGCGGTTCTTGAGCCGCTGCGAGAGGTCCTTGTAGTAGTTCTGGAACTTGTCAGCGCTCGTGTCGTAGGACGTACCGAACATCGCGTTGTAGTCGCCTATCGCGATCTCCAACAAGGAACGCGCATCGTCGCTCAAGGCGCCGGCATCAAAGCCCTCATCATCGAGCGTGGTGTCGTCGGGTGCGTCGTTGGCGCCGTGCGAGTAGATCATGCCGGTCTTGAGACGACGGTCCGGCGGCAGGTCCTTCTGCGCCTCGTTGAACGCGAAGTAGTAGCGCGTCGCCGCGTCGATGGACGCGGTAGCGAAGATCGAGTTGAACCCCCGCACGCGCTTGCGTTCGCGCACCGCCTCTGCCTGGCGCCGAGCGCGTGAGGACTCGGCGACATTGGTGACGACCGAGTGCTCGTAGCCGGAATAGCGCTTGGTCTTCTGGTCGAAGTGCTCCAGCACGTAGTCGACGATCTCGCGGATGCGCTGCGGATCCAGCAACGCCTTCTCCGTGTCGATGGCGGACACCTGGGCGTCCTTCACGTTGCCCACCTTGATGGTGTTCACGTAGTCGATGCGGAAGGGCAGCACGTTCCGGTCGGTGATCGCGTCGACGATCGTGTAGGTGTGCAGCTTGTCGCCGAAGGCCTGCTCGGTGGTCTTGAGCTGGGGGTTGCCGCCTGAGCCCGCGTTGTCGGCAAAGATCGGCGTGCCGGTGAAGCCGAACAGGTTGTAGCGCTTGAAGGCCTTGGTGATGGCCGCGTGCATGTCGCCGAACTGGCTGCGGTGACACTCGTCGAAGATCAGGACGACGTGGCCCGAGTAGATCGCGTGGCCCTTGTTTGCAGAGATGAAGTTCGCGAGCTTCTGGATGGTGGTGATGATGATGCGCGCGCCCGGGTCCTCGAGCTGCTGCTTGAGCACCGCAGTGGAGGTGTTGGAGTTGGCCGCGCCCTTTTGGAAGCGGTCGTACTCGCGCATGGTCTGGTAGTCGAGGTCTTTGCGGTCCACGACGAACAGCACCTTGTCCACGCTGGCCATCTGCGAGGCGAGCTGCGCGGTCTTGAACGACGTGAGCGTCTTGCCCGAGCCGGTGGTGTGCCACACGTACCCACCGGCCGCCACAGTGCCCAGCGGCTTGCCGTTGCCCGGCGTCGTGGAGACGTCTATGCGCTGCAGGATTCGCTCGGTCGCGACGATCTGGTACGGCCTCATGACCAGTAGGAGGCGGTCGGCGGTAAGCACACAGTAGCGCGTGAGGATGTGCAGCAGCGTGTGCTTGGCGAAGAACGTCTTGGCGAACGAGGGGAGATCTTGGATGGGCTTGTTCTGCGCGTCGGCCCACCACGAGGTGAATTCGAAAGAGTTGGAGGTCTTGCGCCCGCGACCCGGCTTGCTGGCCTCCTTGAGGTGCGCGTTGCGGGTGGTGTTCGAGTAGTACTTGGTGAGCGTGCCGTTGGAGATGACAAAGAGCTGCACGTACTCGAACAGGCCGGAGCCGGCCCAGAAGCTGTCGCGCTGGTAGCGGTTGATCTGGTTGAAGGCCTCGCGGATGTCGACGCCGCGGCGCTTGAGTTCGATGTGCACCATGGGCAGGCCGTTGACTAGCACGGTGACGTCGTAGCGGTTGGCGTAGGTGGCGCCGCCCTCGCCCTTGTCCAGCTCGTACTGGTTGATGACCTGCAGGCGGTTGTTGTGGACGTTGCGCTTGTCCAGCAGGGTGATGTTCTTGGTGGAGCCGTCGTCGCGCTTCAGGACCTGGACGTGGTCCTCCTGGATGCGAACGGTCTTCTCGACGATCCCGTCGTTCCTGCCCGCGATGCACGTGGAGAAGAAACGGTCCCATTCCGCGTCCGTGAAGACGACGCCGTTGAGGGCTTCGAGTTGCGCGCGGAGGTTCGCGGTGAGCGCGGCCTCGGAGGTGATGGGCAGGTACTCGTAGGCCTGGGAGGTGAGGAGCCGAAGGAACTCGTTCTCCAGCGCGGCCTCAGACTGGTAGGCGCCCTGGATGGCGGGGTCGCGCTCGTACTCGGCGACCACCGTGCTCTCTGCCGAGACGGCGATCGGGTCGTACTTGCGTGCGGGGGCCTCGGTCATAGCGCAGCCCTCCACGCGACAGGCGTGGCCGCCCCGGACAAATAGAGCGGGTGACCGGGCGCCCCTCCCTTGGTCGTAGCAAGCGCAGTAAGTCGCTCCGCACCCGGAAGGCGCATCACCTCAGCCACACGCCCAGGTCTCCCACGCGCACCCCACGCCGCAACCGTGACCCCACCACGCGCCAGGAGTTCCGTCAGCACCGCATCGTTCCTCGCTCCACCCACAGGCTCGGCCGCCCGGAAGAGGTCACGCGGATCCGTCGCCCGGAACGCGTAGATATTGCCTACCAACAACGAGCCACAACCAAAACTCTTCGCAAAGCCGATGCAACGGCGGATCGTCGGGTCATCCTGCGTAGCGTCTGCCGTCGAAGGATTCAGCATGATGAAGACACACTCCGGAAGCGTGGAATCCCAACGTCGCCCGAGCACGTAGCGGTACAAGCCATCCTCGGAGATCTCAGCCCAACGTTCGAAAGTGTCGAAAGGCGTCGGCACACTCATGCCACTGCCTCCTCGAAAGTCAACAGCTTGTCGCGGTAGTACTCGTACTGCCTACGACGTGCAGCAAGCTCAGCGGGGAGACCGATCGCCATGTCATTGACGAGCGCGTCGAACTTCTCGAGCAGGGCTACGATTTCACGCTGCTTCGGCAGCGGAGGCAGCGGAATATCGAATGCCTTGATCAGTGCCGAGTTGAGGTCTGCCCGAGCGCCCCGCCCGAGAGACTTCAGCTTCTCGTAGTTCGCTGCGACCCAGTAGAACACGTACCTGTAGTCCGCCTGCTCGGGGTCGATTTCGAGGTTGCAGCAGTGCTGGTTTGTCGTGAGCGGGATCTTGTTGACCGCCGATCGACCTGCTGTCGCACCCGAAATTGCGATGATCACGCAGTTCTCAGGAATCCACTTTGCAGAAGTCTCACCGAGCGCCAGCCCAGTGATTTTGACCTCGGTCTCCCAGATCTCGCCGAAACGTACCTCATTGGTGCGGAGCCACGGGATAGTGCCATTCTCGTAGTACTTGGCGCTCCCCGCTCGCGGGGTACCGCCTGACGAAGTTCGGGTTGAGATCGCACCAAGCGTCGACCAGCGCGCGTCAGTGCCGGGTTGAAGCGCTTCCTGGCGGTAGTGGCCATACTGTCGCGCGCGAGCGTCCAACTCCGCCTTCAGCTCCGCCTCCAGCTGAGTGAACTGATCCAAGATTCGCACGATCTCGCGCTGCACCTCGAGAGGCGGTACGGGGATGCGCAGCCCATCGGTGTCTCGCACGCTCAACTGCGGGAGTTTCACTGACGTAGCACGTGCAAGCTCTTGAAGCGCACCTACGCGGGTGAGCAAGTAGTAATACACGAACTTCTGGTCGATATCGGCATGGTCGAGGGTATAGGACCAGAGTTCGGACTTGTGGGTGAACGGGTCGGTGTAATAGATGAATCCGATATGCCCACGTGATTTCACGATGATGCTTGGAACGCGGACGACGTCCTTCGCGGGGACAGCGTCTTCCGCAACGTCCGCGATCGTTTGGCCCCCGGCGAAGACGCGGATCGGACCAGGCGTCAATGCGAGAACCTTCATCTTTGAGGCCGTAATGGCGGTGCCTCTGTTCCGCCGGCCGAGCGAAGCGAGTGTCCGGTACTCAACACCGTCTGGGCAGAGCTCGTCGATGAGCACGGACAGCCGACTCACCTGGAGCCCTCCAGGTCGGCCACGATTACATCGATCGAGGTGCGGAGTTCCGTCTGTCGGGCGACGATGCGGGCGATCTCAGCGTTGAGTTCGGTGATGTCGACGGCTTCGCGAGTGTCCTCGGCTTCGACATACGAGGAGACGGCGATGTTGTAGTCGTTGGCGGCGATGTCCTCGTTCGACACAAGCTTGATGGCGTGCTCTTCGTCAATGCGGTTGGCGAGTGCGAGGAGGATGTTCTGCTGGTTGTCGGGCGTGAGTTTGTTCTTGTTGCCCACCCGCTTGAACTCAGCCGATGCATCGACGAAGAGCACCGCGTTGTCGGCTTTGGACTTCTTGAGCACGATGATGCACGTGGCGATCGTGGTGCCGAAGAAGAGGTCTGGCGGGAGCTGGATCACGGCGTCGACGTAGTTGTTGTCGATCAGGTACTTGCGGATCTTCGCCTCGGCGCCGCCGCGGTAGAGCACACCCGGGAACTCGACGATGGCGGCCGTGCCGTTCACCGCGAGCCAGGACAGGATGTGCATGGTGAAGGCGAGGTCGGCCTTGGACTTAGGGGCGAGCACTCCCGCGGGGGCGAAGCGCTCATCGTTGATAAGCAGCGGGTTCGCGTCGCCGTCCCACTTGATGGAGTAGGGCGGGTTGGAGACGATCGCCTCGAAGGGCTCGTCGTCCCAGTGCTGCGGGTCGGTCAGGGTGTTGCCGAGCGCGATGTTGAACTTCTCGTAGTTCACGTCGTGCAGGAACATGTTGATGCGCGCCAGGTTGTACGTGGTCAGGTTGATCTCCTGGCCATAGAACCCGCCGACGTTGTCCTTGCCCAGCACCTTGGCGAACTTCAGCAACAGCGAGCCCGAGCCGGCCGCGGGGTCGTACACCTTGTTGACGCGAGCCTTGCCGTCGGCTGCAATCTTGGCGAGCAGTTCCGAGACCTCCTGCGGCGTGTAGTACTCGCCGCCCGACTTTCCTGCCTGCGAGGCGTACATCTGCATGAGGTACTCGTACGCATCACCAAACAGGTCGATGGTGTTGTCATCCCAGTTGCCCAGCGGCAGGTCGCCGATGGCGTCGAGCAAACCTGCGAGCTTCTTGTTGCGGTTCGCGACCGTGTTGCCCAGCTTGGAGCTGTTGACGTCCAGGTCATCAAAGAGGCCCTTTAAGTCGCCCTCGCTGTCGGTGCCCAGCGCGGAGCCCTCGATGTCCTTGAAGACGCGCTCGAGAGTCTCGTTGAGGTTGGGATCGTTGGCCGCGTTGCGTCGGACGTTCTGAAACAGGTCC
>QKAX01000082.1 GCA_003246255.1 Demequina lutea
GGGATGATCGCGGCGCACTCGACGTCGCGGTGAAGCGGCTCGGGGAGATCCCCCCGAGCCGCCTCCATCGCCGCGGCCCACCATCGGCTGCGCTGCTCCGCGCCGTAGTCGGGGAAGGGCGAGAACTCGCCCCAGGCGTCGGCGCCATCCGGGCCGATGCCTCGCACCAGGACGCCAGAGCGCTCGGTGGTGCCCCTAAACCGCGTGTGCAGCGCGATGCGGAAGGGGCGGAACTCCATGGCCCCAGCCTAGGAGGACCCTCCGCTACGAGGCGGCCCTTTCGCCGTAGGGGAACGTCGCGGTGAGGGTCAGGTCACCCGTGAAGCTCATGATTTCGACGTACGTGAGGTCCGGCCCCATCCAGCCCAGTTCGTTGAAGCCGACCATCCACAGGCCGCCATCCGCGAGGCCTTCGGCTCCGGGCTCCATGTTCGGCGCTCCGATGCCCACCTCCTCGCCGTCCGCCACGTAGGTGGGGCTGCCGCCGCGCCACAGGACGTACCCGTCGCCCAGCTTGCCCGACGACGTCGCGGGCGGCGGCATCGTGCCCACCAGGGCGGCGTCGACCACCTCCCAGCCGACGCCTGCCGTCAGCTGGTACGGGACCTGCAGGCTGTCGTTGAAGCGATCCTCGTCGGGGAGATTGCCCGGGACGCACCACGTGCGCAGAGCGCCGTCCGTCGCCACGGCCGGCGGGTCGCAGTACTCCATGCCGTCCGGCTGAGACGGGTAGACCTCGCCTCCAAAGTAGAGGGCATTCGTCCACGCGTTGCGGCCGTAGAAGGTGTCATAGCCCGGTCCCTGCGCGATGGTCCAACCCTGCGCCACCTGGACGCCGTCCGCTGTCCAGCTCTCGGCATCGGCCGCGACGAGCGCGCCGAGCGAGCCCTCGGGGCCGTAGCCGTACACGCGCCAGTTCTTGCCGTCCCACGAGATGGAGGCGCGGTCGAGCCCGTCGGCCACGATGGTGCTGGTGCCCGTGTCCAGGTCCCACAACACCACGGTGGCCTGTTGCGTCGCCTCATAGTCATCGCCCGACACGTAGGTACCGATGGCAGCCGCCACGACGTGGCTGTCCGGATCCGCCGCGAGGTCGAGCACCTCGATGAACGTCTCGTCATGCCTCAGGCCCGCATCGAGCGCCCACTTGCTCAGGTCAATGGCCATGTACGCACCCACCTCGGGCCCCGCGACCGCGATGTACTGCAGCTCCTGGTACGGGTACTCGCCGCCGTTCAGCATGCCGGTGACGTAGATCGCGGCGCTGAGCTTGCCCGAGTCGAGCACCTGCTGTGTCACAGGTGCCAGGTCCGGCATGCCGCACACGGAGTCCACGCAGCTGGCGATAGCAGCCGGCGAGATCACGTCCGAGTACGCCGCGGGCTGGCCCACCGCGAAGTCCGGCCCGGGCCGCGGATCGATCACCGCATCCGCCACCGCCTGCGACGCGGGCTCCAGCACGGGCAGGCCAGTGGGGTTCTCGCCGTAGGCATACAGCGGCGCGGCGGGCGTGGGGGTTGCCGACAAGGTGGCCGATGCCGCGGGAGCCGCCACGCCACCCGTGGCGTCCTCCTCGACGCCCGTGGGCCACCACGCGAGCGCCCCGGCCGCGCCGGTGCCCACGATCGCGAGCGCGGCCGTCGCCGAGGTGGCCGCCCGCGCGACACGTCGGCGCTTGACCCGCGTCACCACTGCGCCCGGCTGCAGGGTCCCGATCATCGTGGCGGCAAGGTCGCCCTCGCCGCGCCTCATGCGGTCATACAGGGAGTCGTTCATGAGCGTGCCTCCGTTACGGTGCTGTCTTCCAGTTCGTCGGTGTCAAAACTCACGTCGAGCCGCCTCGAGAGCGACCTGATCGCGTCGTACGTGTAGCGCTTCACCGAGCCGGCAGAGAGGCCCAGCGTGGCCGCGGTCTCCGCGACCGAGAGATCCGCCAAGTAGCGCAGCGCCACGCACGCCCTCTCGCGCGGCGGGAGCTCGGCCATCGCGGCGGCGAGATCGGCGTCGGCCTCCACGGCATCGGCGTGGGTGGGAAGCCCCTCCGGCATGGCCGCCGTCTTTTCGCGCCGCAGGCGCCGCGCCCACGACCGTTGGCCGTCGAGGAACGCGCTTGCAATCGCGCGGCGCACGTACGTCTCGGCTTCGCGAGCGTGCTCAAACCGCGCCCGGCCCGCAAAGGTGCGCACCAGCGCGTCCTGCACCAGATCCTCCGCTGCGGCGCGGTCGCGCGTCAGCAGATACGCATACGCGACGAGTGCTCCCTGGCGCTCGCGCACCAGTTGCTCCGCGATGGGCTGCCAGCGGCTCATCGGCCCTCCCCCTCCGGCCCGGGTGGGCCGCTCACCCATTGAACGCCACCGGCTCCGCAAGGGGTTGGGCCGCACTACCCTCGAATCATGAGCGACATCCCCGCGCAGGTTTCGGATCTGATGGACCCCACGCAGTGGCGTGCGATCGACGGCTTCCCCGATGACGACATCACGTACCACCGCTGGGTGGCGCGCGACGAGGCAGGCGAGCGCGACCTGCCGGCCGTGCGCATCGCGTTCAACCGCCCCGAGGTGCGCAACGCGTTTCGCCCCCAGACGGTTGACCAGCTGTACCGCGCGCTCGACCACGCGCGCATGACTCCCGACGTGGGCACCATCATCCTCACCGGCAACGGTCCCGCGGCCGACGGCGTGCACGCCTTCTGCTCGGGCGGCGACCAGCGCATCCGTGGCCGAGACGGCTACCTGTACGAGGGCTCCGCGGCCGACGCCCCCGCGCATGGCGGCCGCCTTCACATCCTCGAGGTGCAGCGCCTCATGCGCACCTCGCCCAAGGTCATTGTCGCGGCGGTCAACGGCTGGGCCGCGGGCGGCGGGCACAGCCTCAACGTGGTGGCCGACCTCTCCATCGCCAGCCGCGAGCACGCGCGCTTCAAGCAGACCGACGCCAACGTCGGCTCCTTTGACGCGGGCTACGGCTCCGCGCTGCTCGCCCGCCAGGTGGGCGACAAGCGTGCGCGCGAGATCTTCTTCCTCGCCCGCGAGTACTCGGCCGACGACGCGGAGCGGTGGGGCGTGGTCAACGAGGCCGTGCCGCACGCTGAGCTCGAGGCGCGCGCGCTGGAGTACGCGCGCATCATCGCCACCAAGTCGCCGCAGGCAATCCGCATGCTCAAGTTCGCGTTCAACCTCGCGGACGACGGACTCGCAGGCCAGCAGGTCTTCGCGGGCGAGGCGACCCGCATGGCGTACATGACGGACGAGGCGCAAGAGGGACGCGACGCGTTCCTGGAGCGCCGCGACCCCAACTGGAGCGGCTTCCCGTA
>QKAX01000171.1 GCA_003246255.1 Demequina lutea
TCGGCGTCGGACTTGTTGTTGCCGTGCAGCGTGATGAGCTCGCCGGGCACGCCAGCGCGCAGCGCGAGCGCGAGCTCCCCGCCCGAGGCCACGTCAATGCCCAGCCCGTCCTCGCGCACCCAGCCTGCGATCTGCGAGCTCAGCAGCGCCTTGGACGCATAGAACACGGTGCACTCGGTGCCGTAGCGAGCGAACGCCGCGCCAAAGTGGTCGCGGAACGCGCGGGCGCGCGAGCGGAAGTCGTGCTCGTCCACCACATAGAGAGGGGTGCCGTGCTCGGCCGCGAGGTCGTGCACGTCGATGCCGCCGATGGACAGCGCGCCGTTCGAGCCGCGCTCACACGTCGCGGACCACACCGGCACGATTACATCCTCTCGGGGGCGCCGACGCCGAGCAGGCCCAGGCCGTTGCGCAGCACCTGGCCGGTGGCGTCGTTCAGCCACAGGCGCGTGCGGTGAGCGTCGGTGACCTCCTCGTCGCCCTTGGGCACCACGCGGGTGTTGTCGTACCAGCGGTTGAACGCGGCGGCGACCTCCTCGAGGTAGCGGGCGACGCGGTGCTGCTCGCGGAAGTCCACGGCCTGCGCCACGACGCGCGGGAACTCGCCCAGAATGCCCAGCAGCGCCGAGTCGGCCTCGTGCGTGAGCAGGCTCGCGTCGAAGCCGTCGGCGCGGTGGATACCGTACTCGGCGGCGTTGCGGGCCACTCCAGCGGTGCGGGCGTGCGCGTACTGCACGTAGAACACCGGGTTGGCGTTGGTCGCGGAGGCGAGCAGATCCAGGTCGATGTCGAGCGTGGCATCGGCGCTGGAGCGAGCGAGCGCGTAGCGCGCGGCGTCCACTCCCACCACGTCCACGAGGTCCTCCATGGTGACCACGGTGCCGGCGCGCTTTGACATGCGCACGGGGGTGCCGTCCTTCACCAGGTTCACCATCTGGCCGATGATGACCTCCACCGAGTCCGGGTCAAAGCCCAGTGCGGCGGCGGCGGCCTTGAGGCGCGCGATGTAGCCGTGGTGATCGGCGCCCAGCAGGTAGATGCAGAGGTCAGCGCCGCGCTCATGCTTGTCGCGGATGTACGCGATGTCGCCCGCGATGTAGGCCGCGTTGCCGTCCGACTTGATGACCACGCGGTCCTTCTCGTCGCCGTGGTCGGTGGACTTGAGCCACCACGCGCCGTCGGCCTCGTACAGGGCGCCCGATGCCTTGAGCTCCTTGAGCGCCTTGTCCACCTTGCCGGATTCGTGCAGCGAGTTCTCGTGGAAGAACACGTCAAAGTGCACGCCAAAGTTCTCCAGGGACTCCTTCACCTGGTCAAACATGAGGTGCACGCCGCGGGCGCGGAAGAACTCGAGGGCCTCCTCGCGCGGAAGCTCCAGCGGGTCGTCCTCGCCGGTCTCCATGGCGCCCTGCAGCACCTCATTGGCGATCTCGCCGATGTACGCGCCGCCGTAGCCGTTCTCGGGGGTGTCCTCACCCTTCAGGAACGCCAGCAGCGAGGCGGCAAAGTTGTCGATCTGCACGCCGTGGTCGTTGAAGTAGTACTCGCGCGTGACCTTGGCGCCGTGGAACTCCAGCAGGCGGCTGAGCGAATCGCCCACCGCGGCCCAGCGGGTGCCGCCCAGGTGGATGGGACCCGTGGGGTTGGCGGAGACGAACTCCACGTTGATGTGCGTACCCGCCAGGGTCTCGCCGCGGCCGTAGTCGGCACCCGCGTGGACGATGCTGCGGGCGAGCTCGCCAGCGGCACCGGCGGCCAGGCGGATGTTGATGAAGCCGGGGCCGGCGATCTCGGCGGCGTCGATGCCCTCGACTGTGGCGAGGCGCGCCACCAGCAGCTCCGCGAACGCGCGCGGGTTGGTGCCGGCCTTCTTGGCAAGCTGCATCGCCACGTTGGTGGACCAGTCGCCGTGCTCTCGCACCTTGGGTCGCTCCACGCGCACCTCGACGATGTCCTCGTTCGTGAGGGCGATCTCGCCAGCGGCGATGCCCTCCTCGATGCAGACGGCGATGGTGGCGGAAAGTTCTTCGGGAGTCACCCCACGAGTGTATCGGCGCGCGTGCGGGGTGCAGGCTCAGTGATCGAGCACCTCGACGGCCTCCACCTGGCACTGCACCGGGAAGGACTCGGCACACGGCCCTGTCCAGACGGCGATGCGGTCACCGGGCTCCAGCTCGGCCACGTCGAACACCGCCATGTCGGCATCCCGCATGGGCCACTCGCTCGCAACCGGCACGTCAAACACGGTGTCCTGGAAGTACTCGTAACCTTCGTCCGGGGCGAAGCCCAGCCGGATCGAGTCCGCGCGCGCATCGGCCGATGTCACGGTGCCCACCGCATCGGCCTCCCGCGCATCGCGAGGGTCACCGGCATCGTCGCCCTGCGCGGCCGCGCTCGCGCACCCCGCCAGCAGCATCACTCCCAGCCCGGAGGCGGCAAGAAGTCGTCTCATACCTTTTTCAACGCCCGACGCCGGGGCAAAGGTTGGGCTGATATCCTCGTGTGGCCGTGGGGTCACCCGCGCACGCCCTCGTAGCTCAGCGGATAGAGCGCCGGTTTCCGGTACCGTAGGTCGCAGGTTCGATTCCTGTCGAGGGCACTCTTCCAGGGGCTTTTCTCCGCCGTCCGGCCCACGCCCGCGTCGCCTACTCCCCCGCCACGCCGATGATCCTGCGCATCTGCGGCAAACGCTCCAGCAGCTCGGGCAGCCCCGTGCGGTACGCGAGCGCCGAGACCGACACTGCCGCGGGCTCCAGCGCTCCCGGCGCGACGAAGGCCACGCAGTTGATGCCCTGCTCGTTCTCCTGATCGTCGATGCCGTAGCCGCGCTCCTTGGTGCGCATGATCTCGGCAGCGAAGGCGCGGTCGTCCACCAGCGTGCGCGGGGTGCGCGCCTCGATCGGGTGAGCGGCGGCCCACGCCAGCGCCGCCGCCTCGTCGGGCAGCTCGCGCGCGAGCAACACCTTTCCTACAGCGGTGCAGCGCACCGGGTTGCGGCCGCCGATCGTGGAGGTCAGGCGCACGGCACCCGCGGCGGGATCCACCTTTGCGCGATAGACCACCTCGTCGCCGTCGAGCGCGGCAAAGTGCGCGGTCTCCCCAAACTCCTCCGCGAGCGCATTCAGCACCGGCAGCACGCGCACGTGATCGGGCCGCGCGGCCTGGTACGCGAACGCGAGCCGCAGAAACTCGTCTCCCAGCTCGTAGCGGCCCTGCCCCACGCGATGCGCGAGCCCGGCGCGCACCAGAGATCCGAGCGCGCGGTGCACCGTGGAACGCGGGCTGTCGACTGCCTTCGCGAGGT
>QKAX01000124.1 GCA_003246255.1 Demequina lutea
GCCGCGGCATCCCGGACATCATCGCCGTGGAGCGCGACGCGTCGGGCCAGGCGTGGGACATCGCCAAGTCGTACGCGAAGGGCATCGGCGGCACGCGTGCCGGCGTCATCAAGACCACCTTCACCGAGGAGACCGAGACCGACCTGTTCGGCGAGCAGGCCGTGCTGTGCGGCGGTACCTCCAAGCTGATCCAGTACGGCTTTGAGGTGCTCACCGAGGCCGGCTACCAGCCCGAGATCGCCTACTTTGAGGTGCTGCACGAGCTCAAGCTCATCGTGGACCTCATCTGGGAGGGCGGCATCACCAAGCAGCGCTGGTCCGTGTCCGACACCGCCGAGTACGGCGACTACGTCTCCGGCCCCCGCGTGATCGACCCCGCCGTCAAGGAGCACATGAAGGAGGTCCTCGCGGACATCCAGTCGGGTGCCTTCGCGACGCGCTTCATCACTGACCAGGACAACGGCGCCGTGGAGTTCAAGCAGCTCCGCGAGGCCGGCGAGTCGCACCCCATCGAGGCCACCGGTCGCGAGCTGCGCAAGCTGTTCTCGTGGTCCACGGCTGGCAAGGACGCCGACTACGTCGACGGCCAGACGGCCCGCTAACTCGGAGCCGACACCGTGACGACGTACAAGCTCGCCGTTGTCGCGGGCGATGGCATCGGACCCGAGGTGGTCGCGGAGGGGCTCAAGTGCCTCACCGCCGCCACCGAGGGCACCGACATCGCCTTTGACATCACGGAGTTCGACCTGGGTGCCAAGCGCTGGCACGCCACGGGCGAGACCCTGACCGATGCCGACCTCGAGGCCATTCGCGGCCATGACGTCATCCTGCTGGGCGCCATCGGCGACCCGTCGGTTCCCTCGGGCGTGCTGGAGCGCGGCGTGCTGTTGCCGCTGCGCTTCGCGCTCGATCAGTATGTGAACCTGCGTCCCTCCAAGCTCTACCCGGGTGAGGTCTCGCCGCTGCGCAACGCGGGCGAGATTGACTTTGTGGTGGTGCGCGAGGGCACCGAGGGTCCGTACGTGGGCAACGGCGGCGCGCTGCGCGTGGGCACCCCGCACGAGATCGCCACCGAGGTCTCGGTGAACACCCGCCACGGCGTGGAGCGCGTGGTCCGCTACGCGTTCTCGGTGGCTGCCGGGCGTGAGCGCAAGAAGCTCACGCTGGTGCACAAGCACAACGTGCTGGTGCACGCGGGTCACCTGTGGCGCCGCTCCGTCGAGGAGGTCGCCCCCGAGTTCCCCGACGTCACGTGGGACTACCTGCACGTGGATGCCGCGACCATCAAGATGGTCACGGACCCCGCGTCGTTTGACGTGATCGTCACCGACAACCTGTTTGGCGACATCCTGACCGACGAGGCGGCCGCCATCTCCGGCGGCATCGGCCTGGCCGCGTCGGGCAACGTCAACCCGGACAAGACTGCGCCGTCGATGTTCGAGCCCGTGCACGGCTCGGCCCCGGACATCGCCGGTCAGGGCATCGCGGACCCGTCCGCGACCGTGCTGTCAGTGGCCATGCTGCTGGACTTCCTGGGCTACGCCGACCTGGCGGCCCGCGTGGAGCAGGCCGTGGCCGAGGATGCCGCCGCCAAGGAGCCGGGCGCCGTGCGCTCGACGTCCGAGGTGGGCGACGCGCTGGCCGCGCGCATTCGCGGCTAACTGTGTGAACGGCTCGGGGCGGCGGCGATCCTGCCGCCCCGGGCTCACACCGGCCGATGCGGGGAGCGGCCCGCATCCCGGGTGGCCGGCGCATCGGCGAACCCGGCCCCGGCGTCGGCCGAGCTCCAGCGGGGGCCGCGCTCTATCATCGGCCCGGCCACGGCGTCGGCCCGGCGACTCAGCCGAGGCCTTGAGTGCTGAGAATCGCACAGATCGCGACACTCACGGCCTCGCCGGACGCACCGGTGCCCACCGCGCGACGGCCCGTGCCGCCGCGCGTCACTAGATTTGTACCTACTGCAAGAAGGAAGGCTCTGACGTGACTGATACCACCGCCCCTGCCGGCGCTACCGCGGAGGCCTTCCGCGTTGTACCGAACCCCGCCCCCGCCACGCGGGAGGAGCGCGCGGACCGCATCGCGAATCCGCGCTTTGGCCTGGTCTTCACCGACCACATGGCGCGCATGACGTGGACCGCGGACGAGGGCTGGGGTGACCCCCGCATCGAGCCCTACGGCCCCATCCCGCTGGACCCCGCCGCGTCGGTGCTTCACTACGCGCAGGAGATCTTCGAGGGGCTCAAGGCGTACCGCTGGGCTGATGGCTCGATCCGCACCTTCCGTCCGGAGGAGAACGCGAAGCGACTGCAGCGCTCGGCGTGGCGCATGGCGCTGCCGGAGCTGCCCGTCGAGGACTTCATGGCCTCGATCTACTCGCTCGTGGAGCTGGACAAGGACTGGGTTCCCACGGCGGAGGGTGCGTCGCTGTACCTGCGCCCGTTCCTGATCGGCACCGACGTGTTCCTTGGCCTGCGCGCGCCCAAGAAGGTGGACTATCTGCTGATCGCGTCGCCCTCCGGCCCGTACTTTGCCGGGGGAGTGAAGCCGGTGTCGATCTGGGTGGAGAAGGACTTCTTCCGCGCCGGGCCCGGCGGCACGGGTGCCGCGAAGTGCGGCGGCAACTACGCGGCCTCGCTGCGTCCTCAGATCGCGGCGGGCGAGCGCGGCTACGACCAGGTGCTCTACCTGGACGCGGCCACGGGCTCGGTGCTTGAGGAGCTGGGCGGCATGAACGTGTTTGTGGTCACGCGCGACGGCACCGTGCTCACGCCGGTTCTCAACGGCAACATCCTGGAGGGCATCACGCGCTCTTCCGTGATCGAGCTGCTGGACGAGGACGGCCACAAGACCGTGGAGCGCAACATCACGCTCAAGGAGCTGCGCGAGGGCATCGAGTCCGGCGAGATCGCCGAGGTGTTCGCGTGCGGCACCGCCGCCGTGGTGACGCCCGTGGGCCGCATGGGCGGCGAGGGCTTCGAGCTCACCGTGGGCGACGGCCAGCCTGGCCCGGTGACGATGGCCGTGCGCCAGCGCCTCACCGACATCCAGTACGGCCGCGCCGAGGACACGCACGGCTGGATGCAGCGCCTGGTTTAGGCCCGATGCTGGGGGCCTGGACGACCCGGCCCCCGCGTCGGCGCGTCGGGCAGAAAAGGCTTCTAACCTACGGCTCCGTAGGTTAGAATGAGCCATGATCGATGCCGCTCTGATTGCGCCCAGTCTCGCCTCCGTGCCTGACGGTCTGCACCTCACCGCGCTGCTGCGGGAGCGTGCCGCCGCCCGCCCCGACGCGCC
>QKAX01000007.1 GCA_003246255.1 Demequina lutea
CTTTCCGTGGAAGTCCTTTACAGGGAGGCGACAACCTCCACCACGGATCCGGCGGGGGCGTAGGGCACTGTGTTGCCCTCGATAGCCGTCCCGTCGACAGTCAGGCTGGCGCCCTTGGCGCCCGTGGCCTTCACGGTGATCTTGTACGTCGCGCCGCGCGCCACGCGCGTCACCGTGTACTCACCCACCTCCGCGCCGATGCACGGGTCAACCACCAGACCGTCGTAGTCGGGTCGCACGCCCAGCAGGTACTGGGACACGGCCACGAAGTTCCACGACGCGGTGCCGGTGAGCCACGAGTTCTTGGCCTCACCGTGACGCTGTGCATCCTTGCCGGCGATCATCTGCGCGTACACGTACGGCTCGAGGCGGTGCACCTCGGAGATCTCCTCGCGGTAGGCGGGGGTGATCTGCTTGTAGTACTCCCACGCGTACTCAGCGCGGCCCACCACGGTCTCCGCGATGATCACCCACGGGTTGTTGTGGCAGAAGATGCCAGCGTTCTCCTTGTAGCCCGGCGGGTAACTCGTGACCTCGCCCAGCTCCACGTGGTACTCCGTGTAGGCGGGGTTGAGCAGCACGATGCCGTGCGGGGTGTTGAGGCGCTCGCGCACCGAGTCGAGCGCCCGGATGGCCTTGCCGTCCTCGACGCCCACGCCACCCATGACGGCGTAGCCCTGCGGCTCGATCCAGATCTTGCCGTCGGTGTTCTCGTCCGAGCCCACGGGGTTGCCGTAGTAGTCGTACGCGCGGCGGAACCACTCGCCGTCCCAGCCGTGCGTGCCCACCGTCTCGCGCATCGCTGCGATGGCGGCCTCCGCGCGGTCGGCCTCGGCGTCGTCCCCGCGTCGGCGGGCAAGGGCCGCGTAGTCCGGGCCGATGGCGCAGAACATCGCCGCGATGAGCACCGACTCCGCGACGCCACCGGTCTTGTTGCCGGTGGTCTGGAAGGACTCGCCGGGCTCGGTGGAGAAGCAGTTGAGGTTGAGGCAGTCGTTCCAGTCCGCGCGGCCGATGAGGGGCAGGCCGTGCGGGCCGGCCTTCTCGAGCGGGTGGTTGAACGAGCGGCGCAGGTGCTCCATGAGCGTCTGGGCCTTGGACTCGTCGTTGTCGAACGGCACCATCTCGTCCAGGATCGCGAAGTCGCCGGACTCCTTGACGTAGGCCGCAACGCCGGCGATGAGCCACAGCGGGTCGTCGTTGAAGCCGGAGCCCAGCGTGTGGTTTCCGCGCTTGGTGAGCGGCTGGTACTGGTGGTACGCCGAGCCGTCCTCGAACTGCGTGGCCGCGATGTCGAGGATGCGCTCGCGGGCGCGCTCGGGCACCAGGTGCACAAAGCCCAGCAGGTCCTGCGAGGAGTCGCGGAAGCCCATGCCGCGTCCCATGCCTGTCTCAAAGAACGAGGCCGAGCGCGACATGTTGTACGTCACCATGCACTGGTACTGGTTCCAGATGTTGACCATGCGGTTGAGCTTGTCGTCTCCCGAGGCCACCGTGTACGAGCCCAGCAGGCCGTCCCAGTACGCGTTGAGCTTGGCAAACTCGGCCTCGGTCTGCTCGTTCTCGGCAAAGCGGGCCAGCAGCTCGCGAGCGCCGGACTTGTTGATGACGCCGGGGGCCTCCCACTTGTCGTCGGCGTCGTTCTCCAGGTAGCCCAGCACAAAGGTGAAGGCCTTGGACTCGCCCGGCTCGAGCGTGACCTCGAGCTGGTGCGACGCGATGGGGTACCAGCCCGATGCCACGGAGTCGCCGGCCTTGCCAGCGTGCGGCACCGCGGCCTCGTGGAAGCCGTTGCCAAAGCCCAGGTACGTGTCGCGATCGGTGTCGAAGCCGGCGATGGGCGCGTTGACGCCGTAGACCGCGTAATGGTTGCGGCGCTCGCGGTACTCGGTCTTGTGGAAGATGGCGCCGCCCTCGACCTCCACCTCGCCAATCGAGAGATTGCGCTGGTAGTTGGTCTGGTCATCCTCGGCGTTCCACAGGTTGAACTCGATGAACGAGAACAGCGAGAACGTCTTGGCCGCGCCGGACGTGTTGGTGAGGGTCACGTAGTGCACCTCGGCGTTGACGTCCACGGGCACAAACAGCAGCACCGAGGCCTCAAGCCCGCCGCGCGATCCGGTGATGCGCGTGTAGCCCATGCCGTGGCGCGTCTCGAACGAGTCGAGCTCCGTCTTGTACGGGCGGTACGAGGGGCTCCACACGTCGCCGCCGTCGTTGATGGAGAAGTAGCGGCCGCCGTTGTCCACCGGGATGTTGTTGTAGCGGTAGCGCGTCAGGCGGCGCAACTTGGCATCGCGGTAGAAGCAATAGCCGCCGCCGGTGTGCGACACGAGGCCAAAGAACTCCTGCGAGCCCAGATAGTTAATCCACGGGTACGGAGTGTGAGGAGTCTCAATGACGTACTCGCGGGCTTCATCGTCGAAGTGTCCGAACTGCATGCTGGGCCTTCCAAAAAGGGTCGAGCGGCCGGGTGGCCGTTGCCATGGTAGCCCGCGTGAAAGCGCTCTCACAGCCCGAGCGGCAACTTCCCACGCTATTCGACAAACCGTCAACCGGTTCACAGCGGGCACCCGGGCCGGTTGACCCCCCGGCTGCTCAATGGACGCGGCTCGCGGACGGGCCTAAGGTGACGCCATGCGCTACCTCATCCCGATGGTCATCTACCTGGGCCTCACCGCGTACGTCATCGCCGACGTCGCGCAGCATCGCGACGAGGAGCCGTACCGCATGCCCAAGGTGCTGTGGGTGCTGATTGTGCTCATGGCCCCGTACGTGGGTGCCGGCGCGTGGATCATCGTCAAGTGGGTGAATCGCGGCAGCCGCGGCGAGGAGCGCCCCCGATACGCCTCCCCGGACGACGATCCCGACTACCTCATGTGGCTGAACGAGCGGGAGCGCCGGCGCCGCCAGCAGGGCGGGCGGGACTAAGAGCGCACGCGCGCGATAGGTTGGCGACATGCTGCTCTCCGACCGCGACATCAAGGCCGCCATCGACGCCGGCCGCGTGACCCTGGATCCCTACGAGCCGGACCTGATCCAGCCCTCGTCCATCGACGTGCGCCTGGACAAGTTCTTTCGCGTGTTCGACAACCACAAGTACGCGGCGATCGACCCCGCGATCGAGCAGCCCGAGCTCACCAGGCTCGTGGAGGTCGAGGCAGACAGGCCGTTCGTGCTGCACCCCGGCGAGTTTGTGCTGGGCGCCACCTACGAGTCAGTGGGCCTGGGCGACGACATCGCCGCGCGCCTCGAGGGCAAGTCCTCGCTGGGCCGACTCGGCCTGCTGACGCACTCCACGGCAGGGTTCATCGACCCCGGCTTCGAGGGCAACGTCACGCTCGAGCTGTCGAACACCGCGACGCTTCCCATCAACCTGTGGCCCGGCATGAAGATCGGCCAGCTGTGCTTCTTCCAGCTCACCTCGCCCGCCGAGCACCCGTACGGGTCGTCTGTCTACGGCTCACGCTACCGAGGTCAACGCGGGCCAACCGCGTCAAAGAGCTTCATGAACTTCCGACGGGACGCGGTCTAGTCTCGCCGGCGCAGTGCGCGGCCATTTGCCGGTAGCCTGGAGGAACGACAGGGGAGCGCCTCCACACACCACGTGTGGGTCCAGGGCGCTGAGAGTGCGGGTAGGCCGCAGACCCTCGAACCTGATCCGGTTAGCACCGGCGTAGGGAGTCGAGGCTCTTTACCCCTCCTTTCACAGGAGGATGACATGCGCAGTTCGCGCAAGAGATGGATGCTCAGTTCCGCGGCGATCGGTGTACTCGCCGCGCCGATCGCTGGCTGTTCCAGCGCCGAGACCAGCCCGGCAACGCCGCTGGCCAGCGAGGCCGAAAGCACAAGCGTCACGGTGGTGACGCACGACAGCTTCGCGGTTCCCGACGATGTGCTGGCCGACTTCGAGGCCTCAACAGGCATTGACGTCACGTTCGTGGCCCCCGGCGACGCGGGCACGCTCGTCAATCAGCTCATCCTCACCAAGGATGCGCCGCTTGGCGACGTCGCGTATGGCGTGGATAACACCTTCGCCAGCCGCGCGATCGAGGCCGGCGTATTCGAGCCCTACGCGTCATCCGTGCCCGCCGCCCAGGACGCGGCGCAGTACGCGATCGGCGACGGCCACGAACTCACAGCCGTCGATTATGGCGACGTCTGCCTCAACGTTGACCTCGCGGCCTTCGCCGGGGATCTTGCGGCTCCCACGAGCCTCGACGATCTCCTCGATCCCGCGTACGCCGGCATGGTCTCGGTGACAAATCCCGCAACGTCAACGCCGGGCCTCGCCTTCCTCCTTGCCACGATCGCCGCCAAGGGCGACGCCTGGCCCGAGTACTGGTCTCAGCTGGAGGCCAACGGCTTGCGCGTGACGGCCTCGTGGTCCGACACGTACTACACCGACTTCTCCGCTCCCAACTACGGCGGCGACTACCCGATCGTGCTCAGCTACGCCTCGTCGCCGCCTTCCGAGGTGATCGATGGCGAGCCCACCACGGCCGCCCTGCTCGACACGTGCTTCCGGCAGGTCGAGTACGCCGGTGTGCTCGCCGGCGCCCCTCACCCCGATGCAGCACAGCAGGTGGTGGACTGGATGTTGTCGGACGAGTTCCAGGCGTCACTTCCCGACTCCATGTACGTCTACCCCGTGTCCACGTCCGTGACGGTGCCGGCCGAGTGGGCGCAGTACGCCCCGGTGCCCTCGCACCCGTGGGCGCTCGACGCCGCGGAGATCGACGCGCACCGCGACGAGTGGATCCAGACCTGGACACAGACGGTGCTGGGCTAGGCACGATGCGGCTCCGTAGCGCGGCGAGGGTCCACCTTGGTTGGTGGGCCCTCGCCGCGCTGCCGCTCGGGTACCTCGCACTCCTGTTTGGCTGGCCGTTCCTCGCCGTCGTGTGGCGCGGCTTCAGCGATGCGGCCGACGGGTTTGGCCCGCTCGACGCCCTTGGGACGACGCGCGCGGCACGAGTCGTCGTCACGACACTCGCCTTGGCGGCCGCTGGCAGCCTCGGCTCCGTCGTGTGCGGAGTACCCGCCGCGTGGGCCCTTTACCGTCTTCGTTGGCGCGGAGTGGGATGGGCGCGGGCTGCCGCATCGGTGCCCTTCGCGCTGCCCACCGTGGTGGTGGCCGCGTCGTTCTCAGCGCTCGTCAGGCGCGGAGGCCCTCTCGGCGAGTGGGGCCTCGACCAGACACCGCTCGTGATTGTGGCCGCCCTGGTCTTCTACAACGTGTCCGTGGTGATGAGGGTGGTGGGCAGTGCGTGGGCCTCGCTGGATCCGCGCCTCACAGCGGCCGCACGCACGCTCGGAGCGTCCCGTGCACAGGCCTGGCTGCGCGTGACGCTGCCTGCGCTGACCCCGGCCATCGCGAGCGCTGCGGCCCTCACGTTCCTCTTCTGCGCCTCGTCGTTTGGCATCGTGCTGGTGCTCGGCGGGTCGCGCGTGTCGACCATCGAGACGGAGATCTACGTCAGCGTGACGAGCTACCTCGACTTGGGGACAGCCGCCGCGCTCTCGCTGGTCCAGGTGATTGTGGTGGCCGCTGCGCTCCTGGTCTCCGAGCGCGCGCGGGCCCGCTCGGAGCGAGCGCTCGCACTCCTCGACGTCGACGGCACGCGCCACGCCACACGGTCTGATGCCCCGGCGGTCGTGGCGGTGCTGATCGGCTTGCTGCTGCTGTACGGAGCTCCGCTCGGCGCGTTGGTGGAGCGGTCCCTTCGCGCGGCGGGTGGCGGCTACACCATCGCGCACTATGCGGCGCTGGCCCACACTCCGGCACGGGGTGTGCTGCCTGAGCCCGTACTGAGCGCGGCGCTGCGCTCGCTCGCGATGGCCGGAGTCGCGACGGCCCTCGCCGTCATCCTGGGCCTCACCATTGCCGCGCTGGCGCGCGTCAGGAGCAGGCGCGCCTCGCTGGTGGAGGCAGCCATGATGCTGCCGCTAGGAGTGAGTTCGGTCATGGTGGGGCTCGGCCTACTCCTGACGTTTCACGGCAGCATCCTTGGAGTGGAGCTGCGATCCTCGTGGTGGCTCGTGCCGCTAGGCCAGTCAGTGGTGGCGCTGCCCTTTGTGGTGAGACTCCTTGTGCCCGCCGCGCGCACCATCCCACCGCGCATGCGCTCGGCGGCCGCCACGCTGGGAGCATCGCCGTGGGCCGTGTGGTGGCGCGTTGACTTTCCCCTCCTCCGCAGGCCGCTTGGCTCCGCCATCGGGCTGGCCGGAGCCATTTCGATCGGCGAGTTTGGGGCGACGGCGTTCCTCGCGCGCCCCGATGCTCCCACGCTCACCACCGCGATCGTCAAGCTGCTGGGCAGACCCGGCGCAGACAACGTGGGGCAGGGTTTCGCCGCCGCCGTCCTGCTCGGCGTGATGGTGGCCGTCGTGATGGCGCTGGCGGAGGGCACTCGACAAGGAAGGCGGCACGCATGACCACCGACACTGGCCTTGTGGTCTCGCACGTCACTGTGCGCTACCCGGGTGCCGCGGCTCCCGCGCTCGATGACGCCTCGCTCGACGTGCCGGCGGGCCACATCTGCGCCCTGCTCGGCCCCTCGGGCTCCGGCAAGTCCACCATGCTGGCGGCCATCGCCGGATTGGTGCCCATCGAGGCCGGATCCGTGGAGTTCGCCGGCACCGACCTCACGCCGGTGGCGACGCACCGCCGCGGAGTGGGAATGGTGTTCCAGGATGGCCTGCTGTTTCCGCACCGCAACGTCGCCGCCAACATCGGATTCGCGCTTGATGTGGCACGGACCCCGCGAGCCGAGCGCGCGCGGCGGGTGGCCGCCATGCTGGAGCTGGTGGGACTTGCGGGGTATGGCAACCGCGCGATCACCCAGCTCTCGGGCGGCGAGAGGCAACGCGTCGCGCTTGCCCGTTCGCTAGCGCCGTCGCCTCGCGTGCTGCTCCTCGACGAGCCGCTGTCATCCCTCGACTCCGAGACTCGAGTCGCCGTGGGCGACGCCATGGTGAGCGCCATCCGCGCGACCGGCACCACCACCATTCTGGTCACTCACGACGAGGACGAGGCGTCGCGCCTGTGTGACACCACCACGCGCATTGCGACGGGACGCATCTAGCGCGCCCCGCGCAGGGAACTACCCGAGGTGCGCGAGGAACATCTCTGCGGTGCGACTCCAGGAGTACTCGCCCGCGCGAGCGTGGCCGCGGCGCGCCATCTGCTCAGCCAGCGACGCATCGGTCAACACGCGCGTCACCGCCGCGGCGAGTCCCTCGACAAACTCCGGCCCCTGAGCGACTGCCAGGGTGGCGTCGCCGCCCACCTCCACGAGCGCGGGAGCATCCGACGTCACCACCGGAGTGCCGAGCGCCATCGCCTCGAGCACCGGCAAGCCAAAGCCCTCCGCCTTACTCGGCATGGCCAGCAATCCGGCGCCATCCACGAGTGCCGCGAGATCCTCCTCGGACACGCGCCCAGTCGTCTTCCATCGGTGCGGCGGGAGTCCAGCCGCCTCGGCAAGGGAGGCGACATTGACGTCTCCCCAGCCAGCTGGGCCCACGATCACGAGCATCGCATCGGGTACCGACGCCACAGCGCGCAGCAGGTCAGGTATCCCCTTGCGCGGCTCCAGGGTGCCCACGGCGAGCACGTAACCGGTCCCGAGGCCGTGACGCTGTCGCCTCTGGGCAGCGTCGGCAGGGGCCACCCACGAGTCGCTCACGGCCCCTGGCGCCACAAACATGCGCGCTGCGGCCTCCGGCAGAATTTCGCTGAGCTGATCGCGGACGTGCTGCGTGGGGACAGCGATGGCAGTCGCGTACGACGCGGCGCGCTCGGCCATGGTGCGGTGCCATTGGGCTCCGTGCGGGGTCAGCAGGCGCGGATGCGTCCACGGGACCGCGTCATGCACAGTGACAATCGCAGCGCCGCGCGAGCCTTTGGCCACCGGGCTCAGCACGCTGGGTGCAATCAGGGGGCCGTTCAGGCGCGGAAGCGGCAGGCCCTTGGCCCACGCGCGAGAGACCACCGACCGCGGCAGCGGCGAGTGGTGCCAGCGCGCCAGGCCCGGCGCCGACTCTCGCACGCGAGCCCGCTGTGCGGCGGAGGCCCGAGTGGTCCATCCCGTCAGCTGATCCGGCTCAACAAGCGGCACCAACGCCTTTGCCAACTCGGCGGAGTAACGGCCCACACCGCCGGGGACGGGGGCGAGCACCTGGTCGAGCAGGATCGTGAGGGTCATCCGAACAGCGACAGCGTCACGCAGAGTCGCGGTGGCGATCGGCGTCCGCGGGACGCAGGAGGCGCGCAGGGTCGTCCACAACAAGGAACGCGGGTCGTCCCATCGACATGTTGACGGAGACGCCCACGTACTCGGCGATCATGCCCAGCGACAACAGGGTGACGCCAAATCCGAGCAGCATCACCACCATGAGCGACGTCCACCCCTCGGGAAGCGTGGCGCCGAGCAGGTACTGAATGCCCAGGTAGACAAGCATGAACACGCCTGCCACGGCAAAGAGTGCGCCGGCCGCACTCACGAGCCGCAGCCCGCGCGTGCCGCTCGTGAGGATCATGCGCCAGAAGTGTGCGATGAGCGTCTTGACCGCATAGCCCGAGGTGCGCTCGCCCTCGTCGCGCAGCATGATGGGGGCGGACGCGGGGGCGGGAGCCACCCACGACAATGCCACGTCCAGGTACACGCCAGCGCCCGCGAACGCGGCCACCTTGCGGCCCACCTCGCCGCCAATCAGGCGGAAGCTCTGGAAGTCCCTGGCATGGCCGCCAGAGAACACCACCGAGAGCGTCCACTTGGCAGCGCGCGACGTCCAGTTGCGGAAGAAGCCGTGCGACGGCTTGTTCTGCGGCTGCGCGTAGACAAGGGAGGTGCCGCTGGCGATCGCGGCGTCGAGCAACGCGCCGATGTAGGCGGGATCATGCTGCCCGTCCTCGTCCATCGTGACCACCCAGTGGCCCGAGCTGGCGGCGATTCCCGCCAGCGTGGCCGCGTGCTGACCAAAGTTGCGGCTGAGCCACACCGTCTTGACGAAGTCATACTGTGCAGCGAGTTCTCGCATCACCCGGGGAGAGTCGTCGCGCCCGTGGTCATGGACCAGCACGATCTCCGAGACGCGGAAGGCAGCGCCACCGTCGGTGACCCCACCGTCGACGTACGGCTTCAGCTCGTCGATCACCATGGCGAGAGTCTTCTCTCCGCCGTAGACCGGAATGACCACGCTCATCGTGTGTTCAGGCACCCCTGAACCACCCATCCCGCTGCTCACGGCGACACCGTACCACGGGGCTTCACGGCGCCTCCACGCGCAGCTCGGCGGCAGCTTGAGCGACCTGCCTGTCGGTTGCCCGCGGGACTGTCACGGTCACGGCGACGTCGGGATCGGGGTCGACGCGAGTGATGGTCACGCTTGTGGAACCGGGCGCGACAGCGACAGGAATCGTCACCTCGTCACCCGCCTCGGACAGCCGCAGCTGCACGGGTTCCATGGACCCGATGGTCACGGTGACAAGCTCGCCGGCTCCGGTGGCCGCGCCTCCGATCGCGAGATCAATGTCGCGAGCCTCGCCAGAATCGTTGACAAGGTCAAATGCCAGGGTCTGCTGCGGCATCGGGATGCTCGGCGTGGCGGGGTCATCGGGCCAGGGCGTGCTGCCGTCGGCCAGATACGCGACCACCGGATCCACGATGCGCGACACAAGGTCGGGCGCGGAGTCGGCGGGCAGCTCGGCGAGCGAGTAGTACGCCCAGCGCCCCGACGCACTCACCGCAGGAGCAACGTCCGGAAGCGAGGCGTGCAGCTGCTCCTCGAGGGCGACACCCCCATCGACAAACGCCCCGCGGTCCACAAGAACGCCCTCGGCACCCGAGAGAGCCGCTACTGCGGCAAAGTTGTCGAGACCGTAGAACGGGATCGTTCCGGCCCAGTCGGCGGCGGGCCTGCCCTTGATGCCGCCGTTTGACCAGTACACGTCGTGGGTATTGAGGTAGGCGACAAGTTGGCCGGATGCGAGCTCACCTGAGGGAGCCTGCGACTCGGGATACGGGATGTACTGCGCCATCACCACGAGCGAGCCCTCGGGCAGGCTCTGTTCGAGCTGGCCAAAGTACTCCTGGTCGGCGTGATACGCATCGGCGACAGCCGCGTACGACTGCCCGGCAGCCGACGGCGTCTGGTCAATCACTGCCACGCCCACGAGCCCCAATGCCACCACAGCGGAGGCGGCGTGACGCCACGTCACCTTGAGGCGTTGGGTGAGCCAGCGGAGCACGGCATCCACGAGGATCCCGGTGATCACGAGCGACAGGATCGCGATGTCAATGGACATCCGGTTCCATCCGCGCAGGTTGGGGGTCAGGAAGGAGATGATCGTGGCAAGTCCACCGACCGACGCGAACATGAACGCCACCAGCACCATGAACGAGGGGGCGGCGAGACGACGCGCAAGGTCGTCGGCCGCGGTGCGCGTCCTGTCCACCTTCATGGTCGCCACCACCAGGTATCCCACCACGATGAAGGCCATCACAAAGCCGAACGCCGCGAGCGCGCCGAGCGCCGGCGGTTCGCCCAGCACCACATAGGAGCTGTCGTAGCGTTGGCGCATCGCGGCGAGCGCGTCGATGCGGTGTCCCGCCCACGGCAGCACGAGCTGCGTGAACTTGAGCGCGTAGACCTCGGCCTCGCCGCGCGAGCGCACCAGGCCATCGGGGTTGGGTCCGTTGCGCCACTCGTAGACCATGTCGGGAAGCATGTTGATGACCATCCAGACGACGGTCACGACGCCTGCCACCACGGCGGAGCCGAACGCCTTCCAGTCCCGGTCGCGAAGCCAGACGGCGATTCCTGCCATGCCAAGCATCACCAGATAGAACACGGCGTAGTACGTGGACGACGCCGCGAGCAGCCCCAGGAACACCACGTGAAGAGCGGCCCGGCTCCACACGATGCGGCGCAGCCAGCCGCCTCGGCCCAGCGACCAGAGCCGCTCGCGCTGGAGCACCGCCAGCACGATGCCGATGCCGAGCGGCACCGCGTAGTACGACGCGAGCCAGAGGTGGCCGATGCCGCGGACAAAGTGGTACGGAGCGAGCGCATAGGCGATGGCGAGAGCCGCGGCGACGGCGGCGGAGATTCCTACCCTGCGCAGGAGCCACAGGGCGGACATCGCGGCGAGAACAAAGCCCACCAGGTAGTAGACGTTCACCGCAACCACCCAGTCATGGGTGAACAGCGAGAGGATGCGGGCGGCGACGAGGTGGAGGTTATCCGCCGTAGGGAAGTCGTGATAGACCTGGCCGGTCGGCGCGCCCAGCAGCGGCTGGTTCTCGTACCAGCCTGTCTCGATGACAGTCTTGAAGTGCGCGCTGACGGCGAGCGCGTCTCCCCAATAGGAGATGGGGTCTGACAGCGTGGTCTTCCACATCTCCAGCACGGCGTACGCGATGGCGAGCGTGGCCGCGGCCACGCCCGCGTAGAGGCCGGTCTCGCGGGCTCGAGCCGACGTCAGCAAGTTCTTCACTCGGACCTCATTCGCGCGCCGAGCACCACATACGCGAGCCGCCGCTGCCACGCGAGGATCGCGGCGCGCACGTTGCCCAGTCGCACATCCGAGCGGGAGATCGCGTCGGGGTGCGCGGCTGCCATGTCCTCGTGGAACTCTGCCGCCTCTTGGTGCTGCGTCGCGGCGAGTCTCACGCTCCACTGCCCTGTGCTGAGGCGGAACGCCGCGAGGGGGGCCTGGAGCCCCACAAAGTCGCCGAGCGCGAGCACGCGCGCGTAGGTCGCCTGATCGATCAAGTAGCGCGCCGTCTCGTGCCACAGCCCCACGCTGCGCAGCGCTTCCGTGCGGAACATCACGCATGCCGGCTCGCCAAAGATGTTGGTGCCTCGGCGCACAGACTCGCGAATTGCCGCGATGCCCGGCACTCTGCCGGCCGCCCCAAAGATGCCGCGAGCCGCGATGACCCGCCTGCCGTGCGCGTCCACGAGTTCGCGCCGCGACGCGACCATCACCACGCCGTCTTCAAAGGCAGCCAGCTGCTCCTCGATGCACGTGGGCTTCAGCAGATCATCGCCGCACACCAGCTTGATGAACTCCCCGGTGGCCTCTTCCGACACCCGATTCCAGTTGGCAAGGGCACCGCCGCCGGCGGGGGTGACCAAGAGCCGAACGCGAGGATCCTCGGCGAAGCGTTGGAGCCTTTCCCATGTGTCGTCAGACGATGAGTGGTCTGCCACCACCACCTCGAGGTCAGCGAAGGTCTGACCAAGAATCGACTCCATCGTCTGCTCGATGTGGTCGGCGTTGTTGTAGGCTGGTCCTCGTTTCTTGTTGGGCGCATGAGCGAACCCATCGTACGGCGAACGCGACCCTCGCTGGACGGTTACCATGGCGGCATGAACTCACCGGCCGACGCGACTCCTCCTGTCGAGCGAGGTCGCCTGTGGTCACTTGCTGCGCGGCTCTTTGAGGATGAGCGTGTGCGGTTCGTGTTGGTGGGTGGCTTCAATACGGCCTTCGGGTATGCGCTCTTCGTGCTCTTTGAGTTCGGGTTCAACATGCCGTACCTGCTGGCGCTGTACGGCTCGTACCTGATCTCCACGATCGTGGCGTTCATCCTGCACCGACGCGTGACGTACCGCGCCAGCGGGACGGGGCGGGTGCTCGTCGACTTTGTGCGATTCCAGGGCGTCTATGTGGTGTCGCTCGTCTTCAACTCGGTGGCGCTGCCGGTGGGAGTCGAGCTGCTCCACGGGGAGCCCACAGTCGTGCAGGCGGTCATTGTGGTGGTGAGCGCGGTGGTGTCGTACTTTGGCCACAAGTTCTTCTCGTTCCGCAGGCCCGCTGCGGCCACCACGGACGACGCGGCGATTGCGGCTCAGGACTAGCGAGCCTCGTTGTAGGCCGTGACGTGCCGTGCGGCCACCTCATCCCAGTTGAACTCACGCGCCCTCTCGAGCGCGAGCGCGGAGAGCCTCGCGCGTTCAGCTGGATCGTCAAGCAGCCCCGCCAGCACGCGGCCAATGTCCGCCCGGTCGGTGCCGCAATACGCGACAGCGTCGCCGCCCACCTCTGGCAGCGCCAGTTCCCTGGTTGTCATCACGGCGGCCCCGCAGGCCATGGCTTCGAGCACCGGCAGCCCAAAGCCCTCTCCCCGGCTCGGGTACGCGAACACCTCGCTGCCGCCAAGGAATCCGGCCAGCATGTCGAGCGGGAGGTAGCCCACCTTGCGCACGTCGGCGCCCGCTGCCACCGCGCGAGCGATCGCGGGATCCACCTCGTGGTCCCACCCCTGGCCGCCGGCCAGCACTAGCGGCGGGAGGTCGGCGCGCTGGGCCGCGAGCTCCGCGTACGCGTCGATCAGCGTGGGGGCGTTCTTGCGCGGCTCCAGGGTGGCAAGGAACGCAATCCATCCAGCCGTGAGACCAAGGTGCGACCTCGCCTCCGCCACCTCGGCATCGGACGGGACGTGAAAGCGCTCCGGATCGAAGCCAAGGCCCGTGACGGTGACTGGATGCTTCGCGGCGCCCACGATCCGCTCAAACTCGCCAGCGGTGGCTCGGCTCACCGCGACGATGCGGAGGCGAGCCCGTCGCGCAAGACGCATCCACGCGCGAAAGAAGTAGCGCTTCACAGGGCGGTGAACCTGCGGATCGGTGAAGAAGGTGAGGTCGTGAATGGTCACCACTCGCTGCACGGAGGTGAACAGCGGGAACGTGTAGTGCGGGCTGTGGAGCACGTCGGCACCCGCCTTGCGGGCCACTCCCGGCAACCCCACCTGCTCCCACACCATGCGCCCCGGCACGCTGCCGGTGAACGCCGGTGCGGCCACCACGTCGACCCCCATGTCGGCGTAGACCTGCATGTCGCGCTGCTGGGCCACCACCACCACGTCGGTACCAAGGCGGTGAAGCGCCAGCACTAGCGCGTCGACGTAGCGGCCCACTCCGCCACGGTGCGCGGGCACCGCCGTCGCGTCAATCAGGACGCGCACTCGCTACGCCGCTCCGCTCGCGTCAAGAAGCTCAAGGTCGTGCCACACCATGCGCCGCACAATCTCTTCGAACTCGACAGTTGGCTTCCAGCCCAGCGTCTCGTGGGCCTTGGTGGCATCGCCCACCTGCAGGCCGGGGTCCACTGGGCGCACGTACGCGGGGTTGATGCGGATCAGACCCTCGTAGTCGTCAATACCCGCCGCCGAGAACGCGGCGGCCACAAACTGCTCCACCGTGTGACTCTCGCCCGTGGCCACCACAAAGTCGTCCGGCTCGTCGTGCGACAGAATCCTCACCATCGCGTCCACGTAGTCGGGGGCCCAGCCCCAGTCGCGCCGCGAGTCCGTGTTGCCAAGTTCCAGCGCATCCTCAAGCCCGCGGGCAATGCGCGCGACCGTAGCGGTGATCTTGCGCGTCACAAAGGTCTCGGGCCTACGAGGCGACTCGTGGTTGTACAGGATGCACGTGCGGATGTCCGCGCCGGAGGACCGCATGATGGCGGCCGTGCGGTGCGCGTACGCCTTCGCAGCGCCGTAGGGCGAGGTGGGAGAAATGGGGGTGTTCTCGTTCTGGGGATACTCCGCGGCCTGACCAAAGATCTCGGCGCTGGAGGCCTGCAGCATCCGCGCGCCGGGCAGGCTCCTGACCGCCTCCATGAGCGCCACTGCACCCACGCCTGACACGGCTCCCACGAGCGCTGGCCGCTCCCACGAGAGCGCCACCGAACTGATGCCGCCAAGGTTGACCACCCAGTCGGGCTCCAGGCCACGCACCAAGGTGGACAACCCCTGCGGATCCGCGAGGTCTCCCCTGTGAACAGTCACGCCGGGGAATCGCACGGCGATCTCCTCGGGCACTCCGTCGGCATCGTGCACGGCACCGTGGACCTCGTGCCCCTCTCCCACCAGCCTCTCGGCCAGGTATGAACCGTCCTGGCCCGAGAGCCCGGTGAGGAAAACGCGGGTCAC
>QKAX01000057.1 GCA_003246255.1 Demequina lutea
GAGTGCTTGTCGGCCGTCTTGCGGCTCAGCCCCGAGAAGTCAAGGCGCACACCGGTGTTGATCATGGCCTGCGTCCAGCGCGCGATCTCCTCCCGGTTCATGCCGCGCTGCAGGATCGCCATCGCCAGCGAGCTCATCTGCTCATCGGCCACGACACCGCGCGTGTAGGCGTCCACCACCCAGTCGATCTTGGCGGGGCTGAGCACACCGCCGTCCCGCTTGGTCAGGATCACGTCGACGGCGTCGAACGGTTCAGTCACTTGGTGTCCTCCAGGTGCTGCGGGCCAAACGCCCACGGCAAGATGTCCTTCATTGTCAGAGTGCCCTCAGGTCCGTCGATCAGCAACTCGTCCCCACCGAACTCGTAGAGAAGCTGGCGACAACGGCCACAGGGCTGTAGCGGCGCACCGGCCGCATCCACACACGCGAACGCGACAAGCCGCTTGCCGAGCGCGTCCGTGTGCAGCTTGGACACGAGCGCACACTCGGCGCACAAGGTGAGGCCGTAGGAGGCGTTCTCCACGTTGGCGCCCGTGACAATGCTGCCGGTATCGGTGAGCGCCGCGGCACCCACCGGAAAGTGAGAGTACGGCACGTACGCGCGGGTCGAGGCCTCGCGTGCCGCGGCTCGAAGGCCGTCCCAGTCGATGTCGCTCACTTCTTGTACGGCGTTCCCTCGGCGGCCGGCGGGCGGGCGTGGCCCACGAGTCCGGCGACGGCGAAGATCGTGGCGATGTACGGGAACATCGTCAGGAACTCCGAGGGGATCGACGAGCCGATGATGCCAAACTGCTCGCGCAGGGAGTCGGCGAAGCCGAACAGGACCGCCGCGGCAAGCGCTCCCTTGGGGCTCCATCGGCCGAGGATCATGGCGGCAAGAGCGATGAAGCCCTTACCCGCCGACATCTCCTTGCCAAAGGCCAGGCCCGCAGCCACAGTGAAGAACGCGCCACCAAGACCGGCGATCGCGCCGCCGAGGATCGTGTTGCGCACGCGAGTGCGGTTGACCTTAATGCCCACGGTGTCGGCCGCCTTGGGGTGCTCGCCCACTGCACGCACGCGCAGGCCCCAGCGGGACTTGAACAGCATGATGTGCAGCACGATCACCACGATGTACATGAGGTACACGAGAGCGTTCTGGCGGAACAGCACGGGACCGAGAACCGGGATGTCGCCCAGCAGCGGAATGGGCAGCGCGCTCAGGCCGATGGCCTGGTTGAGCTGCGGGTTATCGCGCATGAGCGTGCCGAACAGGAAGTTCGTGATGCCCACCACGAGCACGTTGAGCACCACGCCCACCACGATCTGATCCACCCAGTAGCGCACGGCGAACAACGCGAGCACGGCGCCGATGAGCGCTCCAGCGAGCGGAGCGGCGATCAGGCCCATGTACGCACCGAGGGTGCGCGAACCCGAGGCGTCGGCGATACCGCCAGCCACCACCGCCGCCAGGAACGCTCCACCCAGGAGCTGCCCCTCGATGGCGATGTTCACCACGCCCGAGCGCTCACACACGGTGCCCGAGAGCGCGCCAAACACCAGCGGGATCGAGGCGACGAGGGCACCTGTCAGCAGGCCCGTGACCTGCATGCTGGTGTTCTCCTTGCCGGCACCCGCCCACGTGAGCATCGCGATGACCACGAGGACGCCGAACACGATGGGCAGCCAGGCGCCCACCTTGCGCAGGCCGGAGGCCGCCCACGCGGCGTATCCGGCGAGGCCCAGCGCGAGGATCGACATCGTCAGCGCCGTGGCCATCGAGGGCACTGTGACGGTGGGGATCTGCACAAAGTCGGTGGGGCGCGCAAAGGCGAAGCGCGTGCTTGCCGAGGCATGCGGCGTGAGGCCAAATGCCACGAGCGAGATCAGGGCGATGACGCCGTAGATGATCGCATTGCGGTAGTTCGGCTTGAGGACCGAAGCGGCCGAAACCGGCGCGGTGGCGACGGCGGTCATGCGGTCACCTCCTTCACGCGACGGGGCTCCGGGAGCCTAAAGAGGAACCTCACGAGCGGCGGCGCCGCGATGAAGAGCACGATGAGCGACTGCACCACGAGCACCACGTCGATGGGCAGCTGGGCCTGCACCTGCAGCGAGGGGCCAGAGGCGTTGAGCCCGCCAAAGAGGATGGCGGCGATCACGATGCCGAGCGGGCGCGAACGGCCCAGCAGCGCCACCGTAATGGCGTCAAAGCCGAACGAGGCCGCGACATTGGTGGTCAGCGACGGCTGGGTGCCGAGCACCTGCGACGAGCCGGCGAGGCCGGCGAGCGCGCCGGCGATCGTGAGCACGAGGATGTAGGTGAGCGGGACGCTCATGCCCGCCGTCTTGGCCGCGCGCGGGTTGGAGCCCACAGCGCGGAACGTGAAGCCGAGCGTGGAGCGCTCCATGAGCCACCACACGCCCACAGCAGCCAGCAGCGCGAGCACGAAGCCCCAGTGCAGCGAGTAGGACGAGCCGAGCAGCGAGGGGTAGCGCGCGCTGCCGTCAACCGGCGGGGCGAGCGGGTTGTCGGAGCCCGGCTGCTGGAAGGCATCCTTGCTCAGCAGGAACGCCAACAGGTTCACAGAGATGTAGTTGAGCATGATCGTGACGATCACCTCATGCGCACCGGTCGTGGCCTTGAGGACGCCGGGGATGAGGCCCCAGAGCGCTCCGCCGATCATGGTGCCGACGACAGCCACCAACAGGTGCAAGCCCACCGGCAGGTGCCAGGCAAAGCCGACGTAGGCGCCGAGCGTCGCGCCGATCACGATCTGGCCCTGCGCGCCGATGTTGAACAGGCCCGCGCGGAAGCCGAGGCCCAGTCCAAGACCCGCGAAGATGAGCGGCGTGGCCATCGTGAGCGTCTGAGTGAGCGGCTTGATGCCGTTCGCGAACGAATCCGCGGCCGTGTTGTAGATCGCCCCATTGAACATCGCGGCGTACGCGCTGCCGAGCGAGTGGCCGATGGCCACGAACGTGTCGCCCGGGCGTGCGAAGAAGTACCCCGCCGCGGTGGCGACATCGTCGCTCGAGACGACGATCAGGATGCCTCCGAGCACGAGCGACGCCAGGATCGCGGCAAACACCACGAGCGACGAGCTCTCGAGAATCTCTCGGAGCACGGATGATGCGCCGCGCTCCTCTTGCTTGCCCTGGGGCTCTGTCGCCTCAGTGGCAGGTGTTGCGCCGCTCACGCGTTCGCCTCCTCAGTTGCGCCGGCCATCATGAGGCCGAGCGTGTCACGATCGGTGTCGGCGGGCACGATGCCGACGATTCTGCCGTGGTACATCACGGCGATGCGGTCTGCCAGGGCAACCACCTCGTCCAGCTCGCTGGACACGATGAGCACCGCCGCGCCCGCGTCGCGTTCGGCGACGATGCGCTGGTGCACAAACTCGATAGAGCCAACGTCGAGTCCTCGCGTGGGCTGCGACGCGACCAGCAACTTGAGCTGTCGCGACAACTCGCGCGCCAGCACCACCTTCTGCTGATTTCCACCAGACAGCGACCCCGCGGTGGCGTAGATCGACGTGGTGCGCACGTCAAACTGCTTGACGTGCTCCTCCGCCGCGTCTGCGATGGCCTTCGGATTGAGCGCGAGCCCCTTAGAGAAGGGCTCGTTGTGGAACTGATCGAGGATCATGTTGTTCGCAATGGTGAAGTCGGCCACCACGCCATCCTCGGTGCGGTCCTCGGGCACAAAGCCAACGCCTGACATCAGCACGTCGCGGATGCGCTTGCCGAGCAGCTGCTCGCCGTCAAGCGAGATGGTGCCAGCCGCAGGGGTCACCAGGCCAAGCAGCGCCTCGGTGACCTCGGTCTGGCCGTTGCCCTGCACGCCCGCCACCGCGAGAATCTCCCCTGCATGGACGTCAAAGCTCACGCCGTCGACCTGCACCACATCGAACTCGTCGATCACCGTGAGGTCGCGCACGGAGAGCATCGGCGCTCCCGGCTTTGCCTTCTTCTTCTTGACTGTCATGGACACCGCACGGCCTACCATGAGCGACGCGAGTTCCTCCTGCGACGCTGTCGGCTCGGCGGTGCCCACCACCTTGCCACGACGGATCACGGTGATCGTGTCGGCGACCGCCTGCACCTCGCGGAGCTTGTGCGTGATGAGCACCACGGCGGTACCGGAGTCGCGCAACTGACGCACGATGTCCAGCAACTCGTCCGTCTCTTGGGGCGTCAGCACCGCGGTGGGCTCATCGAGGATGAGCACCTTCGCCTCGCGCGACAGCGCCTTGATGATCTCAACCCGCTGCTGAGCGCCCACCGGGAGATCCTCGATGACGGCGTCGGGGTTGATGTTGAAGCCAAAGCGATCGGAGATCTCACGCACTGTGGCGCGCGCGGCCTCCAGGTCCAGCAGCTTCGCAGGACCCTTCACGCCTTCGTGACCCAACATCACGTTCTCGGCCACCGTGAACGGGTGCACCAGCATGAAGTGCTGGTGCACCATGCCAATGCCCGCGGCCATCGCGTCGCCCGGCCCGTCAAAGTTGACCTGCTCGTCATCGAGAAGGATCTCGCCCTCGTCCGCGTCGTAGAGTCCGAAGAGCACGTTCATGAGGGTCGACTTGCCTGCGCCGTTCTCGCCGAGCAGCGCATGGACGGTCCCGGACTCAACGAGCAGGTCAATGCGATCGTTGGCCGTGAAATCCCCGAACCTCTTGGTGATACCTCGTAGTTCGAGCTTCACCGCTTACCTCCATTGGTTGTATCGACCCTCAGTCAAGCACGAGGGGCGCGCCGCTACAAAGCGGCGCGCCCCTCGCGTGAGTTGCGTCGGAAAACCGAGCCTTACGGCTCGATGGAACCGTCGATGATGCCGGCCTTGATCTCCTCGATCGCGGCCTTCACCTCGTCCGAAACCGGAGCGTCGTAGAAGTCAGCGAGGCCAACGCCGTCGTTGGCGAGCGTGCCAACGTAGGGGGTGACATCGAAGCCAGCGCCCACGGCGGCCTCGTCGACCACGTCGTACACGGAGGCACCGATCTTCTTCATGACCGAGGTCAGCACGATGTCGGCGTACTCGGGAGCGGTCTGGACCCAGTCGGAGTCCACGCCGATGATCCAGGTGTTGCCAGCGGCCTGAGCGGCAGCGGCGGCACCGAGACCCACGGGGCCGGCGACGGGCATGATGATGTCAGCGCCGTTGTCGATAAAGCCCTGCGTGACGGACTGACCCTTGGTCTGGTCGTCGAAGTCGCCGGTGAACGAGCCGTTCTCGCCGTCCCAACCGAGGACGTTGACGGTGGTGCCGTTCTGGTCGTTGTAGTAGTTCACGCCGGCCAGGAAGCCATCCATGAAGATGGTCACCGAGGGGATCTGCATGCCGCCGAAGGTGGCGACGGTGCCGGTCTGCGTGGTGGCAGCGGCGGCGTAGCCAGCGAGGAACGCGGCCTCGTCGGTGTCGAACGTGATCGGCTTGATGTTCGGCGCGTCGGTGGTGCCGTCGTAGTCGTTGTCAGCGAGGTCATCGATGATCGCGAAGTTCACGTCGGGGTTGGCGAGCGCGGCGTCAACGGTGGCCTGCGAGAGCAGGAAGCCCACCGTGATGATGAGGTCGCACGAGCTGTCGACGAGCGCGGTGATGTTGGGGCCGTAGGCGTTACCGTCGGCCGACTCGGCCGTAGCGGTCTCGATGCCGAGGTCCGCAGCAACCTGCTGGAGGCCCTCAAAGCCGGACTGGTTGAAGGACTTGTCGTCGAAGCCACCGGCGTCGGAGACCATGCACGCCTTGTAGTCGACGGTCTCCGCGGGAGCCGAGGTGACGTCGGCCGCGGACGTCGCGGGAGCCTCCTCCTCAGGAGCGCTGGAGCACGCCGCGAGCGCGATCGCCGACACAGCGGCGATGGCGCCAATGCGCAGGGTGTTCTTCATGAGATGTTTCCTCACTTCTGCGGCCTGTTTCACGCCAGGCCTGAGCGTCTCCGCCATGCTACGCGCGAAATGTTTCCTCGTGTCGTAGCAGGATTTCCGTTTGGCAACGAAATGGTCACATTCCGTGAGAGTGCAGGGCGTCTGCCGCGCTCTTGACCTGCTGAGCGGCCTCTCGGGTGGTCACGAGGAGGGCGTCGCCAGCATCCACCACCACGGCGTTCGGCACGCCCACGATGACGACGGGCTTATCGCCTCCCACCACCAACGCGCCATCGGAGCCCACGTGTGCGGTGGCCACGTCGCGGTCCACGACGACGAGCCCGTCAGCGCGCGGAGCGAGCATGCCAGCGAGCGAATCGAAGTCACCCACGTCCTGCCAGTCGATGTCGGCCGGAACGACCGCCACGCCGCCCTCGGCCGCCACTGGCTCGGCGATCGCATGGTCAATCGCGATCTTGGTAAGGGTGGGCCACACCCGCTCGAGCGTCGCAGCCCGCTCCGGTCCGTCCCACGCGGAGGCGAGCTCGCGCACGCCGTGCGCGATCGCCGGCTGGAGCCTGTCGAGGTGGCCCAGCAGCACGTCGGTGCGCACCACGAACATGCCCGCGTTCCAGTAGTAACGACCCGTGGCGAGGAACGCGGCGGCCGTCTCGGCGTCGGGCTTCTCGGTGAAGGCCTCGACGTGGAGCGCGCCGCTGTCACCCTCCAGCGCGTCCCCCGCCTCGATGTAGCCGAAGGCCTCGGACGGACCAGCTGGCGTGATCCCGATGGTCACGACCTTGCCCCCCTGCGCCGCCTTGGCCGCGGCCCTGACAGCGCCGTGGAACGCCTCGGGGGTGCGAATCACGTGGTCCGCAGCGAACGACCCCATGACGAGCGGTCCGTGCCGGTGCTCAAGGATCGCGGCCGCGAGCGCGATCGCCGCCATGGAGTCGCGCGGGCTCGGCTCGGGAACGATGTCGGCCTCCCCGAGCATCGGTAGCTGGCCCGCCACCGCGTCCGTGTAGCGCGCTCCCGTCACGATCATGGTGTGCGACGCGAGGGGTGCAACCCGCTCCACTGTGGCTCGCAAGAGCGACTGCCCCTCACCCAGGAGGTCCAGCAGGAACTTGGGGCGATCGGGCCGTGAAAGCGGCCACAGCCGCGACCCCACGCCACCCGCGGGAATCACCGCAGCAAATGCCGCGCTCGTGGTCATGTCGTGAGCGTTCGTAGTCATGCGACGAGTCTAGGATGGAAGGAACCGCCGCTTGAGTCCCCAGAGGAGTGTGCTGTGCCGTCAACGCCGACGCTATATCGCGGTCGAGAAGGAATGTGGATGTGGGTCGTCCACCGCGTCACGGGTGTCGCGATCTTCTTCTTCCTCGTGGTGCACGTGATTGACACGTCCTTGGTGCGTGTGTCGCCCGAGGCCTACAACGAGGTGATCGGCAGCTACAAGACGCCGCTCTACGGCCTTGTCGAGGCGGGCCTCGTCGCGGCCATCCTGCTGCACGCGTTCAACGGCTTGCGCGTGATTGCGGTGGACCGCTGGACCTGGGCGCTGCGCCACCAGCGCATGCTCGTGTGGATCGTGTGGGCTCTTTTCGCGGTGGGGATGGCCGGCTTCCTGCCGCGCCACCTCATGCATGTGTTTGGGGGTGCAGCATGACGGCCCCCGAGTTGTCGCAGCCGATGCCGCGCACGCGCAAGCGCATGAACGCCACCTACCGCTGGTGGTGGGTCTTCCAGCGAGTCTCGGGTGTGATCCTGGTGGTGCTGATCTTCACGCACCTCTTTGTCAATCTGATGATGGGCGACGGCGTGAGCCAGATCGACTTCGCCTTTGTGGCCGGCAAGTGGGCCGCCTGGTACTGGCAGGTCATTGACTTTGTCATGCTGCTCTTGGCCATGCTTCACGGCACCAACGGCATGTCGTACCTCATCAATGACTACGCACGGTCGCGCCGCAGCCGTGCGATCCTGCAGGCGATCCTGGGTATCGCTGCCGTGGTGATCATCGTGCTTGGCTCGCTCGTGATCTGGACCTTTGAACCGTGCCCCGTCGACGCGACCGGGGCGTTCCTGCCCGGCGTGCCCAGCGGCTGCCCCTTCAACTAGGAGAATCGTGATCGAACACGAATACGACGTCGTCATCGTCGGCGCCGGCGGTGCAGGCATGCGTGCCGCGCTTGAGAGCTCGCAGCGCGCCCGCACGGCGGTGCTCACCAAGCTCTACCCCACCCGCTCGCACACCGGCGCGGCGCAGGGCGGCATGGCCGCCGCGCTAGCGAACGTGGAGGACGACAACGCCGAGTGGCACGTCTTTGACACCATCAAGGGCGGCGACTACCTGGTGGATCAGGACGCCGCCGAGATTCTGTGCCGCGAGGCCGTGGACGCGGTGCTGGACCTGGAGAAGATGGGTCTGCCGTTCAACCGCACCGAAGAGGGCAAGATCGACCAGCGCCGCTTTGGCGGCCACACGCGCGATCACGGCCAGGCGCCGGTGCGCCGCGCCTGCTACTCGGCAGACCGCACGGGTCACATGATCCTGCAGACCCTGTACCAACAGTGCATCCGCCAGCAGGTCGAGTTCTACAACGAGTACTACGTGCTGGATCTGCTGCTCACGGAGGATCCCCAGGCGGCCGCGCCGGGCGAGGAGGTCGCTGTCGCGGGCGTCGTGTCGTACGAGCTCGCGACCGGTGAGATCCATGTCTTCAGGGCCAAGTCCGTGGTCTTTGCGACCGGCGGCGCAGGCAAGATCTTCAAGACCACGTCCAACGCTCACACCCTCACAGGAGACGGCATGGGCATCGCGCTGCGTGCCGGCCTGCCGCTCGAGGACATGGAGTTCTTCCAGTTCCATCCGACGGGCCTGGCCGGGCTCGGCATCCTGCTGTCTGAGGCCGCGCGCGGCGAGGGCGGCATCCTGCGCAACTCGGAGGGCGAGCGCTTCATGGAGCGCTACGCCCCCACCATCAAGGACCTCGCGCCGCGCGACATGGTGGCGCGCGCGATGGCAAACGAGGTGCGCGAGGGCCGCGGCGCTGGCCCCCACAAGGACTACGTGCTCCTGGACCTGACCCACCTGGAGCCCGCACACATCGACGCGAAGCTGCCGGATATCACCGAGTTTGCGCGCACCTATCTTGGCGTGGAGCCCTACACCGAGCCCGTTCCCGTGTACCCCACCGCGCACTACGCGATGGGTGGCATTCCCACCACCGTGCAGGGCGAGGTGTTGCGCAACAACACCGACAAGGTGACGGGCCTGTACGCGGCAGGCGAGTGCGCCTGCGTGTCGGTGCACGGCGCCAACCGCCTGGGCACCAACTCGCTGCTTGACATCAACGTGTTCGGCCGACGAGCCGGCATCGCGGCAGCCGAGCACGCCCTGGCGACCGCCGAGGCTGCACCGCTGCCCGCCAACGGCGAGGCACGCCTGGTGGAGATCGTGGAGCGGCTGCGCGCCACGGCTTCGGGTGGCGGCACCGAGTCAGTGGCCGGGCTCCGCAAGGAGTTGCAGGAGACCATGGACCGCAACGTGCAGGTGTTCCGCACCGCCGAGTCGCTCGCCGAGGCGACGGCGGTCGTGGCGGACGTCAAGGCGCGCTACGCCAACGTGGCGATCCACGACCGCGGTCAGAAGTACAACACTGATCTGCTTGAGGCCCTCGAGCTTGGCTTCCTCATCGACCTCGCGGAGGTCACGGTGGCCGGCGCGCTGGCCCGCGAGGAGAGCCGTGGTGGCCACTATCGCGAGGACTTCCCCACTCGCGACGACGACAAGTTCATGAAGCACACGATGGCGTACGCCACCGGCGAGGGGGTCCGCCTGGACTACAAGCCCGTGACCATCACCACGTACCAGCCCATGGAACGGAAGTACTAAGAATGACGGCAGTCGACACTGCACCCGCCCAGGTGGGCGGGGTCCCCTCCATGACCGTCACGCTGCGCATTCGCAGGCTGAACCCCGAGGGCGTGGGCGACCACGCGGCCGGGGAGGACTACTGGGAGGAGTTCCAGGTCGAGGCACACGCCACTGATCGAGTGCTGGACGCCCTGCACAAGATCAAGTGGGAGCAGGACGGCTCGCTGGCCTTCCGCCGTTCGTGTGCGCACGGCGTGTGCGGCTCGGATGCCATGCGCATCAACGCCAAGAACCGCCTGGCATGCAAGACCCTGCTCAAGGACCTCAACCCAGCGAAGCCCATTCTCATCGAGCCCATCGCTGGCCTGCCCGTGGAGAAGGACCTGATCGTGGACATGGAGCCGTTCTTCGCCTCCTACCGCGAGATCATGCCGTTCCTCATGCCCTCGGGCCCCGCGCCTGAGCGCGAGCGCCTGCAGTCGCCCGAGGAGCGCGAGCGCTTCGACGACACCACCAAGTGCATCCTGTGTGCAGCGTGCACCACCGCATGCCCGGTGTTCTGGACCGACGGCCAGTACTTTGGCCCGCAGGCGATCGTGGGCGCGCACAGATTCATCTTCGACTCGCGCGACGAGGGCCAGTGGGACCGCCTCGAGATCCTCAACGACAAGGCAGGCGTGTGGAAGTGCCGCACGGCCTTCAACTGCACCGAGGCCTGCCCCCGCGGCATCGAGGTCACCAAGGCGATCTCCGAGGTCAAGAAGGTGCTCAACACCGGCGAGATCTAGGCCCGGCTCCGCACGGACGACGACGCCCGTCCCCTCATCGCGAGGGGGCGGGCGCTTCGCTTGTGCGCGGCGGGCCCTAGCCCTCGACCACAACCTTGCGGCCATCGAGCTCCACCACGTCGCCCGGGCGGAGTTGCCGCCCCCTGCGCGTGTCCACCTCGCCGTTGACGCTCACGTAGCCCTCGCGGATGGCCTCCTTGGCCTCGCCGCCCGAGTCCACGAGCCCAGCCACCTGAAGGAACTGGCCGAGGCGAATGGCTGGCATGCCGGGCTCGGCACCGGGTGTAGGGATGTGTGCCATGACGGCATGGTAACCCTCGCCCTACGACCGGGGTGAGATGCAGGGCCTACGAGCGGACAGTCACGCGAGAGGTCGTGACGGGGGTATCGCGGTACTTGGCGGAGCGGTTGGTGATAGTGGTGGTGTCGGCATCGCCGCCCACGTGATCCTCTCCCTCGCCTGCAGGGGTCGTGTACGTCCCCAGCCAGGCGCCACCCAGCATGAGCAGCCGATTCACAAGATCCACGAACAGCAGAATGGTGATGATGGCGGTGAACGGCGCGAGGATGGGGTTGTCTGAGCTTCCTGCGACCGAGGCGCTCACCGCGAGCCGCAGTATCCCGATGCCCACGCCCACTGCGCCCACGACCCACCACAACCTGCGCGTGCGGTTCGCCTTTCCGAGCACGATCAACGCGACAGCCGCGAACAGCGCGTCGGCAACAAGCCCTGCGAGCCCCGCGCCCAGGCGCAGCCCCCACCCGGAAGCATCCTCCCAGCCAAGCCAGCCGGCCACGGTGTCGGCCGCGCGCGAGGCCGTCACCTGCAGGGCGACGCCCACCAGGGCAATCACCAGGAGCGCCACGAGCGCGATGACGTCGCGCAGCTTGCCCGTGAGCGGACTGGAGGAGGCGCGGCCAAGCATCGTCCTGATGCCGGCGCGCAGGCCGCCCACGTAGCGCGTCGCGGTGTTCAGCAGCACCAACACTGACACGACGCCCACCGCGCCAGCAACGCCAGAGCCGCTCACCCCGTCGGCCGAGACAAGCCCGTTGCCGTCCGAGCCCACGAGGCCAGGGATGGTGGTCGACAAGAAGTTGTAGAACGCGTCCTGCCAATTGGGTATCGAACCCACCAGCGCCGACGCGACAGTGGCCACGAGCACCAGCCCTGCGGCGATCGAGGCGAGCGAGTAGTACGCGATACCCGCCGCGAGCACGTTGCCGTTGTGGTCGCCAAAACGCTTCATGGTCTTGCCCACGCGGCTGGCGTTGTAGAGCGTCATGGCGCGCTCCACGAGGCCTCGGGCGCGCCTGATCCAGCGGCGCGCTAAACGCGACTTCTCCGTCATGCAGCCTCCCGCGTCATCGGCGGGGCCTGAGCAACCCCACTCGGTCGTAGAGGCGGTCGAGCGTGCCCTGAGCGATCAGCGCCGCCTTCTCAGCCCCATCAGCCAACACAGAGTCCAACTTGTCTGGGGACTCGATCCATTCCATGGCACGGTCGCGAATGGGCGTGAGGGCATTGACCACAATCTCGGCGAGGTCCACCTTGAGGTGGCCGTACATCTTGCCCTCGTACTCAGCGACGATGTCGTCGATGGCCCTTCCGGTGAGCGCCGAGTAGATGGTCAGCAGGTTGCTGATGCCGGGCTTCTCGACGGGATCGAACGCGATCACCGTGCCCGAGTCGGTCGCCGCGGACTTGATGTTCTT
>QKAX01000018.1 GCA_003246255.1 Demequina lutea
AGCAGGAACGGCAGGCCGAGCCCCAGCGCGTAGACCACGGCCAGGATCACGCCGCGCGTGGCCGTCGCCTCGGTGAGGGAGAGCGTCAGCACCGCCGCGAGCGTGGGCCCGATGCAGGGCGTCCAGCCCAGGCCGAACGTGATGCCTAGCAGCGGCGCGCCCCACAGCCCCGCGCGCGGCGAGAGGTGCACGCGGCGCTCGCGCTGCATGAACGGCATCGCGCCGAGGAACACGAAGCCGAGCACCACCACGAGCACGCCCAGCACGCGCGTGATGACGTCCATCTGCGGGCCAAGGCGCGCCCCGGCCGACGCGAAGGCGACTCCCAGCACCACAAACACCGCAGCAAAGCCCAGCACAAACAGCGCGACGCCTGCGAGCAGTCGCGGGCGCGAGCCCTTCGAGCCGCCGCCCGATCCGGCCATGCCGCTCAGGTAGCCGATATAGCCGGGCACCAGCGGCACGACGCACGGGCTGGCAAAGCTCACGAGCCCGGCGAGCAGCGCCACTGGCAGCGCGGCCAGCAGCGAGCCGCTCAGCACTGTCGCGGCGAAGTCGGAGCCGATGCCGCCCATCAGCTCTCGGCGCCCGCGCCGGTCTCGTCGGGGAAGGTCACGTCGGGCACGTCCACGACTCCCTCGCCGGCGGTCTGGATGAGCGCGAGCATGGTTGACGGCTCGATGCGGCCCACCGCGCGGGCCGCCACGTGGCCCTCGGGGTCGATGATGAGCGAGGTGGGCACCGCGCGCATTGCTACCAGGCCCTGCATCGCGGCGACGGCGGTGCCGTCGGCTCCATCGATCGAGGGGTACGTGGTGCCAAACGAACGCTGGAACGCCTGCGCCGTGGCCGCGTCGTCCCGCACGTTGACGGCCAGCACGCTCACGCCGTCAAGCTCGTCCATGATGATCAGATCTGGCGTCTCCGCGCGGCACGGCGGGCAGCTCGCATACCAGGTGGTGATCACCACCACCTCGCCGCGGTAGTCCTCCAGCGACACGTCGTCGCCGGCAAATGTCGTGCCGCTCAGATCAAGCGGACCGGGGCGCTCCCCCACCGACCACTCGCTCACGGCGCCATCTCCGGACACATAGCCGGGGCTGGTCGCGGCATCGGGCGGCGCGCACGCGGCGAGCCACAGTGTCACTGCCACGATCACGCCGAGCAGCACGAGCATGCGGGCCTTGCGAGTCACGGCACCTCCACGTGCGAGGCGGGGGTCGCGTACTGCATCGAAACGGGCCTGCCGTCCTCGATGGTGAACGACGTGATGGAGCCGAGGGCGCACTCGCGCTTGCGGGGATCGTGCAGGTAGGAGCGTCGCTCATAGACGGAGCGCGCCACCCAGATGGGAAGTTGGTGGCTCACCATCACGGTGTCTCCATCCGGGTTGGCGGCCGCGGCGTCGATGATGGCGTCCCACATGCGCGCCGCCTGCTCCTTGTATGGCTCTCCCCACGACGGCTTCCACGGGTTGCGCAGCAGCCACCAGTTGCGGGGGTGCAGGAAGTCCTTGGCGCCCTTAGGTAGCGCGGCGCCCTCGTACACGTTGCCCGCCTCGATGATGCGGTCCTCGGTGTCGATGCCCAACCCAAAGGCAGCGGCGATGGGCGCGGCGGTCTCCTGCGCGCGTTGCAGAGGCGACGCGATGACCCGCGTGATCGGGTAGCCCTCCTTGACCAGGTGGGCGGCGACGGCATCGGCCATCTGCTTGCCGGCGTCGGACAGGTGAAAGCCGGGCATGCGGCCGTACAACACCTTGTCGGGGTTGTAGACGTGACCGTGACGCACGACGTGGACGGTGGGCATGGGTCTATTGTCCCCCGTCGCGGGTGAGCGCCGTGCGCACATTCTCCGCACGAATGCGCCAGTAACCCACCTGGTTGCCGTCTACCTCCACCACGGGCACCAAGTCAGTGAGGCGCGCTCGCACGTCACCGCCCACCGCGTCGATGTCCACCTCGTCAAACCCGATGCCGACGGCAGCGCACTCGGCAGCAACGATTTCCCTGGCCGGCTCGCACAGATGACAACCAGGGCGGACATACAGGACAACGCGCGCACTCACGCGACCACCCTAAGCGAGCGGCGGGTCGTGAACATCGTCACTAGCCCTCCCTGGGACTTTCGGCGTGGGCCCCCCACGCCGCTAGGCTGGCCCAATGACGCGTACCGACCCGAAGGCGCAGCCCACGGTCGCCGCGTTCTTCGATGTCGATAACACCGTCATCCGGGGCGCGAGCTCCTTTCACATTGCCCGCGGCCTCAAGGAACGCGGCTACTTCCGCAACCGCGACCTGCTCAAGTTTGGCTGGGAGCAAATGAAGTATCTGGTCTTTGGCGAGTCCAAAGAGCAGATGGCGGACCTCAAGGCAGAGGCGCTCGGCATCATCAAGGGCTGGTCCGTCGCAGAGATGGCCGCCATTGGCGAAGAGGTCTATGACGAGATCCTCGCGATGCGCATCTTCCCCGGCACCAAGGCGCTGATTGACGAGCACAGGGCGCAGGGCCACCAGGTGTGGTTCGTGACGGCCACCCCCGTGGAGATCGGCCGCCTCATCGCCCGACGCCTGGGTGCCACCGGCGCGCTCGGCACCGTCGCGGAGCACCAGAACGGCCACTACACGGGCCGTCTCGTGGGCGACTTCATGCACGGCGAGGCCAAGGCCGTGGGCGTGCGCGAGCTCGCGGCGCGCCTCCAGATCAACCCCGCCAACTGCTTCGCGTACGGCGACTCGATGAACGACGTCCCCATGCTGAGCGCCGTGGGTCACCCGTGCGCCATCAACCCCGATTCCAAGTTGCGCCGCCACGCCAAGTCGCACGACTGGCCCATCCAGGACTTCCGCGGCCGCAACCCCAACGGCAGGCGGTCGATCGTCCGCGCATCGGCGGCGGGAACCACCTGGATCCTGCTCAAGATCGTGCGCGCGATCGGCCACCAGCTGCTGCGCCCGTTCCGCGCGTTTGCCAAGAAGCGCAAGGCGAAGTAGTAGGCGTCAGTCGGCGCCCGCGGCGCTGGGCACGCCCCGGACAACAACAAGGCCCGCACCCCTGAGGGGCACGGGCCTTGCTTGACCTGCGCGCTACTTCTTGTTGCGGCGCTGGTGACGAGTCTTGCGAAGCAGCTTGCGGTGCTTCTTCTTCGACATGCGCTTGCGGCGCTTCTTGATGACGGATCCCACGGACCCCTCCTTGACGTATATCTGGCTAACGGGCGTCGACACGCGACGCGCGTGACACGGCCACCTAGCCTAC
>QKAX01000150.1 GCA_003246255.1 Demequina lutea
CACGACGCGGCACCCGCCGGGTCGTTCGCGGCGGCTCAGCACCTTCGCGGCGACGGCGCGACAGTTCAGCACTGGCGCCTGGACACGCTTTCGGCGGCCGCGGCCCTGCGCCCCCGCTGTCGCATTCAGGACACACTTGACCGCGCGAACCCGCTCCGCGTGAGTGGCAGGTCCCCGCGCGAGGACGCGGGCGTGTGGACCCTACGGCTCGAGAGCGATCAGCCGTTCCACCCCGGCAGGCTGCGCGCAAATCTTCACCGACTCGCCGACCACAAGGTGCGCACGCGCGGCGTGTTCTGGGTGGCATCCCGTCCCGGCTCAGCGTGCGTGTGGGACGGTGCCGGCCGCCAACTCAGCATGGGCGATGCCGGCCCGTGGGGCGCGCGCTCCCGCCGGACCTGCCTCATGGTGACAGGAAGGGGCGACGAGCGAGCCGAGATTCTTAGCGCGTTCCACGAGACCCTCGCCCGGCCCGACGAGGTGTTGAGCCCAGCGGCGGGCGAGGCGGACACCCTCGCCGATTGGTTCGACGACGACTTTATTTGACAATGATTATCACTAGCCCTACCGTGAGAACCATGATCACTAAGAACCGCCGCCGAGTTGCGATGGCGGCCACCGCCGCCGCCGGCGCCCTCACTCTTGCCGCGTGCTCGTCGGGCACCGCGAGTTCCTCCGACAACGCGGACGCCGCGCTGACAGTCGCCGCTGCGTTCTACCCCCTGCAGTACGTCGCAGAGGCCGTGGGCGGCGACCTCGTGTCGGTGTCCTCGCTCACCCCTGCGGGAGTCGAGCCGCACGACATCGAGCTCTCCCCCGCCACCGTGCGCTCGCTCGGCGAGACCGACGTGGTGCTCTACATCCACGACTTCCAGCCGGCAGTGGAGGATGCGATCGACACCACGGGCGTGACGGCCTTCGATGCCGGATCGGTCATCGCGTTCGCGGAGGCCGGCGAGGACAACCACGAGGAGGACGCCGAGGAGGAGGGGCACGACGACCACGACCACGGCTCGTCCGACCCGCACTTCTGGCTCGAGCCCGCGCTGCTCGCGCAGTACGCGCTCGCCGTGGGCGACGAGTTCGCGTCGCTCGACTCGGCCAACGCTGCCACGTACACCGCAAACGCCGAGTCCCTTGCGGCGGATCTGAACGAACTGGATGACGAGTTCTCCACCGGGCTCGCGGCTTGCCAGCGTACCGACATCATCACCGCGCACGAAGCCTTCGGCTACCTCGCAGATGCCTACGGCCTCACCCAGGTGGGGATCGCAGGCCTGGATCCCGAGGGAGAGCCGTCGCCCGCGCGCCTGCGCGAGATCGCGGACATCATCGACCAGACCGGCGCCACGACTGTCTTCACTGAGTCCCTCGTGAGTCCCCGAGTCGCCGAGGCAGTCGCCTCCGACGCCGGGGTACAGACAGCGGTGCTCGACCCGATCGAGTCGGTGGCCGATGGCGACGACTACCGTAGTGTCATGCTCCGCAACCTCGACGCGCTCAGGGAGGCCCTCGCCTGTGAGTAGCGCCTCCAGCAACGCCGACGTCCCGCAGCCAGTTCTCACGGCGCGGGACGTTCGCGTGTCTCTCCAGGGAACCGAAATCCTTCACGGGGTGAGCCTTGATGCCCACCCCGGCGAGGTCGTGTCGCTCATGGGCGGCAACGGATCCGGCAAGTCCACCTTCGTGCGCTCGCTCGTGGGCGCCGTGCCCACCACCGCGGGAAGCATCACGATGTTCGGCGAACCCGCCTCGGCCTCCGCCCGGGCGAGTCTGGGCTATGTGCCGCAACGCATGTCGGCGTCGGGCGGCGTGGCCGCCACCGCTCTGGAGGTCGTCGTCTCGGGCCTGCTCGGCGATCGCAAGCTGCGCGCGGGCATCGGCGCCAAGGACAAGGCGCTCGCCGCGCTGGCCACCATGGGCATCCAGGACCTCGCCTCGCGTGACGTCAGCCGCCTCTCGGGCGGTCAGCAGCAGCGCGTGCTCATCGCGCGCGCGCTCGTGCGCAAGCCCCGCCTGCTCATCCTCGACGAGCCGATGGCCGGCGTCGACCTCGAGTCGCAGGTCGCCTTCGCCCACGCACTGGGCCACCTCAAGGAAGACGGCGTTGCGATCGTGATCGTGCTCCATGAGCTCGGAGCGATCGCACGCCACATCGATACCGCCGTGGTGCTTGAGCATGGCTGCGTGACGTACGTGGGCGCGCCGCCCGAGGATCTGGGCGTCCACGCCCTGCCTGGCCACGACCACGACCACCCGCACGAGGACCCGCAGACGCGGCACTCGCACCCCGCACTCGGATTGGAGTCGCCGTGATGGGCCTGCTCGGTGAGCCGCTGGTCCAGCGCATGTTGCTGGCAGGCCTGCTCGTGGGACTCGCGACGCCCGTGGTGGGCACGTACCTGGTGCAGCGGCGCATGGCGCTGCTGGGCGACGGCATCGGGCACGTGGCTCTCGCCGGTGTGGCCGCCGGCTGGCTCGCTGGTTCAGCGGCCGGGCTCGCTCAGCAGGACGCGTGGGCCATTCCCGGCGCCGTCATCTTTGCCATCGCCGGCGCGGTCACGATCGAGCGGATGCGCTCGCTGGGCGCCGCGGCGGACGTGGTCATGGCGATCCTGTTCTACGGCGGCATCGCGACTGGCGTGCTGCTGATCGGCGCCGCCGGAGGCTCGAACGCGAACCTGCTCGGCTACCTGTTCGGTTCGATCTCCACCGTGACGTGGGCCGATGTGTGGGTCACCGGTGGCCTTGCCGCCGTGATCCTGATCGTGGGCCTCGGGCTGCGCCCCGCACTGTTTGCCGTGCGCGCGCTCCACCGGCCTTCCAGTCGGCGTGCTCAACATGGTGGTCGCCGTGCTTGCGGCCGTCACCATCACCGTGGCGATGCGCGTGGTGGGAGTGCTGCTCGTCAGCGCGCTGATGATCCTGCCCGTGGCGATCGCTCAGCAGCTCACCCGGTCCTTCTCGCGCACCATGCACGTCGCGATGGGCCTAGGGGCCGTGCTCACGCTCAGCGGCGTGGCCATCACGCTCGAACACAACCTGCAGCCCGGCGCCCTCATCGTGGTAGTGGGCGTGGGCCTCTATGTAGTGGTGAGCCTCGTGACCACCACCCTCAGACGCGTCAGGGGGACGCCATGACCGAGCCACGCACGCGCATGACAAAGCAGCGGGCCGCCATCCTCACCGCTCTGCAAGAGGGCGGCTTCCGCTCCGCGCAGGACTGGCACGGGAGGTTGCGCCGCGGCGGATCCACTGCGGGCCTCGCCACCGTGTACCGCGCCCTCCAGGCTCTTGCCGAGACTGGCGACGTGGACACCGTGGTCACCCAGCACGGCGAGACCCTGTACCGACTCTGCGAGGCGGGCGAGGAGCACCACCATCACCTGCGCTGTCGCATATGCGGTGCCGCACAGGACATCGACATGCCGTCCATCGAGGCCTGGGCCTCGCGGGTGGGGGCTGAGCACGGCTACTCTCGCATCGAGCACATCGTCGAGCTGACAGGCGTGTGTGCCGACTGTGCGAGGAAGGGCCACTAAATGGCGGGCGTACCCAGCTTTGTCGAGAGCCTTGGCTGGTGGGCGATCTTCCTGTTCCTCGTCTGCGTGGTGTTCTTCCGCGCGCAGGGCACCTACTGGCTCGGTCGCTGGGGCCGGCGCGGCGCCGAGGCGACGGCGGCGGCCCAGCACGGCCGCGCCTCCGCGGTGGCCGCGCGCCTGTCCGGCCCGGGCGCCGAGAAGGCCCGCGCGTTCCTTGACCGCTGGGGGTTCATCGGCGTGCCGCTCTCGTTCCTGACCGTGGGCTTTCAGACCATGGTCAACGCCAGCGCCGGGTACATGCGCATGCGGTGGGACCTCTACACGCTCGCCATGATTCCCGGCTGCATCGCGTGGGCCGCGATCTACGCGACACTCGGCCTCTCGCTGTTGGAGGCGTTCGCGAGATCCCCGTGGCTCGGCATCGGCATCATTCTCGCCGTCTTCGCGCTGGTATTCGGAGCTACTCGGCTCCGCCGAAGCGCCGGTTCCGGCGCGCGTACTCCTCGATAGCCGCCCACAGGTGCGTGCGGTCCACGTCGGGCCACAGCACGTCGCTGAAGACGTACTCCGCGTAGGCGGCCTGCCACGGCAAGAAATTGCTGGAGCGCTGCTCGCCGCTCGACCGCCAGAACAGGTCAACATCCGGCATGTCGGGCTCGTCAAGGTGGGCAGCAAAGGTCTTCTCGGTGACCTTCTTGGGGTCAAGTTCTCCCCTGGCGACCTTCTCTGCGATGGCACGCGCAGCATCGGCGATCTCCGCCCTGCCGCCGTAGTTGACGCACATGGTGAGAGTGAGCGTCGTGTTGCCACGCGTCATCCGCTCCGCGGTCTCGAGCTCGTCGATGACCGACTTCCACAGCTTGGGGCGGCGGCCAGCCCAGCGCACGCGCACTCCCCACTCGTGCATCTCGTCGCGCCTGCGGCGGATCACGTCGCGGTTGAAGCCCATCAGGAACTTCACCTCGTCGGGGCTGCGCTTCCAGTTCTCGGTGCTGAACGCGTACGCACTCACGTGCGTGACGCCCACCTCGATCGCGCCAGCGACGACGTCCAGCAGGGAGGCCTCGCCGCGCGAGTGCCCCTCCGTGCGGGCAAGCCCGCGCTGCTTGGCCCACCGGCCATTGCCGTCCATCACGATTGCCACATGGCGCGGCACCGCATCGGCGGGAAGGGCGGGCGGGGTGGCTCCCCCGGCGTGCGGGGGCGGGGCAATCGGACTCACGTGCCCAGGCTATCCGGCGTTACGCGTCGATCGTGTGCGACACCGCCGCCAGCGCCGCGGCCTTCGCCTCGCTGCCCCTCTCGCCTCGTCGGGCCACGAGGGCCTCGACCAGGGCTTCCACCACCAGGGCGAGTCCGGCCCGCGACGTCTGCAGCAGCTCGTCCCTGAACGACGCCGACGCAGGGGGCACCACGAGGGTCACGTCGGCGTGGGCGGTGAGCGGGGACCTGGCGAAGGCTGTCAGGGCCAGCACCGTCGCGCCCGCCTCGCGCGCGCCACTCACGGCCTCGAGGGTCGCGCTCGTGGCACCGGAGCCCGAGATGGCGAACAATACGTCGCCCTCCCCCAGCTGTCGCGCGGAGATCTGCTGGGCCAGGGCATCGGGCATGAACTCCGCGGGCCTGCCGGCAGAGGCGAGGCGCAGCGCGAGGTCGTATCCGAGGGGGCCGGAGAGTCCCGTTGCGGCAATGACTACCCGACCCGCCGTGTCGAGGGCAGCAAGCACATCCTCGGTGTTCTGCTCGTCGAGCGAGCCGGACACGTGCGGCAGCGCGCGGGCGAACCTGTCGATGGCAGAGCGCATGATGCCGAGCCCACCCGGGGCCTCCTGGGCGACGGGCTCGTCGAACGCTCGCTCGCGAGCGAGCGCCACCCTCAGCTGCGGGTAGCCGTCGTAGCCGAGCGACTGCGCGGTGCGCACCACCGATGCTCGTCCCACTCCCGCCGCATCGGCAAGCTCCTGGGCCGTCATATCCACGGCTCGTCGCAGGTCCGACGCGATGGTCTCCGCCACGCGAAGCTCGCTTGGCTGCATCGACGAGGCGAGCGCGGCGATGCGGGTGCTGGGGGGTGCGTCAGGCGCTCCGTTCCACGTCACGAACGCGGGCTCCCTCCATGATGCGGCGGCGAATGCGCCCCGACACGGCATCGATCGACATGGTCACCGCAATCACCACCACGATGAGCACGCCAACGGTATCCCACTGGCGGTGCTGGGTATAGCCCGTCAACAGGTCACCGATGCCGCCCACTCCGATCAGTCCCAGGATCGCCGAGGTGCGCACGTTGATCTCGAACCTGTACAACGCGAGCGACATGAGCTCGGGAGCCGCCGCGGGCCACAGGCCCCACCGGATCACCTGGGCGAGGTTGCCTCCCGCGGCCGTGACGGCCTCCGAGGTGCCCGACGGGACGGCCTCGATGGTCTCGTACGTCCACTTCGCATGCGTGCCAATACCGCCGATGGCCAGCGCGAGCGCTCCCGTGAATGGGGTGAGGCCCGTGACCGTGAGGATGATGATGGCGATCACCACCTCGGGCACCGCGCGGATCACGGCGAACAGCCCGCGCAGGGGAAGCCGCACCCACCACGGGCCCACGCCCGCGGCCGCCGGGATTCCCAGCAGCGTCGAGAGCACCACTCCGAGCAGCGCGCCCACCCACGCCATCGCCACCGATCGCCACGTCTGGAAGAAGGCGTCAGGCAGCGCCGTCAGATCCGGGTCGGTGAACATCAGGCGCGTGTAATGGACGATGTCTGGTGGCAGCGTCGCGAGGTCGCGCAGGCCGATGTCCAGATGCCACCACGCGGCGATGAGCGCCACGGTGACGAGTGCCCAGGCCGCGCGGACGAGCGGCTTGCGGGGGCGCGCCGGAATGGCGAGGGGCGCGATCGCGGGGGCCGTCATCGGAGCCTCTTTCGCAGGACGTTGGAGGTGATCTCGATGGCGATGACCACCACCAGCAGCTCGAGGATGATCGTGGCGAGTGCGTCGTAGCGATAGAAGCCGCGCACCTCATCGATGAGCCGGCCCATGCCACCCGCACCCACGAGGCCGAGGATCGCCGAGACGCGCACGTTGAGCTCAAGCGAGTACAGGACCTGGCTCGCAAACACCGGCCATGTCTGCGGCAGCGCCGTCACTCGATTGATCTGCGTCTGGGTGCCGCCGGCCGCCCTGCCCGCCTCGATATAGGCGGCGTCGGCCGAGTCGATGGCCTCGGAGACGAGCTTGACAACAATGCCGAGGTCAAACAGCACCAGCGTGATGACGCCGGGCAACGCGCCCACGCCCACCATGGCCACCAGGATCGTGGCGTATACGAGGTCGGGGACCGCGCGGATGATGTTGAGCACGCTGCGCACCGCCACACGGAACGGCGCGTTCGGATTGGTGGGGCGGGCGGCCCACAGCGACAACGGAATCGCGAATGCCGCCGAGATTGCCGCCGCCACGAGCGCCATCTCGAGCGTCTCCAGCAACGGCTGCCACGTGCGCGGCAGGATCGACAGGTCGGGACGCATGAGCTTGGCGATGCGGTCCGCGCCGTTGCCCCAGTTGCGCGCGATCGCGCCAAGGTCGATCTCCACCCCGCCCAGCGCCGGCAGCGTGGTGAGCAATGTGATGACGATGATCGCGCCCGCGATGGCCACCGTGCGCGGCCACGTGCGGGGGCGTGCGGGGACGTCGAGTCGCGTCGCGGTCACCGGTCGAGCCTGTCTCGCGGCTGGATGGGGCGGCCGTAGATCGCCTCGAAGTCGGCGTCCGTGGCGTCGGCGGCGGGGCCGTCGTAGACGAGCTCGCCCTGCCGCAGGCCGATCATCCTCGTCGTGTACTGGCGCGCGAGGTCCATGAGGTGCAGGTTGACCAGCACCGTCAGGCCGCGTTCCTGGTTGATGCGCTCAAGGTCGCGCATCACCGAGTGGGCCGTGGGCGGGTCGAGGCTGGCCACTGGCTCGTCGGCGAGCATCACGGACGGCTCTTGGCTCAGGGCGCGCGCAATAGCGACACGCTGCTTCTGGCCACCCGACAGGGCCCCCGCCCTGCCCCACACCTTCTCGAGCATGCCCACCGAGTCGAGCGCGCGCATGACCACCTCACGGTCCCGCGGGCTCGCGGCGCCGATCAGCGTGCGCCACGTGGGCGTGTGAGCAAACCGGCCCACCAGCACGTTGTGGAACACGCTCGCTCGGTCGGCAAGGTTGAACGCCTGGAAGATCATGCCGACATGGCCGCGCAGCTCGCGCAACGCGCGCCCCCGCAGCTCGCTCACCACGTGGTCACCCACGGTGACGGTGCCCTCGGTGACCGGCACCAGGCCGTTGATGGTGCGGATCAGTGTGGACTTGCCAGATCCAGACAGGCCCACCACCGCGACGATCTCGCCGGGTTCAATACGGACGGAGACGCCCTTGAGCGCCACGACCCCGTTGGGGTAGCGGACGGTGACGTCCTTCAGTTCAACAGGCCACGACGCGGAGGCCGAGGGTGCGCCCCCGGCCTCCGCGCCCAGCGCGTGTGCGCTCATATGGCGTGTGCGCTTACTCGCTGAAGCGCGCGTTGACCTTGCGAGCGAGGTCGATCGCGGCGGGGTCCGCGGGGACCCAGTCGGTCTGGCTGAAGATGTTGCTGAGCGTCTCGGGGTCAACCTCGGAGAAGTGGTCCATGAGGTCCGTGATCTCGGCGCGCAGGTCCTCGGGCAGGTCGTCCGAGAGGACCACGCCGCCGTTGGGGTACATCTCCGAGAGGCCAAACACCACCACGCGATCGGCGAGGTCGGGCACCTCGGCTGCGTCGATCGACGAGCGCGCGTCCCAGTACGCGAAGCCCACCTCGGCGTCGCCGTTGTACACGGCCATGATGAGGGTGTCGTTACCGGTCACGGGAACCTGGTCGAGGTCGTCGATCGACGTGCCGAGGTCCTCCAGCGCCAGGACGGGCAGCTGGTAACCGGCGGGCGACGTGGTGTTACCGAAAGCGACCTTGGTGCCGGGCTCGATGTTGGCGAGCGCGTCCATGGCCACGGGACCCACGCCGGTGTTGTCGTCGCCCGAGGCCACGCCGTTGCAGTACAGGAACTCTTGGCCGGTGGCCGGGTACGTGGCCTTGACGGGCTCGTCGGCGCAGTACTTGCCGGCGTTCTCGATGTTGGTGAAGAACTCCGAAGCGTAGGACGACGCGCCGTAGCGCACGTCCTGCAGCACCGCGTGGGCACCGTACAGGTCCTCGGCGGCAGCCAGCGAACCCGCATCGGCGATGGCGATCTGGGCCTGACCCGAACCGATGGCCTCGACAGCAGCCTGGTAGTCCTTTGTCACCACGCCGGTGACGGTGATGCCCAGCTCGCTCGACAGGTAGTCGGTGAGAGGCTCAACAGACGTGACCAGATCGTCGACCTGCTCGTTGGGGATCAGCGCGAGCGTGATCTCCGAGGGCCAATCGGACGCGGTCTCGTCGGTGCCCGAAGCCGCGGTGGCGGAGTCGGCGGAGTCGGTGCTACACGCGGCGAGCGTCAGCACGGCAGCGGCGACCGCACTGGACGCCAGGAGGGTCTTGCGCATGGAGGTGGTGCCTTTCACTGAGAGAGAGGTGTGCCGGACGGCACGGTGGCGGGCGAGGTCTTCACCCACGTCGTGAGGGAGGGGTAGAGCTCCGGGAGGTGGCGCGCGGCCATGGTGACCTGCGCGGCGTGGAGGGCGAAGGATGGCCCCACAAGCGCGGTGTCGGCGCCAACGGCGGACGCCGGCGCGAGGTCGTTCGCGTGGATGTCGCCGACGCTCAGCACGGGTCCTCGCGTGAGGGCGTCGGCCACGACGGCAACGAGTCCGTGCGGCTTGCGCGCGTCGAAGACGCGGGAGTGCAGCACGCCCTCCACGCCGAGGGCGACGAGCGCCTCGCGCATACGCACCTCGGGCGCGTTCGTCACCAGCACGAGGTCAGCAAGCGGAGCCAGCTCGGCAAGGAACCCGGCAAGACCCTCGGGAGCCTCGACAGGGGCCAGCTCGGACGCGAGCACCGCCCTGCTGTCCATGTATCCCTGCGACAGGACTGAGTCGGCAATCGAGCTGTCGACGGCGGCGGCGCGCACGGCATCGTACGCGTCGACGAACCTGTCGTCGCCGCGCTCCAGCATCTCGAGGTTGGCACGAGCCGTCGCGGCAAAGTCGGGGGCGTCGGCCAGACGATCCACGCACTTGAGATAGGCCTCGACAGGTCCCGGGCCCACGGCCAGCGTCCCATCGAAGTCGAAGATCACCGTGCGCCTCACGCAGAGCCTCCCGTGTTCGTCCACCGCCCGCGGTCTCGCGGACGTTGCGTCCAGACTAGGGACTCAACATGGACGGATTGGCCACAAACAGGTGAACTTCTCAATAACACTGTGTGACATAGAGGGCGCGAGGGCCCTCGAGGCGACCCCCACCAGGAGCGATGCACGCCTAGGAGTCGGTGCGATCTACCAGGCCAAGGCTGCGCACACGCTTCTCCAGGTGGAACTGCGAGTACGCGGCAATCAGACCGGCAGCCTCGCGACGATGCCTACCGTCGGACGCATCGGCCACGGGCCAGTAGCCGTCAAGAAGCGCGCTGAGCAGGCGGAACGTCTCGGGCGCGGGCGCGGCGGCACCCGGCTGGCGGCAGTTCTCGCATGTCGCGCCGCCGCCGCCCACCATGAAGGCGCGGTGCGGTCCCGGCGCGCCGCACGTCGCGCACTCGTCGAAGCTGGGCGCGTAGCCAGCGAGCGCGAGCGCGCGCAGCAGGAACGAGTCGAGCACAAGGCCAGGATCGTGCTCGCGGCGGCTCAGGGTTCCGAGCCCGCCATGAAGCAGCCGAAAGTGCTCGGGCGCCGGCTCTCGCTCGTGATCCACGATCGTGTCGATCGTCTCCACCATCGCAGTGGCCGCGGTGTAGAGCGCGTAATCCTCGGAGATGCGCTTGGCATACGGCTCGCGCGTCTCCACCTGGCTCACGATGTCAAGGTTGCGCCCCTCGTACAGCTGCACGTCTGCCAGCATGAACGGCTCCATGCGCGCGCCGATGCGGCTCGACGTGCGGCGCACCCCCTTGGCCACCGCGCGCACCTTGCCGTGACCGCGCGTCAGCATGGTCACGATGCGATCGGCCTCACCCAACTTGTGGGTGCGGAGCACGATGGCGTGGTCGCGGTACAGGGGCACCCGACCATTGTCCCCCGCACGGCCGACGCGCGGGCTCAGCCGGGCGCTTCGGCGCGGCTACGCCTCGGCAGACCGAGCGTGTGCCGCGGAACGTGCGTCCGCAAGGGCCGCCGCAAGGACCGCCATGCGTCCACCCACCGGACCAACAAAGAGCTCTCGCACGAGCGCGAGGTGGCCGGGCGTCACGGCGGCAAGCACGTCTACGCCGTCTCGCGTGAGGCGCACCACGCGACGGCGCTCGTCGTCCGGGTCCACGGAGCGTGTGAGGAGGCCCCGCTCTACCAGCCGGTCTACCTGGTACGTCAGCCCCGACCGCGAGGAGAACACCGTTTCGGCAATGCGAGACATCGGCAGACCCTGCGGCTCCGCCTGCAGCGCCAGCAGGATGCCGTACTGCGCGTGCGTGATGTCACCGTCGGCCTCGAGCTGAGCCTCGATGAGCGGAGCCAGGCGTGCATGCGCCTCGAGGAAGGCGCGCCAGCCAGACATCTCCTCCGCGCTCCAGCGCTCCGCATCCATACCAGCCTCCCGGAATAACTTCGAACTCGAAGTAGTTTATCCGACTGCATTACTTCGAACTCGAACTAAATGGAGGAACCATGACGAACATCGGCATTATCGGCGCGGGCAACGTGGGGCGCGGGCTAGCCGCCACCTTGGCGGGCGCCGGCCATGACGTGCTGCTCACCAACTCCAACCCATCCGGCGAGGCACTCGCCGCAATCGCGGCCACCACAGGCGCCACCGCGGTCCCGTTGGAGCGAGCGCTCGACACGCAAGTCGTCGTGCTCGCCGTGCCCTACGAGGCGGCGCTAGAGATCGTCGCAGCCCACGCTGACGCCCTCGGCCAGCGCCTGGTCATCGACGCAACCAACCCACTCACGGCCGACTACACAGGACTCACCGTCGCTGGCCACAGCTCGGGCGCGGAGCAACTGGCGGCATCCGCCCCCGACGCGAGGTTCGTCAAGGCACTCAACACCATCTTCGCCGCGACCTACTCGAACGAGGCGCTCATGGCGGCGGGGCTGGTGGTCCCCCTCGCCTCCGACGACGCCGCGGCAGCCGCCGACGTCTCCGAGCTGCTTGCCAGCGTCGGCTTCGACCCGCTGCACGTCGGAGGACTCGTCACCTCGCGCTTCATTGAGCCAATGGTGATGCCCCTGATCCATCTGGGCATGTTCCAGGGTCTCGGCGCTGAGATTGGCTTCGCCCTGGTACGACCCTAGATTCGACGGCGCGCGCGACGCGAGCCGAGACTCGAGACGCGAGGCCCCGCCCGATCAGTGTGGGGCCTCGCGTGCGGCTCAAGGTCGGAGCGCAACGCCGTTGTCGTACGCCTCAACCTGAGACATGCGCCCAATGCAGGCCTAGTCGGCCAGCAACCGCCCCATCGAACGCGCGCGGTACTCGGCAAAGCCGAGCGCCTCGTAGAGACCAATGAGCTCGGGCCTGCTCTCGCGCACCTGCAGGTTCACCTTGACGCAGCCGCGAGCCTTGAGCTCGCCAACGGCGGCCTCGACGAGCGACCTCGCCAAGCCCCTGCCCCGATGCGACTCCACCACACCCAGGTGGTAGAGCCAGCCCCGCCAGCCGTCGTAGCCAGCGGCCAACGCGCCCACGACGTCGGCGCCGTCCATGGCGACCCACAGCAGACCGTCGGCGATGGCGAGCTTGCGCTCCACCGCCTCGGTGCCCACGTTGTACGCGGCGTCGTCGGGGAAGCACTCGACCCACACCGCCGCGATCGCGTCGGTGTCCGATGCGAAGGCGGGGCGCACCGCACCCCGCCCTCGCTGATCAGACAAGGTCGCGAGGTCAGCCACGCTCGGCGCGGTTGACGGCCGAGATGATCGCCTTGAGTGTCGCCGTGGTGATGGACGGATCGATGCCAACTCCCCACACGATGTCGTCGCCGATCTGGCACTCCACGTAGGCGGCCGCGCGGGCGTCGCCACCAGCAGTCATCGCGTGCTCGGCGTAGTCGAGCACCTCCACCTTGACGCCACGCGTGCCAATCGCCGCCACGAAGGCGTCGACGGGGCCGTTGCCGGAGCCCTCGACGGTGAGCGTCGCCTCGCCGTCGCGAACATCCGCGGCAAGCGTGTCGGGCCCGGAGTCGGACGACGACGTGCGTGTGCCGTGGAGAGCGAACCGGCCCCACTGCCTCTCGGCATCGGCCGCGGGGAGGTACTCATCCTCAAAGATCTGCCAGATGGAACCGGCAGTCATCTCGGCGCCCGAGGCATCGGCCTCACGCTGAACGACGCGGGAGAACTCGATCTGCAGGCGCCTCGGAAGGTCCAATTGCCTCTCGGTCTTCAGCAGGTAGGCGACGCCGCCCTTGCCGGACTGCGAGTTGACGCGAATCACGGCCTCGTACGTGCGGCCCACGTCACGCGGGTCGATCGGCAGATAGGGCACGCCCCACACGATGTCGTCCACGGTGACGCCCTTGCGCGCCGCGTCGGTCTCCATGCGCTCCAGGCCCTTCTTGATGGCGTCCTGGTGCGAGCCCGAGAAGGCCGTGAACACCAGGTCGCCGCCCCACGGGTGGCGCGGGTGCACGTCGAGCTGGTTGCAGTACTCCACCGTGCGACGAACCTCGTCGATGTGGGAGAAGTCGATCTGCGGGTCGATGCCCTGGCTGAACAGGTTGATGCCCAGCGTGACGAGGTCCACGTTGCCGGTGCGCTCGCCGTTACCAAAGAGGCAACCCTCGATGCGGTCGGCTCCCGCCATGTAGCCCAGCTCCGCCGCGGCCACGGCGGTGCCGCGGTCGTTGTGCGGGTGCAGGCTCAGCACCACGGAGTCACGGTACGCGAGGCGGCGGCTCATCCACTCGATCGAGTCCGCATAGACGTTGGGTGTCGCCATCTCCACCGTGGCGGGCAGGTTGATGATCACCTTGCGATCGGGGGTGGGCTTCCACACCTCGAGTACCGCGTTGCACACGTCCACGGCGTACTCGAGCTCGGTGCCGGTGTAGGACTCGGGGCTGTACTCGTAGAACACCTGCGTCTCGGGGATCGTCTCCTCGAACTTCTGACACAGCATCGCGCCGTGCGTGGCGATGTCCCGGATCTCGTCCTTGTCCGCTCGGAACACGACGTCGCGCTGCAGGATCGACGTGGAGTTGTACAGGTGCACAATGGCGTTCTTAGCGCCCTTGAGCGACTCGTAGGTGCGCTCGATGAGGTGCTCACGCGCCTGCGTCAGCACCTGGATGGTCACGTCCTCGGGGATGAGGTCTTGCTCGATCAGCATGCGCACAAAGTCGAAGTCGGTCTGGCTCGCGCTCGGGAAGCCCACCTCGATCTCCTTGTAGCCCATCTGCACTAGCAGGTTGAACATGCGGAGCTTGCGCTCCGCATTCATGGGCTCAATGAGCGCCTGGTTGCCGTCGCGCAGATCCACTGCGCACCATCGGGGCGCCTTCTCGATCTTTGCCGATGGCCACGTGCGGTCCGGCAGGTCGACGACGATCTGCTCGTGAAACGGGCGGTACTTGTGGATCGGCATGGCCGAAGGCTTCTGGTTGCCGCCGGTGTAGTAGTCACTCATGAGGGGTCCTTATCGCTGGGTGTGAAGTCTGTGAGCCGGCACACCAACCACCGCGACGAGGATCCGGCCTGTTCTAGGCCTCGTCGCGGCAGCGAAGGAGCAGCGAGAGTGCACGCATACCGCCACCTTAGCGCACCCGTCGCGCGGGAGGTGTTGGCATCGCCGCCCCAGTCCCCCGCCGCCCAGCCGGCAACAAGGGTCTCCCGCTGCCAACGCGGGGCATCCAGTAACGATCGCGGCCGAACCCGGACACCACTTCGCCTTGCACTAGCAACCGACACGTTGACGCCCGTTTACCAGGACTTTCCCTGGCGTCCCTAGTTTGCCATCTCGGGGGGCTTTGCCCGCCGCCTCGCGCGTTCCAGCCGTTCGCGCACACACCGCACACCAAAGGACGTCACTTACATGACCCGCAACCGCATCCTCGCCGGCGTTGCCGTCGCCGCGACGCTTGCACTCGCAGGCTGCTCGTCGTCGTCGGACAACTCCGACTCCGCCGCCGCCACCGCGACCTCTCTTGCCGACTTCGGCACCATGGCAGACCTTGAGGCCGCCGCCATCGCGGAGGGCCAGCTCAACGTCATCGCGCTGCCTCGCGACTGGGCCAACTACGGCGCTGTCATCGACGCCTTCGCCGCCAAGTACCCGGACATCACCATCAACGAGGCCTCTCCCGACGCCTCGTCGGCTGACGAGATCAAGGCCGCGCAGGACCTCGCCGGTCAGGACACCGCTCCCGACGTGTTCGACCTGGGCCTCACGGTGACCCTCGCCAACCTCGACCAGTTCGCCGCGTACAAGGTGCAGGGCTGGGACGACATCGACGCGTCGCTCAAGCACGAGGACGGCCTCTACGTGGGCGACTACGGCGGCTACATGGCGATCGGCTACGACCCCGACGCCGTACCCGCGATCACGTCGATCGACGACCTCCTCGACCCCGCGTACAAGGGCTCGGTCGCGATCAACGGCGACCCGACCCAGGCGGGTGCCGCGTTCGCGGCCGTCGGCCTTGCCACTGTGCAGAACGGCGGCGACCTCGACGACTTCCAGGCAGGCATCGACTTCTTTGAGCAGCTCAACGCCGCTGGCAACTTCCTCAAGGTGGACGTGACCCCTGCGCTCATCGCCTCGGGCGAGGTTCCCGTCGACTTCGACTGGGACTACCTGCAGGCTGCGAACAAGGCCGCGATGGAGGGCACGCGCAACTGGGAGATCGTGGTGCTGCCCGGTGACGGCTACGCCTCGTACTACAACCAGGCCATCAACGTGGACGCGCCGCACCCCGCCGCCGCGCGCCTGTGGCAGGAGTTCCTGTACTCGGACGAGGCGCAGAACCTGTGGCTCGAGGGCGGCGCTCGCCCCGTCCGGGCGTCGGCGATGGCCGAGGCTGGCACGCTGAACCAGGAGCTGTGGGACGCGCTGCCGGCCGTCCCGCAGACCACGCACGTGCCCAATGCCCAGCAGTCGGAGAACGCCGGCACGCTGCTCGGCGAGAAGTGGGCCTCCGCTGTCTCGTAACATCACGGTCCAAAGGGGAGCAGCTCTTGGGTTGCTCCCCTTTGGGGCTTACGTTCTGGTCTTCCTCGCGCTGCCTACAGCTCTTGCCGTGGGCAGCGGCTTCGCCGACGGCGACGGCGCGTTCTCGCTCAGTGCCGTCACCGGGCTCGGCGATCCCGTCATCCTCAAGACGTTTTGGAACTCAGTCTGGCTCTCGGCACTGACCGCTGTGCTCGGCGTGCTCCTCGGGGCCGCGGTCTGCTATGCCCTCCTGGGTATGCAGCCGACAGGATGGCTACGCACCACCGTGGATGCCGTCGCGGGTGTCCTCGCCCAGTTCGCAGGGGTTCCGCTGGCGTTCGCCTACATCGCCGCGATCGGCATCAACGGCCTGGTCACTGTCTTCCTGCGCGACAGGTTCGGACTCGACCTCTACGCGACTGGAACCTGGCTCTACGAGATGCCTGGCCTGATCCTCCCCTACCTCGCCTTCCAGGTGCCGCTCATGGTGATCGTGTTCCTTCCGGCGCTCGAGGGCCTCAAGCCGCAGTGGGCGGAGGCCAACGCGATCCTCGGGGGAAGCCGCGCCACATACTGGTGGCGCATCGGCCTCCCCGTGTTGTTGCCGTCGCTCACCGGCTCGCTCCTCTTGCTCTTCGCCAACGCGTTCTCCGCCTACGCCACGGCGGCTGCGCTCATCTCGCAAGGCTCGCAGATCGTCCCGCTACAGATTCGTGGCGCCCTCTCGTCCGAGACGGTGCTGGGACGCGAGAATCTCGCCGGCGCACTGGCCCTCGGCATGATCCTTGTCATGGCGCTCGTGATGGCCGGTTACTCCGCGCTCGAGCGCCGAGCCTCAAGGTGGCGACGATGACCTCGACTCACCACACGACGACGCCGCCCGCGCTGGTCCCGAAGGCGCCGCGCGGTCGCCAGTCCACACGGCCTGCCTCCGTGTCGCCACGACGCACGACGCGCGTCATCATCCTCTCCGCGACAGCGCTCTTCCTGGGGACCCCCATCGCCGCGCTCGTTGGCTTCACGATCCGCGGCGGGCTTGACGGAGGACTGACAGCCGATCACTGGCTCGGACTGTTCAGTGGCGATCTGGGTGCGGCGGCCAAGCCACTCGCGGCGGGCGTGCAGAACTCACTTGTCCTCGCGCTCGTCACAGTGGCGCTGATGCTGGTCCTGCTGGTTCCGACGATGGTGCTCGTGCGCCTCCACGTGCCCCGCTGGGAGAAGGTCATCGAGTTCGTCTGCCTGCTGCCGCTCACCATTCCCGCAGTGGCACTCGTCGTAGGGCTCGCACCGGTGTTCCGGGTGGTGGCACAGATCTTCGGATCCTCGTCGTGGACCCTCGCCTTCGCGTACGTGATCCTGGTGTTGCCGTTCTCCTACCGGGCCATTCACGCCAATCTCATGGCGGTGGACGTGCCCACCTTGACGCAGGCGGCTCGGTCGCTCGGGGCAAGCTGGTTTCACGTGCTGTGGGACGTGATCCTGCCCAACCTTCGACGGGGAATCCTCGCGGCGTCGTTCATCTCGATCGCGGCGGTACTGGGCGAGTTCACCATCGCCTCACTCCTCAGCCGCACCAACCTGCAGACGTCGCTTGTGCTCGTCGCCAAGCAGGACCCTTACCTATCGAACATCGTGGTGGTGCTGTCACTCGTGTTCGCCCTCATCCTGCTGATCGTCATTGGGCGCGTCGGCAACCAGCCACGGAGGTCCCGCTCATGACCGCCCTCGTCGACACCATCGACTCCCCTACCTCGCCCGAAACCGGCTCCGCCACCGTCGAACTGACGGACGTGGTGAAGCACTACGGGCAGATGCAGGCGCTTCGAGGGTTCTCCCTCACGCTCGCTCCCGGGGAGCTGGTGGCTCTTCTCGGACCCTCGGGATGCGGAAAGACCACCGCATTGCGCTCCCTCGCGGGCCTCGAACCCGTGACGTCAGGGGTCATGACGGTCGCGGGCGCAGATGTCTCGCACCTGCCCATCAACAAGCGCGACATGGGGATGGTGTTTCAGTCGTACTCGCTCTTTCCGCACATGACCGCGCAAGAGAACGTCGAGTTTGGCTTACGGATGCGCAAGGTGCCGGCCGACCAGCGTCGCGAACGGGCCAGAGGCATGCTTGCCGAGGTGGGTCTCGAAGGACTCGAGCACCGCTTCGCACACCAGATGTCCGGCGGGCAGCAGCAGCGGGTCGCTCTGGCGCGGGCGCTGGTGACAAGGCCCCGCGTGCTCCTCCTCGACGAGCCCCTCTCGGCGCTCGACGCCAAGGTGCGCGTTGAGCTACGCGACCTCATTCGCCGCATTCAGACCGACCTCAAGATCACCACACTGTTTGTGACCCACGATCAGGAGGAGGCCCTTGCCATGGCTGACCGTGTGGCGGTCATGAACAACGGAGTGATCGAGCAGATCGGCACGCCGGAGGAGTTGTACTCACGCCCTCGTAGCGCATTCGTGGCAGACTTCGTGGGCCTCAGCAACAAGCTTCCCGGCAGCATCGTGGGCGGCGTGATCCGCGCGTACCGCGCCACGTTCGATCTCTTGGGTGCGCCGCTCGACGACGGCGCCGTCATCGCCTACGTGCGCCCCGAGGACGTGGAGTTCGCAGACAACGGAGTGCCTGCAGTCGTGGTCACCTCGAGCTTCCTTGGCGCGCACCGACACACGGTGGTGAGGGTGGTCGAGGATGGCGTGCTGGTCACCATCCAGCATGCCGCGAACGACGCTAAGTCTCCCGGCGACCGTGTGGGTATTGCGTTCAGCGGGCGCCCCGCATGCGCGACGCCCGCGTGACGGAGCAGGCCTACTCCTCGCAGAAGCTCGTGCCCTGCTCCTGTCGATAGCCACACGTGTCGCCGTACGTCTCGTACTCGGAACCAATGGGAGCGAGCATATAGAGCTCGTCGCACGCGCCCATGTCGCCTTGCTCGCACGCATCCCACAGCGCATCCATCGCGGAGTCGTCGCCATAGGTGAAGGCGGCGGTACTGCCGTTCGAGCCAGTGTCGGCAGTGCAGAAGCTGCCCGAGCCCGGGGCTTGCGTCCCGCCGCACGTGTCGCCAAAGGCCTCGTACTCGGATCCGATCGGCGACAGCGCGTAGAGGTCGTCGCACGCGGCCATGTCGCCAGCGGCGCACGCGTCCCATAGCGCATCGAACTGCGGATCGTCGCCGTAGCCGCCGGCGGCAGGATCGCCGCCGCCTAGCGACGCACAGCTACCGCCGGATCCGCTCTCCGCGGCGCCACCGCAGATGTCGGCGAAGGCTTCGTAGTCGGTGTCGAATCCCGACGCGAAGTACAGCTCATCGCACGCCTGCATGTCGCCCTGGGCGCACGCATCCCAGGAGGCATCGAGCGTGGCGTCGTCGCCGTACGTGTTGGCGGCGCTCGACCCACCGGCCGCCGCGCACATCACCCCGGAGCCCTCGTCCTGCAGACCGCCGCACGTGTCACCGAACGTCTCGTATTCGGAGCCCGATGGCGCGGTCTGCCACAGCAGATCGCACGCGGCCATATCGCCGGCGGCACACTCGTCCCAGAGCTCGTCGAGGGCAGCATCGTCGCCATAGCCCTGCGGCTCAGACGTGCCGAAGACGCTCTGTACCAAGAAGAAGCCGCCCACGACGAGCCCACCGACCAGCACCAACGCGCCCACCACGATGCCAATGATCGCCCCTGCTCCGAGCCCCTTCTTGCCGGATGCCGGGCCTACGGGAGCGTACGTCGGCGCGGGCGCGTAAACGGCACCCGGCGGTTGGATCACTTGGGGTGCTGGTTGCGAGGCGGGTGGTGCTGGCTGCGCGGCGGGTGGTGCTGGTTGCGAGGCGGGTGGTGCTGGCTGCGCGGCGGGTGGGGGCGGCGACTGGACGGCGCTTCGGGAGGCAATGGCTGCGTCCACAGCCGGGTCGCCGAGCGCCCCCAACCACTCCACCAATGCCGGATACGCGGCTGGATTTCCAGCGACTGCCGCACGGAGGTCTGGCCTGTCCTGGACTATCTGAGCCAACACCGCCGGCGGCGTCCCAGGGTGGGCGGCCTGTGCCGCGGTGTACATCGACGGATCGGTCATGGCGCACTCTCCTCAGCGATCGACGCTACGGCTTATCCAACTCGGTTCACCCAGCGCGCGCAAGCGGAACCACAGGTGCCTACGAGGGGGTTTGCGGCGCAGCCACCCTAGAACCCGAGGCGCCCCAATTGCTTGGGGTCGCGCTGCCACTCCTTGGCCACCTTGACGTGCAGGTCAAGGAACACCTTGCGGCCCAGCAGGCGCTCGATGCCCTGGCGGGCAGTCGCTCCCACCTCCTTGAGCCTCGAGCCTCCCTTGCCGATGATGATGCCCTTCTGGCTGTCGCGCTCCACGAACAGGTGCGCACGGATCTCGAGTACCGGCAGTTTGCCCTCGGGCGCTGGCTGATCGGACTCGACCATCTCCTCCACCACCACGGCGATCGAGTGCGGCAGCTCGTCGCGCACGCCCTCGAGCGCCGCCTCGCGGATCAGCTCGGCCACCCGCACGTCTTCCGGCTCATCCGTGACCTCGCCCGTGGGATACAGGGACGGCCCCTCGGGCAGGTGCTTCACCAACACCTCAGTGAGCACGTCCACCTGGATGTCCTTCACGGAGGAGACGGGCACCACATCGGCCCAGTCGCCCAGCTGAGACACAGCCAGCAGATGCTCGGCGACGCGGTCGCGCGGCACCTTGTCCACCTTTGTCACGATCGCCACGACGGGAGCGCGCGCCTCGGACAACTCGCGTGCAATCCACTGGTCGCCGGGGCCCACCTTCTCGTCCGCAGGCAGGCAGAAGCCGATCACGTCCACTTCCGCAAACGTCTCGCGGACAAGGTCGTTGAGCCGCTCGCCCAGCAGCGTGCGAGGGCGGTGCAGGCCGGGGGTGTCCACTACCACCAGCTGCGCATCCTCGCGGTTCACGATGCCTCGGATCGCGCGGCGCGTGGTCTGCGGGCGCGACGACATGATCGCGACCTTCTCGCCCACCAGCGCATTCATGAGCGTGGACTTTCCAGCGTTCGGGCGGCCCACGAAGCACGCGAATCCGGAGCGGTGCGGCGCTACGTCAGTCATCGTCGCTTCCCTTCTTCTTCCTCTTACGACTCTTTGCCTCCGGGACCTCACCGGATGCGGCGTCGGCCTCGTCGTCGGTCTCCCGTTCCACCACGAGCCAGGTGAGGCGTCGGCGGCGCCCCTCCGCTCGGTCGGCGGCCAGCACAAGGCCGTGCGCCGATGCCGTGGACCCGGGGATCGGCACTTTGCCCAACGCCTTGGCGAGCAGTCCGGCGGCGGTGTCCACGTCGTCGTCCTCGATCTCGATGCCGAACAACTCGCCCAGATCGTCGAGCGGCAGTCGCGCGGGCACACGGAACCGGTCGCCGCCGAGGTCGACCACCTGCGGCTCGGCGCGGTCGTGCTCATCCGTGAGCTCGCCTACGATCTCCTCGAGCGCATCCTCGATGGTCACCAGCCCGGCCACACCGCCGTACTCGTCGATGACGATCGCCATGTGGAACGCCTCCGACTGCATGCGACGCAGCAGGTCATCGGCTGGCACCGATTCGGGGAGGAACTCGGCCTCCCGCATGAACTCATCGAGCGGCTGGTCGAGCAGCGAGGGGCGATCCCACGTGGCCTTCACCACGTCCTTCAGGTACAGCAGCCCGCGGACGTCGTCGGTGCCGTCTCCCACCACTGGGACTCGCGAGAAGCCTGAGCGCATAAAGAGCAGCATCGCCTTGCGAACGGGAGTGCCGGCCGCGATGGTGACCATGTCGGTGCGGGGCACCATGACTTCGCGCACCAGCGTGTCGCCGAGCGTGACCACGCCACGCAGCAACTCCGCGTCCTCGTCCTCCAGCGCATCGTGCGCCTGCTCCACAAGGTCCTCCGCCTCGGAGAGCGCCGGCATACGCAGGGCTGGCACCACGCGACGAATCGGCGCGGACACCGCGATCAACGCCGATGCGACAGGGGCGAGCACGCGCACAGTGGTCTCCGGGTTCGCGCGCCCCACCTGGCGCGGCACCGCGCGCACCAACAGCACCGAGTACATCGCGGCGAGCGCCATGGTCACGAGCGCGGCGGCCCAGCCCGGCCAGTCGAGGTTGCCAGCCCACGTCCACGCGAGCAGGCTCCACGACACGAGCGCGATCGCCTCGAGCGAGGCGTAGACCACCGACGCCGCATTGGCCGTCTCCTCGGCGTCCTTGGCGAGACGCGCCGCCTGAGTGGGGCGGCCATCGGGCCTGCGCGCCTCGGCGAGCACGCGTTCGCGCGCATGGGGAAGCTGCTCAAACGCGGCGACGACGGCGTGCATGACTGCCGCGCCGATCAGACTGGCGATGCCCGCCGAGAGCAGCAGGGCAATGGCGTTGGGATTCACGAGGCCCTGTTCGCCAGGAACGTCAGCAGGAGCTGGCGCTGCAGGCCAAACATTTCCTTCTCTTCCTCCGGCTCGGCGTGGTCGTATCCCAGCAGGTGCAGGATGCCGTGCGTCGTCAGCAGCAGCATCTCTTCCTCGGCCGAGTGGCCGGCTGTCACCGCCTGGCGTGCGGCGACGGACGGGCACACCACGATGTCGCCCAACAGGCCCGCGGGAGTGGGAAGGTCGGCTGTGCCGGGACGCAGCTCGTCCATGGGGAAACTGAGCACGTCGGTGGGGCCGGGCTCGTCCATCCACTTGATGTGGAGCTCCTCCATGGCCGGCTCGTCCACAAACAGGATTGCGAGGTCGGCCTCGGCGGCCACGTGCATCTGCTCAAGCACAAAGGCGCCAAGGGCCGCGAACTCCGCCTCGTCGATCTGGGCGTCGGTCTCGTTGTTGACCTCGATCACTTGTCGCCGTCCTCTTGTGCCGGGCGGGCCGTGAAGCGCCGCTGCTGTCCTTCGCGAGGCTTGCGCTCGCGCGACGCCTCGTCCTTTGCATAGGCCGTGATGATGTCGCTCACCAAGCGGTGTCGCACCACGTCGGTGGCGCTCAGTTCGCAGAAGCCGATGTCGTCCACGCCGCGCAGGATGTCCCTCGCCGCGCGCAGCCCGGACTGGGTACCGCCGGGCAGATCCACCTGCGTGATGTCGCCCGTGACCACCATCGTGGAGCCAAAGCCAAGGCGAGTGAGGAACATCTTCATCTGCTCGCGAGTGGTGTTCTGCGCCTCGTCAAGGATGATGAACGCGTCGTTGAGCGTGCGGCCTCGCATGTACGCGAGCGGCGCCACCTCGATGGTGCCAGCCTCGATGAGTTTGGGGATCGACTCGGGGTCCACCATGTCGTGCAGCGCGTCGTAGAGCGGGCGCAGGTAGGGGTCGATCTTCTCGCTGAGAGTGCCGGGCAGGAAGCCAAGGCGCTCGCCGGCCTCCACCGCGGGGCGTGTGAGGATGATGCGGTTGACGCGCTTGGCCTGCAGCGCGGCCACTGCCTGCGCCATCGCCAGGTACGTCTTTCCAGTTCCGGCCGGGCCGATGCCGAACGTCACCGTGTGGCGTTCGATCGCGTTCACGTACGCCGCCTGGCCCTCGGTCTTGGGGCGGATCGTGCGGCCGCGCGAGCTGAGGATCGACCGCGACAGCAGCGACACGGGGCTCTGCGCCTCCGCGCGCTTGCCCGACGCCGCGACGGCGTTGCGCGCCCCGCCCAACATGCGCATCGACTCGCGCGCGAGGTCCGGCGTGAGCGGGACCCCGGCGGCCAACATGGACCGCAGTTCCTCGATCGCGGCGGCACACGCCGAGACCTGCTCCTCATCGCCCGTCAGGGAGATGTGGTTACCGCGCACCAGCACGTCCACGCCGGGGAAGGCCCGCTCAATCTCCTTCAGTACGACATCGCCGCTGCCCAGAAGGTCGGGCATGGCCTTCGCGTCGTCAATGATGACGACCCGAGATGCACTCACGCGTTCTCCCATGCCAGGTGCTTGCCGCCCAGGACGTGCCCATGGACGTGGAAGACGCTCTGGCCAGCGCCCTCTCCCGTGTTGAAAATGAGGCGGTACTCGCCGCCGGTCTCTGCGTCGGCCACTTGCTGCGCCACCGCGACCATCTCCGCGAGCACCTCGGGGATCTGCGCCGCAGCCTCGGTCACATTGGCCACGTGCGTGCGCGGCACCACGAGCACGTGCAGCGGCGCCTTGGGCGCGATGTCGCGGAACGCGATCACGTGATCGGTCTCGGCGACCAGCGCGGCGGGGATGTCTCCCGCGACGATCTTGCAGAACAGGCAGTCGGTCATGCGTCTAGCGTAGGCCGCGCGGCCGACCATGTGCCGCGCAGTGCCGCGAGCGCCGCGACGGCCGCGGGACCGGCCGACGACGCGCGCAGCACGTGCGGGCCCAGCAGCACCGCCTCGGCGCCCGCCTGTGCGAGCAGGTCGATCTCCTGATCGCTGATGCCGCCCTCGGGACCCACGATGAACCACACGGGCTGCGAGGGGTCCTCCCAGGCAAGGTCAACAAGGGGCGTGGCCGCCACCTCGTGCAGCACCAGCACGCGCTCCCCGGCCGCTACAGCCTCGCGCACTGCGACCACGAGCTGACGTGACGTGTGCACGGGTGCCACCTCGGGGACGAACGCCCTGCGGCTCTGCTTGGTCGCGGCCACCGCCAGCGACTCCCACTGCGCGCGGGCCTTGCCCGCCTTGGCGCCCTTCCACTGCACGATCGAGCGATCCGCCTGCCACGGCATCACCGCGGTCACGCCCAACTCCGTGGCGGCCTCGACCGCCTGCTCGTCGCGGCCGCCCTTGGCGAGCGCCTGCACGAGGGTGATGTGAGCGTCGGCGTCACGGGACACCGCGTCAACCCGCACATCGAGCGCACCGTCGCGCACCGCCTCAATCAGGCCGCTCGCGCGCATGCCGCGGCCGTCCACGAGGTCGATGCGCTCCCCCACGGCCCTGCGCTGCACGATGGCGGCGTGGCGAGCCTCCGGGCCCCCGAGGGTGAGCAGGCCACCCACGGCGGCCGTCTCGGCGGCCTCGCAGATGAAGACGGGTGCGCTCATGCTGTGCGGCTAGCCCCTGCCCATGAAGGCGTCGCGCAGGCGCGAGAACACGCCGCCGCCGATCGGAGCGAGTCTCGCCTCGGGGGCCTCCTCGCCGCGCAGCTCCGCGAGCTTGCGCAGCAGCTCGGTCTGCTCGTCGGTGAGGTCGGTGGGCGTGTGGATGTCGAGGTGCACATGCAGGTTGCCGCGGCCGGCGCGCTGCAACTTCCCCACGCCGAGGCCCTTGAGCGTGATCGTCGAGCCGGAGTGGGTGCCGGGGCGCACGTCCACCTCGTGGGGGCCGTCGAAGGTCTCCACCGACGCGACGGTGCCCAGCGCGGCGGCCGTCATGGGCAGTTCGAGCGTGCAGTGAAGGTCATCGCCGCGGCGCTCGAAGACCTTGTGGGCGCGCTCGCGCATCTCCAGGTAGAGGTCGCCGCGCGGCCCGCCTCCCGGGCCCGCGTCGCCTGCACCCGACATGCGGATCCGCGTGCCTGTCTCCACGCCGGCGGGGATATCCACCTCAATGGTGCGGCGCTCGCGCGTGCGTCCCTGACCCGAGCAGTCGGTGCACGGGGTCTCGATGATGGAGCCGTAGCCGCCGCAGCGGGGGCACGGCGACGTGGTCATGACCTGGCCGAGCAGCGAGCGCGCCACTCGCTGGACCACGCCGGCGCCGTTGCACTGCGTGCAGGTGGTGGGCTTGGTGCCGGGTGCGCAGCACGTGCCGTCGCATGTGGTGCAGACCTCTGCGAGGTCCACCTGCACCTCGCGGTGCACGCCAAAGACCACGTCCTCAAGCGAGACATCCACCTCGACGAGGGTGTCGCCGCCGCGCTGCGTGCGCGAGGCAGGCCCGCGTCGGGGCGACGAGCCCGTGGCGGCACCAAAGAACGTCTCGAAGATGTCCTCGAAGCCGAAGCCGGCCCCAGCGCCCGAGCCTCCTCCGGGCGAGCGCGGGTCAACGCCGCGGTCGTACTGCGCGCGCCTATCAGCGTTGCCCAGCACGTCGTAGGCCGCAGCGACCTCCTTGAAGCGCTCCTCGCCGTCGGGACCGGCGACGTCGGGGTGCAGCTCGCGCGCAAGCTTTCGGTAGGCCTTCTTGATCTCGGCCTCGCTCGCACTCCGACTCACGCCCAGCACCGAGTAATAGTCGTTCAACTCTCCACCACTTTCGACAGGTAGCGGGCCACGGCTCTCACCGCGGCCATCGTTCCCGGATAGTCCATTCGCGTGGGGCCGAGCGCCCCCAACAAGGCAGGCGCGTCGAGCGAACCGTAGCCCGCCGCAACAATCGACGTACCCGCGAGCGCGTCGTGCCCCGTCTCGGAGCCGATGCGCACCGACACCGGACCCTCCGCAGCCATCTCATGCAACAGCCTGAGTAGCACCACTTGTTCCTCGAGCGCGTCGAGCACGCTCGCCACGGCGTCGGTCGTGAGGTCGGATCCCGCGCGCGTCAGGTTTCCTGCGCCCGCGAACACCACGCGTTCCACGGTGCCCCCGCGCGCGGCACCCACCACGGCACTTCCAAGATCGCCCAGCCAGGAGTCCGGGCCCTGACGCGACGCCCACGCACCCAGGTCCCGTTCGAGCGGCGCTGGCGTGCGCCCCGCCGCCTCCTCGTTCAGCTCGCGCGCCACGCGCTCGAAGTCCTCGTCGCTCAGCGTCTCGGGCACCGCGACTGTTGCCTGCTCCACCCTGGCGTCCGCGCTCACCACGACCACGAGCGCTCGGCCCGGGGTCATGCGCACGAGTTCCACGCGTCGCACGGCGCTTTCCCTCAGCGAGGGGTACTGGACCACTGCGACCTGCCGCGTAAGTTGGCTAAGGAGGCGTACTGATCGCTCCACCACGTCGTTGAGGTCAACGGCATCGGACAGAAACGTGGAGATCGCGCGCTTGTGGCTGTCCTGCAGCGCCGCGGAGGCGAGCATGTCCACGAAGTAGCGGTAGCCCTTGTCGGTGGGGATCCGCCCGGCCGACGTGTGGGGCTGGGCGATCAGGCCCTCCTCCTCCAGCGCCGCCATGTCGTTGCGGATCGTCGCGGGCGACACACCCAGGTCGTGGTGCTGGGCAAGGGCCTTCGAACCGACGGGCTCGCGAGTCGAGACGTAACCCTCCACGATCGCGCGAAGGATCGCTTCTTTCCGTTCATCGGTCATGGGCACCTCCCGCTGGCACTCGTGGACGTTGAGTGCCAATTCTAACCGCGCGCCGCGCCACGTTCGAGGCGGCTCGCTAGCCTGTGCCGTGGGAGGACACATGGCATACGCACCACACCAGGATCCGCGTAAGGCTCTCGCGGCGGCTGCACACGTGGCCGCGCTGACGGGGCCGGTGGTCCCCGCCGTCATTTGGGCGGCAACCAGGGAGGGCGAACGCTTCGCGCCGCGCGAGGCCGCCAAGGCCACCAACGCCTCATTCGTGCTGGTACTCACGATCGCGTTGGCCGCAATCGTAAGAATGTTCGTGCCTTTGGTGGGCTTTCTGGGTACATTGGCGCTGTGGGTGGTACCCGTGGCAGCGGCGTACTTCTCCTTCTCGGCGCTGAGAGCAGCGCTGCGAGGAGAGCCCGCACAGTATCCGTACCGAATCAAAGTGGTGAAAACAGATGACTGACTATCCCCCTCCCCCGCAGACGCCCGGCGCCCCGGTGGTCCCGCTGAGCGACTCGGACGCCCGCATGTACGCGACCATCGCCCACGCCGGCAACATCATCTTCCCGGCCGTGGCACCGCTGATCATGTGGCTCATCGGTAAGGACAAGAGCGCGTTCGTGGACACCGAGGGCAAGGAAGCGCTGAACTTTGGCATCCTGGCCATCATCGTCTACATCGTGAGCGGCATCCTGATGGTGGTGCTGATCGGCGTTCTCACCTACATCGCCATGGCGATCATCGCGCTCATCTTTGGCATTCAGGGTGCCATGAAGGCGAACAAGGGAGAGAACTACCGCTACCCGTTCAGCCTGCGCCTCATCAAGTAAGTCTCAGGGTTCAACCCCTAGATACATTCGGGGCTCGGATCGGTCACAAGGCCGATGCCGGGCCCCGTTTGTTTTGCCAGGCTTGAGTCATGACAGAGAACACAGCACCCACCGACGCTCCTGCGGGCGTCACGCCCACAGTCGCACCGGCCCCGATGCTTGAGTCGGAGGCCAGGACGTGGTCGATGCTCACCCACATTCTCGCCGCCATCGCGGCAGTCGTGAGCGGCGGCACGCTCGCGTTTGTGGTGCCGCTCGTGATCTGGCTCATCTATAAGGATCGCTCCGCCCTGGTGGACTTCCACGGCAAGCAGAACCTGAACCTCCAGCTCACTGTGATCGTGAGCGGCATCGTCGCCGCTATCGCCGGCACGCTGCTCTTTGTGGTGGGCCTTGCAATCACGCTGCCGCTATGGGGCCTGTACGTGCTGTATGCGCTGATCATCTCGATCGTGGCCGGCGTGAGGGCCCACCAGGGCGAGTACTACCGCATCCCCTTCATGATCTCCTTCGTGCGCTAGCCGCACAGTCCCGGGCTCAACGCCCGTTCCCCAGCCAGGCTCCCCGCGCGGCAACCCCCTGCGCCGCGCGGAGAGCCTGGTTTCTCACATTCTCAAGACTGGCGCTGTCAAGCGGACAAAGGTCCCGCAGCTTACACGCGTCGTCAAACGATGAGAGGGCGACGCTGGCAAGCATGCGAGCGCACAAGGCGAGGGGACGGTCATGGCCTTCATCCAGTGGTTCAGGGACCGCAAGATCGGCTTCCGGGTGTACTTCGCGATTGGCCTCGCGATGCTGATGGCGGTCACCATTGGCATGCTCGGCGCGCTAGGTCTCGCGTCAACGAATGAAGCCGCTCAGCGAATGGCGCACGAGAACGTCGGCGCGCTGCAGGCGGCCGCGAACATGCGCATCGAGTTCGACAATGCGCGACTCGACATCTACGGCCACGCCTTCGCCACCACCGCCACCGAGCGGGACAGCTACTCGACGGCGGTCTCGCAGGATCTGGCGAATGTGCGCACCTATGCCGACGACTACCTCGCATCGGCAACCATGCCTGACGCGCAGGCCACCGTGGACGACTTCCTCGGCTACCTGGACCAATACGAACAGTTGTGGTCCACGCGCCTCAAGCCCGCCAACGAACGCGGCGACATGGAGACCTTTGCTTCCGTGCGCGACAACGACATCCTGCCTATTGCTGGCCCCATGTTTGCCGACCTCCAGGCGATGGCGGACGGTGAGGCGGCATCCGCCTCGGCTGCGGCGGCCACCGTGGACTCCGCTTACACCACCAACCTCGTGCTGATGGTGGCGGTGGGCGCCGTGGGCCTCGCCCTCGCGATCGTGTTCAGCGTGTTCGTGGTGCGCGGAATCGTGACAAACCTTGCCCGCGTGGTCACGATGGCGCGCGCCATCGAGGCCGGCGACCTCACCGCCCGCTCCGACGTCACTCGCTCTGACGAGATCGGTCAGATGGCGCACGCACTCGACGCGGCGGTCGAGTCGCTCGGCGGCGTCTGCGCCACCGTGTCCCGCAATGCGACGTCGCTGGCGGCCGCGTCCGAGCAACTCGCTGCAAGCACCAGCCAGATCAGCGCCGCCGCGCAGGAGGCCGCCTCGCAGGGCGGCGTGGTCGCCGCGGCCGCCGAGCAGGTCTCACGCAACGTCGAGACCGTCTCCTCGGGTGCCCAACAGATGGGAGCGTCGATCCAGGAAATCGCATCGAACGCGACCCGCGCATCGGCCGTCAGCACCGACGGCGTCACCAAGGCCGCCCATGCGTCCGAGACGATTCGCGGCCTCGGCCAGTCCTCTGAAGAGATCGGCAACATCGTCAAGCTCATCACCACCATCGCAGGGCAGACAAACCTGCTGGCCCTCAACGCCACGATTGAGGCTGCACGCGCGGGAGATGCCGGCAAGGGCTTCGCCGTGGTGGCCGGCGAGGTGAAGGATCTCGCGCAAGCGACCGCCAACGCCACGGAGGACATCGCGAGACTGGTGGAGGCCATCCAGAGCCAAACGGCCGCGGCAGTCTCGGCGATGTCCGACATCACCGAGGTCATCAGCTCGATCGACGGTTTCCAGGCAACGATCTCGGCCGCGGTGGAGGAGCAGACAGCCACCACCAACGAGATCTCGCGCAGCGTCTCGGAGGCCGCTCTGGGCACTGGCGAGATTGCGCAGAACATCACCGGCGTCGCCACCGCTTCCGAGGTGACAGCGCACGGCGTGACCGAGGCGCAGGACTCCATCATCGAACTGGCGCGCATGTCCGAGACGTTGCTCTCGGCCGTCGCCAAGTTCCGCCTGTCGAACGCGTGAGGCACAGCGTGCACGGCGACACGGGCGACTCTCGTGCTCGCTGCGCCCGAGTGGGCAGCACAGATCGCGTCGCCACGCCGATGCGACGATTGTCACTGTCCTTTCACGCGCCCCTGTGCAGCCGATGGGAACCACAGGGATTGCGCCGACGCAACCGTCCGGCGCGGCGAAAGGGGACGCGGTGAAGGCAGTGCGGACGTGGGTCCGGGACCGAGGGATCGGCACCAAGATCATCGCGACAGTCTCGATCGCTCTGCTGATGGGCGTGGGAGTGGCCGCCGCCGGACTCGGAGCGGTGGCCCGCACGCACTCGGCTGCCCAGCACCTGGCGAATGACAACGTGTCCGGCACGCGCGCGGTGGCCGACATTCGCACCCAGGTCGACTTGGTCCAGCAGGAGGTGTTCAACCACTTCCTCGCCTCTGGGACGCAAGCGCAGATCAGCTACGAGAAGAACGTGGATAACGCCCTCGCGGCAGCTTCCGAGGCGATCGCCTCCTACGATGCCTCCTTCTCCAACCCGGAGACCGCCGAGGCCGTCGCGGATCTCACGGGAGCCATCGCCGACTTCGAGACGCTATGGACGGATCTGCTCAAGCCTGCCGGCGAGGACGGCAACCTCTCGGCATTCGTGTCGCTTCGCGACTTCGAGCTGCGGCCGCTTGCGCGTCGCATGTCCACGAGCCTCGACGTGCTCGCCGCAGCGCAGGAGGCGTCAGCCGAGGCGGCGGCGAGCCGCGTCGACTCGGACTACGCGCTGTCGCGGATCGTGATCGTGGTGGTGACCGCCCTGGGGGCAGTAGCGGGAATCGGCGTCGGCATCCTCGTCGCGCGCCGCATCGCCCGCGACCTGGGCCGCGTCGAGAAGATGGCAAGCGCCCTCGCGCGAGGCGACCTCACCGCGCGTTCAGGGCTCGCCCAACGAGATCAGATTGGCCGCATGGGCGAGGCAATGGACCGCGCCCTCAAGGACCTCGGCAAGCTCGTCAACACGGTGTCGAACGACTCGAGTTCGCTCGCCTCCGCCGCCTCCCAACTTGCCACGACGGCGGCAGGGGTCCAGGAGGCCGCCGACCAGACGGCCCAGCAGGGGGCCTCTGTTAACACCGCGGCGCGCACGGTGTCCGAGCACGTCAACCACGTCGTGGAAGGCGCAGGCCAGATTCGCCTGGCGATCGACGCGATCGCGGAGAACGCGCAGGCGGCCCAGCACATCAGTTCAGACGCTGTGGCCAAGGCGAAGACAGCGTCCGAGACCATCAAGGGCCTTGGGGATGCCTCCGAGGAGATCGGCGAGATCGTCAAGGTCATCACCACGATCGCGCGGCAAACTAACTTGCTGGCCCTCAACGCCACGATCGAGGCTGCCCGTGCAGGAGAGGCCGGCAAGGGCTTCGCTGTCGTGGCCGAGGAGGTCAAGCAGCTCGCGCAGGCCACCGCCGATGCCACGGCCGACATCATTCTCAAGATCGGCGGCATCCAGTCGCAGACAAACGCCGCTGTGGATGCGATCGCCGCTATCCACCAGGTGATTCGCACCATCGACGGCTATCAGCTCACCATCTCGATGGCGGTCGCCGAGCACGCACAGGCGACGCAGGCCATCACCACCTCGGTGGCCGACGCAGCTCAGGGCACCGAGAGCATCGTGGCGAGCATCGACCAAGTGGCCACCGCCTCGGACGCCACGAGCGTGGGCATCGGTCAGGCCCAGATCGCCGTCGAGGAGCTCGCTGGCATGTCGAACCGCCTGCGCAGCCTCGTGGGAACGTTCAGGTACTAGAGCCAGCGGGACGGGCACCCCGGCGACTAGCATCGGCGGCGTGCTCGCGTTCGGTCAACCGCTCCCCCAGCGTCCGCGACGCGTGCTCGTTGCCGGCGTGTCCGGTGTGGGCAAGTCGACGCTCGCCCGGCGGATCGCACGCGCCCTTGACGCGCCCTACACGGAGATCGACGCCCTGTTTCACGGCCCCGGCTGGACGCCACGACCTGAGTTCCTCGACGACGTGGCTGACCTCGTGGCGGGCAACGAGTGGGTCACGGAGTGGCAGTACACCGCGGCCCGCCCCGCGCTGGCCGAACGTGCCGACCTGGTCGTGTGGTTGGACCTTTCGTTCCTTCGCATGACGCTGCCACGGGTCGTGAGCCGCACAGTCCGCAGGCGCCTGCGGCGCGAGGAGCTCTGGAACGGCAACCTTGAGCCGCCGTTCAGGACCTTCCTCACCAATCGCGACCACATCGTCCGCTGGGCGTGGCGACGCAGGCACCACTACGACCAGCTCGTGCCCTCGCTGGAGGGCACCCACCCGCACCTCGCGATCGTGCGCCTGCGCTCGCAGCGCGAGGTCGACGCGTGGCTCGACGGCCCGCTCGCCCGAGCTGTCGGTGAGGACCGAGTCAGGTGAGCTCGCGGATCACGGCGTCGGCGAGCAGCCTGCCCCTGCGGGTAAGCAGCACGCGCGCATGCGGCCCAATAGCCGCCTTGCCCTCCACGAGGCCCTGAGCGATGAGGCCCGCGACCCGATCCCGCCGGTGAGGCGGCACCTCTGTGACGGGCAGGCCGTCGGCGAGGCGAACCCCCAGCATGACGCGCTCGAACGCCACGGCCTCGGCGTCGAGCTCCTCGCCCGAGTCCTCAGGGCTCTGGCCGCCAGCCAGCCGCGCGGCGTACGCGAGCGGGTGCTTGACGTTCCACCAGCGCCGGGCGGGCAGGGGCTCCCCCGCCGCACCGATGCGCGGGCCGAGGTACGAGTGCGCTCCCGGACCCACGGCCCACCAGTCTTGGCCGGTCCAGTACGCGACGTTGTGACGGCAGCGCTGCGTGGGGGTGCGAGACCAGTTCGAGACCTCGTACCACGACAGCCCCGCGGCGGCGAAGGCCTCGTCCGCGACCTCGTACATCTCGGCCTGAACATCGGGGTTGGTGGGAGAGATCATGCCGCGACGCAGCTGCAGTCCCATGCGCGTGCCAGGCTCGATCACCAGCGAGTACGCGCTCACGTGGTCCGGTTCGAGTGCGATGGCGGCGGCAAGGCTCGCCTTCCAGTCATCGAGCGACTCCCCCGGTGTGCCGTAGATGAGGTCCACGCTGACGGCGAGTCCCGCCTCGCGCGCCCAGCCCACCGCGAGCGCGACGTTCTGGGGGTTGTGAGTGCGATCGAGCGTCTCCAGCACATGTGGCACCGCCGACTGCATGCCAAAGCTCACGCGCGTGAAGCCCGCGGCCGCGAGCTCCGCGAGCGACTCCGCCGTCACCGAATCGGGGTTTGCCTCCGTGGTGACCTCGGCATCGGGCGCGAGGCCCCACGTCTGGCGCACGCCGTCGAGCAGCCTTGCGAGCGCCGACGCGTCGAGCATCGTGGGGGTGCCGCCACCAAAGAACACCGTGCGCGCCGGGCGGTTGTCTCCCGCCATTGCCGTGCGCGCCTGGGCCATCTCGGCGAGCGCTGCGCCCACATAGCCCTCGGGCGTCGCGCCATCGACCTCGCCGGGTGCGTACGTGTTGAAGTCGCAGTATCCGCAGCGCACGCGGCAGAACGGCACGTGGAGGTAGACGCCAAAGTCGCGCGTCGCCGCCTGCCCGGCCCCGGCGTCGGGCACTACTTCTTCTTGCCCTTGTCGGAGCCGTCGTCGGCCGTGCTGAGAGCCGCGATGAAGGCCTCGGGCGGCACCTCGACCGAGCCGATGTTCTTCATGCGCTTCTTACCGGCCTTCTGCTTCTCCAGCAGCTTGCGCTTGCGCGAGATGTCACCGCCGTAGCACTTGGCGAGCACGTCCTTGCGCATGGCGCGGATGGTCTCGCGCGCGATGATACGGGAGCCGATCGCGGCCTGGATGGGGATCTCGAACTGCTGGCGGTCGATGAGGTCCTTGAGCTTGCCCACCATCATCACGCCGTACGCGTAGGCCTTGTCCTTGTGCACCACGGCCGAGAACGCGTCCACCTGCTCGCCCTGCAGCAGGATGTCTACCTTGACGAGGTCCGCCGCCTGATCGCCGGCGGGCTCGTAGTCGAGCGAGCCGTAGCCGCGGGTGCGCGACTTGAGCTGGTCAAAGAAGTCAAACACCACCTCGGCGAGCGGCAGCGTGTAGTGCATCTCCACGCGCGTCTCGCTGAGGTAGTTCATGGTGCCCATGACGCCGCGGCGCTCCTGGCACAGCTCCATGACGGTGCCGATGAACTCGCTGGGTACCAGGATCGACGCCTTCACCACGGGCTCGCGCACCTCGCTCACCTTGCCGCCGGGAAACTCCGACGGGTTGGTGACGGTGATGACCTGCTTGTCCTCCATGTGGACCTCGTAGACCACGTTGGGGGCCGTGGAGATGAGGTCGAGGTCAAACTCGCGCTCCAGGCGGTCGCGCACGATCTCGAGGTGCAGCAGGCCAAGGTAGCCGCAGCGAAAGCCGAAGCCCAGCGCCACCGAGCTCTCGGGCTCGTAGACAAGCGACGCGTCGTTGAGCTGCAGCTTGTCGAGCGCGTCGCGCAGCACGGGGAAGTCCGAGCCGTCCACGGGGAACAGACCCGAGTAGACCATCGGCCGCGGGTCGCGATATCCGCCGAGCGACTCCTGCGCCTTGCGCGCTGCCAGCGTCACCGTGTCGCCCACCTTTGACTGGCGGACGTCCTTCACGCCGGTGATGAGATAGCCCACCTCGCCCACGCCGAGTCCCTTGGTGGGGATCGGCTCGGGGCTAATCACGCCGATCTCGAGCAGATCGTGCGTGGCGTGCGTGGACATCATCGCGATCTTCTCGCGTGGCTTGAGAGCGCCGTCCTTCACGCGGATGTAAGTGACGACGCCGCGGTACTGGTCGTAGACGGAGTCGAAGATCATGGCGCGAGTAGGGGCGTCCGCATCGCCCGTGGGCGCGGGAATGTCGCGCACGACGCGGTCGAGCAGCTCGGGAACGCCCGCGCCTGTCTTGCCTGACACCCGCAGCACATCGTCCTCGTCGCAGCCGATCAGCTGCGCGAGCTCGGCGGCGTACCGCTCCGGGTCGGCCGAGGGAAGGTCGATCTTGTTGAGCACCGGAATGATGGTGAGATCGTTCTCCATCGCCAGGTACAGGTTGGCGAGGGTCTGCGCCTCGATGCCTTGAGCGGCGTCCACCAGCAGGATCGCGCCCTCACATGCCGCGAGCGAGCGCGACACCTCGTACGTGAAGTCCACGTGCCCGGGGGTGTCGATCATGTTCAGCGCGTGCGGTTGCCCCTCGACCTCCCACGGCATGCGCACGGCCTGCGACTTGATGGTGATGCCGCGCTCGCGCTCGATGTCCATGCGGTCCAGGTACTGGGCACGCATGGCGCGCGCGTCCACCACTCCGGTGAGCTGCAGCATGCGGTCGGCCAGCGTGGACTTGCCGTGGTCGATGTGGGCGATGATGCAGAAGTTGCGGATGAGCTCCGGCGTAGTGGCGGAAGGCTCGATGGGCGATGCGGGCACGTGCGGTGTTGTCCTTCGGGTCCTTGGGGGTTCTATGCTCCCACGAACACGAGGTTCAGGTATTCGATGCGATGCCGATATCGATAACGATGCCGGGTGCTCCGGCACGGGCACAGGACAGGAGGCGGCGTGGGCGCGCACGACACGCTGTTTGGTCTCACGTTCCGTGACTCCCCCATTGGGATGGCGATTCTCGATTCGGGCGGTCACTACGTCGAGGTCAACTCCGCGTTCGCGCGCACAGTGGGACGCGAGCCCAGCGCTCTCGTCGGCCGCCACTTCGGAGAGTTCACCCACCAGGACGATCTGCCTCGCAACGTGGAACTCATGGCAAAGGTGGGCTCCGGGGAGGTGTCCTACTTCCAGTTCCACAGTCGACTTCTCCACCGCCAGGGCGACACGATCTGGGTGCGCATCACCATCTCCGGAGTCGAGGCCCCGGAGGATCCGTTGGGGCACCACTACGTGGCGCAGGTCGAGGATGTGACGGAGATTCGGCGAGCGCGCGACCTCCTCGAACGTCGCGCCCTGTACGACCACCTCACGGGCCTGGCGAATCGCACACTCCTGATGGACCGCCTGGAACTGGCGCTGGAGACGCACGAGCCGCGCGCCGCCACGGTGGCCGCCATCTTTCTCGACATTGACCACTTCAAGACAGTCAATGACTCGCTGGGACACGACGCCGGCGACACTCTGCTGATCGAGCTTGGCCGACGACTCCAGGCCGCTGTGCGCTCGGCCGACACAGTGGCCCGTCTCGGCGGCGACGAGTTTGTGGTGATCGTCGAGGACGTCATGGGTGAGGAGGCGGCGCTCGCCGTCACCCACGGCATCGTCGCGGCGCTGCGAAGGCCGTTCGTGGTGGACGGCACCGAGATCACGCCAGGCGTCTCCGCGGGCCTCGCGATGGCCGAGCAGGGCATCACGGCTGAGGCGCTGGTGCGCAACGCCGACATGGCGATGTACGCCGCGAAGCAGGGCGGCCGCGACCGGGTGGAGTGCTACGACGAGTCGATGCGCGAGCGCGCCCGTACCAAGCTGTCCATCGAGTCCGAGCTACGCACAGCGATCCGCGACGGCGAGCTCGTGGTGCACTACCAGCCAGTGGTGGATCTCGAGACTCGCGAGATTCGCGCCTTCGAGGCTCTCGTGCGCTGGCAGCATCCGCAACGCGGCCTGCTGCTGCCCGACGAGTTCATCCCCATCTCCGAGGACGCCAACCTGGTGATTCCCCTCGGCGCCGCCGTGCTGCACGAGGCCTGTGCATTCCTTGCTGCGCGACCCGAGTACAAGGGCCGCGTGTTTGTGAATGTCTCCACGCGCCAGATCGGCTCGGCGGATCTCACACACGTGGTGAAGGACGCGCTCACTACCACGGGAGCGAATCCCTCCCAGTTGGGGCTCGAGATCACCGAGTCAGGGATGCTCATGGCCACCGCCGCCGCGCGAGCGGATCTCAAGGCGCTCACCGAGCTGGGGTGCGAGCTCATCCTCGATGACTTTGGCACCGGCTATTCGGCTCTCTCGTCGGTGCTGCAGAACCCCGTCTCGGGCCTCAAGCTTGCGCGCGACTTCACGCTCCGTCTGGGAGACCGCGGCACGGGCGACAGGATCTCGACAGCAATCGCCACGCTCACACGATCGCTCGACATGTACGGCGTGATCGAGGGCATCGAGACCGAGGCGCAGTATGCGATAGCGCGCCGCCACGGCTGGCAGCTGGGGCAAGGCTTCCTGTTTGGCCACGCGCAGCCTGCGTCGGACATCACCCTCGGCCTCCCCCGCCCCTCCGATGCCGACGACGACGCCTCCCCGGCTGCGGCGGCGCTTCGCTAGGCTCGCCACCGTGGTGGACTTCAATCTGGCGCCGCTGATCCCCGGCGCGATCGCCGCATGGCTCATCTACAAGCGGGTGCGACGCCACTGGGGAGGCGGCGAAGCTCCGCCGCGCCACTCGCGCAGCACCCCCACGTCGACAGTCCCGCCGCGGGTGACGCGGGTGGCAAAGAAGCCACAGCATGCGCCCACTCCGGGACACTCCCGCGAGCAGCCGCGCCCGCAGCGGCGCTACCCCGGGGACTACGTGCACCGCGTCGTCGCGTACTACTCGCCCAAGCCGGACGGCAAACCCGATCCCGGCGAGATCGTGTGGACGTGGGTGCCGTACGAGGACGACCCTCACCAGGGCAAGGACCGCCCTGTGCTGCTGGTGAGCAGGGACGGTGAGTGGTTGCTAGGCCTCATGCTCAGTTCAAAGGATCACGACCTGGACGCGACCGATGAGGCCCGCTGGGGTCGGCGCTGGATGGACATTGGCACCGGAGAGTGGGATCGTGAACGCAGGCCCAGCGAGGTGCGCCTCGATCGAGTGATCAGGGTGCATCCGCAGGATATCCGGCGAGAAGGCGCCGTGCTCGACAAGCGCATCTTTGAGCAAGTCGTTGCGGAGCTGTAAGTGCTCGCCGATTCTGCGAATCGCTGGTAGAGTAGGTCGCCGTGTGCGCGCCACTGCGACGCACGAGACAAACTTTCCTTCTGAACGAATCAGGTATCACGTGGCAAACATCAAGTCGAAGATCAAGCGCATCGGCACCAACGAGAAGGCTCGCCTGCGTAACGTCGCCGTCAAGTCGGAGCTGAAGACCAACGTCCGCAAGGTGCGCGAGGCCATCGCCGCCGGCGACAAGTCCGTTGCCGAGGCCGCCCTCAAGAACGCCTCCGTCAAGCTCGACAAGGCGGTTTCCAAGGGTGTCATCCACTCGAACCAGGCCGCCAACCGCAAGTCGGCACTGGCCAAGCAGGTCGCCGCTCTCTAAGCGCACCCGCTCACGCTGAAGGCCCCGCACTGCGGGGCCTTTTGCTTTTCCTGCGGCAGACGGCGGGCGGCACGGCCGCGACTGGGCGCTGGTCGCGCCGCCACGCCCCTACTCGTCCGTCGCGAGCTCGGCGATCCTGCGCACGGCACGCTCGATCGTGAACGCCGGGGCCCTGTCGCCGCCCTTGACGCCGTGATCGGCGGCGGCGACCTCCTCGATCGCCGCCGCGAGGCGATCCGCGTCCCATGTGCGCAGCTCGCGCCGCGCCTTGTCCACCTGCCACGGCGCGATGCCAAGGTCGCGCGTCGGGTCAAGCCCGCGCCCGCGCGAGGCTCCCACCTTGGCGAGCGTGCGCAGCTTGATGGCGAGCGCAGCGACCAGGGGCACGGGATCCACACCCGTCTCGAGCGCGTGCCGCACCAGCGTGAGGGCCTTGCCCTTGTCCCCCGCCACCGCGGCATCGGCCACGGCAAAGCCCGTCGCGTTGACGCGCGTGCCGTAGTACTTGGCCACCGTCTGCTCGGTGATGCCGCCGTCCACGTCGCCCATGAGCTGCGCGCACGCGGCCGCGAGCTGCGAGACGTCACCGCCCACCGAGTCCACGAGCGCGCGCAGGGCTCCCGCGCTCACCGGACGCTTGGCGCGGCCAAACTCGGCACCCACAAAGTCCACGAGGTCGCTGTCGCGCGTGATGGCCGGGCAGCCGTACTCGGGCACTCCCGCCTTGCGCATCGTGTCCAGCAGCTTCTTGCCTCGCATGCCGCCGTTGTGTCGCACAATCACCACGGCGTCAGGGTCCGGCGACTCGGTGTACGCGAGGCCGTCCTGCAGAAAGTCGTCGCTCATGGAGGCCGCGCCGTCGATGATCACCACGGCCGTGCCGCCAAACAGCGACGGGCTCGCGGCGGATCGCAGGAGTCCCTTGCCGTACGTGGAGGCCTCGAGGCGTTGCACGTCCGTCTCCGGGTCGCGGCGTTTGACTGCCTCCACGATGAGCGCGATGGCTCGCGATCCCAGCAGTTCCTCGGGACCCGACACGAGCACGAGCGGCGCGGGGGTGGCCTTGTGCCACGGCGGGGCGTCGGAGCGCTTGGAGGTTGTCGGTCGGGCCACGCCCCTAGCCTGCCACGTCGAGGGGACACGACGATGCGATCTGGGCCTGCCGTGTGAGCGCGATATCGCCGCAGTCCATGGTGGTCAGCACCACCCCCGCCACCTGGCCGTAGAGCGCCACGGTGCCAGGGTCCGGGTGGCCGTACGTGTTGCCCTCGCCCACGCTGATGGCGGCCACGCGCGCACCCAGCAGCGCCGCCAGGCCATCGGATTGCGTGGCGCTACCGTGATGAGCCACCTTGACCATGTCCACCGCTACGGGGCCGCCCAGGGCCGCGCGCACGGCGTCCTGGCCATCGGTTTCGAGGTCGCCGAGCGCGAGGGCCGTGACGCCGCCCGCGTCGATCCACACCGTCACGCTCGTGTCGTTGATCTGCGCCGATGTCTCCGCCGACAACGCGCCCCGCGTCGGGTAGAGCACCGCGAGCCTCACGTCGCCGCGCTCCCATGTCTCGCCCGATGCCGGGGCAGAGGCCGGGACGCCGTCACCCTCGAGGGCGACGACGGCATCTGCCAGCCCGGCCTCGTGCGCCACGGGCGAGACCCACGCCTCGCGCACTGGCGCGATGGCCTCGAGCTCGCCCACAGCGCCGTCGTGATCGGCGTGGGGGTGGGTGAGGATCAGCAGGTCGATGCTCGTGACGGCGTACCGGCGGAGGCACGCGACGCCCTCCCCACCCGGCGGTCCCGTGTCGATCACCACCGCGCCGCCGCTCTCGGTGGGCACGATCATCATGTCGCCCTGGCCCACGTCGCACACCACGATCGCTGCGTCGCGCACTCCCCCAGCGCTCGCCGCCGTGAGGACCGGCACGGCCACGGCCGACGCCGCAGCGGCCAGCACCAGCGCGAGTCGCGCGGCCCCTCGCAGGCGCGCCGACATGGTCCCGGCGGCGAGCAGCGCCACCACCGCAACCGCAGCCGCCTCGCCACGCCACCCTGCGGGCCACGGCAGCCACGCACCAGGCGCGCGGGCGAAGAACTGCGCGGACCACACGACAGCCCACGCCGGCCAGGACGCGCCGTGCATGAGCACCGTGGCCACGCCCGGCACCGGAACCGCCAGCACTGCCCCCGCCAGACCGACGATGGTGACGGGGAACGCCGCGAGGCTCGCCACAAGGTTGGCCGGCACTGTGTAGGTGCCGACGCCGGGGCGAATCGCGAGCAGCAGCGGCCAACACGCGAGCCACGCCGAGAGTGGCACGGCGGTGGCGTGCGCGAGCGGGCGCCACAGCCATCCCGCCAGGTGCGACGCGAGCGGCGGCGCCCACACCACGATGGCCACTACAGCCACTGCGGAGAGCTGCAGGCCCAACGCGCCAGCGAGCCCCGGCTCACCGACGAGTAGCACCAGCAGGCCCGCCCCCAGGGCCGGCAACGCGCGCGCCGGTCGGCCCCAGGCGATCGCGGCGGCGAGAGCCAGCGCCATCGTAAGCGCGCGCTGCACCGAGGGCTCGGCCCCCACAAATGCGGCGAGCGCGCTCATCGCGGCGGCGAGCACCGCAGCGCGCACCCACCGCCTCCGCACAGAGCGGCGCAACAGCGCACCCAGCACGAGGGTCACGATCGCAAAGTGTGAGCCCGAGACCGCCGTGAGGTGAGTGAGCCCCGTGACCTTCATCTGCTCGTCGAGACTCGCCGGCATATCGGAGGTGTCGCCCATGACCATGCCGAGCACAAGCCCTCGCACAGTATCCGGTAGTCCCGCGGCGGCCTCACGGGTCGCGCCGCGAGCGGACGCCACCACTGCAGCGACGGGATCCTTCGCCCCCGACGTCGCGAAGTCCGCGCGCCACAGGGTCGCGTCCACCCGCGAGTCATGGGAGGGAGAGGCGCTGCCGGTGGAGGCCCCCCGGTCGCCGAGCCGCGGCAGTACTGCCCCCTCGGCGCCATCGAGCACCGCGTCCACAACGGCGCGCGCTCCCGCGCTCGCTGGGCAGGGCTCCACGCAGGCCTCGCTCACGGCAATGCGCACCGCCCAGCGCGGCCTTCCGGTCCATGCGTCACGCCCCGCCTCGCGCGGCTCCTGCACCACGGTTCCCCACACGGTGACGTCGCCTCCGCGGCCCATTGCATCTCTCACCGATCCGGGCAGCGCCGTCGCCGCGTGAAAGGCACCAGACCACGCCACCACGCAGGCCAGCGCGCACGCCACCGCTACTCCCCTGGCCCACTCTCGCGCGAGCCGCACGCGCCGCAAGCGGACGCGGCCTACCCCGCGCCCCGCCGCGGCCCCCTGCCGCACCGCGGTGCGATCCCGTCGCGATGCGAGCACCTCCACCGCCGCCGCGCCAGCCGCCAGAACGGTGAGCAGCACTGCCGCCCAGGCCCAGACGGCGTGGGCGCCTGCGATCGCTCCCGCGACCATCGCAAGCGCTGCCGCCGGCAGCAGCCGCGCGTCATGCTCCCTCACACCGTGGCCGCGTCGCGCAGCCCCTCCAGCACCGCAGGCCCAATCCCGGACACCGCGTCCAGCGCCTCCACTGACGCGAAGGGCCCGTGCTCCTCGCGGTAGTCGACGATGCGCTGAGCCAGCACGGGGCCCACGCCAGGCAGCGCCGTGAGAGCGTCGGCGCCCGCGACGTTGACGTTGACCTTGCCGTCGGCTCCCCCGGCAGCCGCGGCATCGGCCGCCTCCCCCACGGCCAGGCGCTCGCCGTCCACGACCACGCGCGCCAAATTCAGGACATCCAGGTCGGCGGGGACCAGCGCGCCGCCAGCGGCGTCGATCGCATCCTGGACGCGCGCTCCAGAGGGGAGTTCGTAGACTCCCGGCTCCGCGACGGCCCCCGCGACGTGCACCACCACGGCGGCGGCCGCAAAGGGCACGGCGGAGGTCGTGGGCGCGACTGATTCCATCGCGACGGCCTCACGATCACCACCGCCCGCGAGACTGCGCGGCACCACGGCGACCCCCACCGCCACGAGAGCCAACGCGAGCACCGCCACCACTGCCGTGCGACGCGACCAGGACCAGCGCCACCCGGGAGGCTCGTCGTCGGCATCGGCGCCGGCCTCGATGGCACCGTGAGCGGCCGTGTACGCCCGCTGGGCGGCCTCGCGCCACGCGGAGGCCATCCGGGCCTGGATGTCGTCGCTATCGCTCACACGGGGACGCTAGGCCGCGCCACGCGAGAGGCGCGGCACAGGGTGCCTCCCGCGGAGGAAAGCCCCCGGCACGCCAGCCTGGGGACGACGCGCTGCGCCGCCTGGGCCCTACGCCGCCTGAGCGAAGTACGCGGCCACCGTGGGGTGCGCATCCACGGCACACGCCGCCAACGCCCCCGGGCCGCAGTGCGCAGCCAGCGCCGCGGAGAGCCGCGTGGTGACCACCGGCCCCCGCGCATGTCCTCGAAGGCCCGCAGCCGTCGCGTCGGCAAGCTCGTCGTCGCCCGAGACTGTCATGACGCCCACGAGCGGCAGCGACATGAGGCCGGCGGCCTCCATCACCTTGCTCACCACGGCGGCGCGCGCCTTGGCGGTGGTGCGCACGCGCTCCACCGGCTTC
>QKAX01000050.1 GCA_003246255.1 Demequina lutea
CGTCGCCCTCAAGGGCGCGGCTGAGTTCAGTTGCGAGGTCGGTGGCGGCGGTGGCGCCGCGGTCGGGTGCCAGGGTCACGCTCGCATTCTTTCACGCGCGCGCGACGCCGATGAAGGGGCGCTGGTCCCGCCGCGGCACCGCCCGCGCTACGAGTCCCCTGTGGTGGCCGACGGCGCGGCCGACGGGGCCTCGGTGGGACCCGCCGAGGGGCTCGGCTCGCCAGCCGGGCCGGCGTTCGGGCCGACGCTCGGCTCGGCACTCGGCTCGCCCGAAGGGGAGGGGCTCGGACCGGCCGAGGGCTCTGTCGCGGCCTGGCCGATCGGAGCCACCGAGTCGTAGGGACGCGGGGCCGGAGCCGCAAGGCCCTGGGCGTTGGCGGGGTCCACACAGGCGTCCTCCGCCGGCACCTCGTTCAGCGGGTAGACGTTCCACAGTCCGCCCCGGCCGGCGACAGTCAGCGGCACGGTGACGGGACCGCCCCCACAGTTGAAGTACGAATCGGACGCCGCGACGGAGTCCTCTTGACCCACGGTGTTGAGCGGCGAGCCGTTCTGGTCGAACAACTGCACGCCATCAAGCGGGTTGCCCTGCGCGTCGTAAGCGAAGATGTTCCGCACCCGAACGCCGTCCACGGCGAGCCCGGGAGTTGACGCCTCGTAGTACGTCGTCGACACGGAATATGCGGCCCGTTCAAGCGAGTTCATGAAGTCCACGAGCACAAACGGAAGGGCCACGGCAGTGATCGCGGTGACGGCGCTTCGCGTGACGCGCAACCATCGCCTCTGCAGCCACAGCCCGCGGCCCCATTGGACGCTCGCCACGATGAGCGCGAGCAAGACGATCCACGCGCCGATGTTCGCCGGTGCGCCCACTACCGAGTGTGCGGTGCCCAAGAAGGCCCCGAAGATCGCAAAGAACACCCAGCCCCGCAGTAGCCACCACACCGGCCGCAGCGAGGCGACGAAGGCGGCGGCGCTCGCAACGAGCGGCACCTGCATCGCACGCTCCCACTCGCTACGCGCGCGGGCGCGCCAGCGTTCGAGCAGCGCAGCACCGCGTCCACCACGACGCCTTGGGGCGCGGGGCTCGAGGCCGGCCGCCGCACGCAACTCGGCCGCGTACGCGACGGCATCGGGCAGCGCGAAGCCCTCCCCGGCGTCGGCCGCCTGGTCGGCGAGGTCGGCCTCGAGCCCGTCAACGAGCTCGTCCACCTCCTCGGCGGGAAGATCATTGAGCTCGGCCCGCACGCGTGCGGCAAACGCCGCGATGCTCGCGGGCCCCGACTGCGTTGTCGTGTCGGTCATCGTGCACCCCCCTTCGCGGGAGCGCCCGAGGCGTCGCCCGCCACGTCAAGCAGCGCCGACATGGCGCCAGCGAAGATATTCCAGTCCGCCGCCTGAGCGGCGAGCGAGGCGGTGCCCTGGGGGGTCACCGCGTAGTACTTGCGATGCGGCCCGCCATCGGACGGCACCACGTAGCTTGAGAGCGAGCCCGCGCTGTAGAGGCGACGCAGCGTGCCGTAGACCGACGCCTCGCCCACCTCGCCGAGCCCGGCCTCGCGCAGGCGGCGCACGATGTCGTAGCCATAGCCGTCGTCTCGCTGCACCACGGCGAGCACCGCGGCATCCAGCGCGCCCTTGAGTAACTGGGTTGTGTCCATGAACTCCCCTCCGGTTCTGTTGACGCCACAGTACCTCGTGATGCACAGTAGTGCGCACGCGGCGGTACGGCGTGTCGCGAGACACGGGAAGGGGTCCGTACCGCCGCCCCGCGCTAGTCGAGCGCGGGCACCTCGTCGCCGTCCAGCTCGGCGGCGATCTCCTCGTCCGAGACGCGCGGCGTGAAACGGCCGCCCGCGACCCAGATCGCGACGTTCGCCACGACTGTGGCGGCGAGCATCGTGATGGCCACGGGCACCGCGGACTCCTCGCCGGCAAGGCCCACGAGCGGGGCGACGGCGCCCGCGAACACGAACTGCACGAGGCCCAGCACGGCCGATGCCACGCCGGCGGCGTCGCGCACGGCGTCGAGCGCGAGGCCCGTCGCGGTGCCGAACACCAAACCCAACGGCGCGACCACCACGGCAAAGAAGATCGCAAGCAGCCAGATCGGGAGGCCACACAGCACCACGGCGCCCACCGCGAGCACGCCCACGCCGCTGATGGCGAGGCCCGTGCGGGCGAGGCGGTGCACGCCAAGGCGGGGCACCAGTCGCATCGCGGCGGCACTGACCACCATGAGCAGCAGCGCGTTCACGCCGAACGCGATGCCGTACGCCACCGGGCCCATGCCCATCATGTTCTGGTACACGAACGGCGAGGCGGAGATGTAGGCCATCATCGTGGCGAAGCCTGCACCGAACGCCAGCACGGCGCCGATGTACTGGCGCGTGGCTAGCTCGCGCGCGATCACCGAGAACGGCACCGAGCGTCCCTCGAGCCTGGCCTGCGCGGGGCGCGTCTCGGGGATGGAGATGGCGGCCACGACGACGGCCACCAGGCCGAGGCCCGCGACCACCCACAGCAGTCCACGCCACCCGATGGTCGTGGCGCCGAGGCTGCCCACCACGGGGGCGATGACGGGCGCGACTCCACCCACGATCATGAGCGCGCTGAACGCGCCGGCGGCCTCGCGGCCGTGCGCGAGGTCCGCGATGGCGCCCGCCGCGCCGGCGAGGCCCTGCAACAGGCGGAAGGCCACGAGCATCGTCACCGTGGGGGCGAGGGCCGCGGCGGCGGAGAACACCACGAAGAGCGCGGCGCCCGCGAGCAGAGGCACGCGGCGGCCGAGGCGATCCGAGAGCGGACCGAAGACGGCCTGGCCCACACCGGCTCCGATAAAGAACGCCGTGAGCGACATCTGGATGGCGGCCGTGGAGGCGTTGAGGTCGCCCGTCATGGCGGGGAACGCGGGCAGGTAGAGGTCCGTGGCCACGGGGGCGACGGCCGAGAGGAGGCCTGCCGCGACGATGATCGACGTGGTCAGGCGCGGGGTGGGCGCAGTCATGGGGGAAGCCTTTTTCATTATGTTTCTATAACTATGTCACGATAGCATTCGTGGCAACGAAGGGACGACATGACCACCACCGACGCTCAGCTCGCCGACCTCGTCGCGGCGATCGTCTCCGTCGCCCGCCACTTCCAGCACCCCGTGATCGACGACGACCGCATCGTGGAGCTCAGCCCGCTCGAACGCATCGTGGTGCGGCACGTCTACCGCTACCCCGGCATCTCCCCCACGACCCTTGCATCGGACCTCGGCCTGCAGGCCTCGAATGCATCCACCGCGATCCGCCAGCTCGCCGAGCGCGGCTTCATCGCCCGCACGCCCGATCCGGCGGACCGACGCTCGTCGCGGCTCGCCATCACTCCCACGGCCTGGGAGTCCATCAGCCTGGTGCGCGCGCAGTTCGCGGCGACACTGCGGGACCAGTTGGGCGAGACGGCAGATCTCGCGGCCCTCGCGTCGTCGCGTCGGCCATGGAGGACCTTGACCACCGACTCATCGCCGCGTCGCGCGCGACCGCCGGGCACGACGGGCCGGAGCCGCGACCCACCCCCGGCGAGCACGACGCCCCCGCGTAGGCGCACCCGCGCCGCCGAGAGGGCATGAGTAGAAACTACCTATGTCGCCGCGGCGGGCTCCCCGCAAGACTCTCACCACGGCCCACGCCCGTGTGGCCAGTGGAGGAGATGACAGTGTCGCGATGGACACGCCGCATGGCGGCTAGCTGTGGTGCAGTGGCGGGGGTGTGGCTCATGGCTGGATGCAGCGGCGACGCCTCGAGCGACGCCGTGGCCGACGAGGCGGAGACGGCGTTGGCAGGCGCCCCGACCTCGGCAGACGGATCGGACGGGGGCGAGAGCGCGGCTGAGGACGCGTCGCCCACGACCGATGCCGAGCGATGGGCCCAGTCATTCGCTCCGGCCTTCCAGGGCCAGATGGATCCGGAGCCGACGTGGGTCATCGACGGCACTGTCATCACCTTCACGTTTCCGAGCGGGGCGGTGGACGCCGACCCGCTCTTCCACTGTCCCGTGGCGGTCTCGGCGTTTGGCGATGACTACCCCGACTGGGACATCGTTATGGCGTATCCGGACGGATCCGTCGCATGTTCGGAGGTAATGGGCTCATGACCCACTTTGTCCCCCGCGCCGCTCTTGCGGCGCTCACCGTCACCGCAGCCCTCGCCTTGAGCGCGTGCGGCAGCAACCCCATCGCAGACGCGGTCAACGGTGCCGTCGACAACGCCGTGGAGGGCGCCGTCGAAGCCGGAGTGGAGAAGGCAGTCGAGGCCAACACCGGCACCGACGTCGACATCAATGTGGGCGGCAACGCAAGCCTGCCAGCCGACTTCCCCAGCGATGTCCCCACGCCCAACGGCGGCAGCATCTTCTCGTCCATCAAGGTGGACGAGGGATGGAACGTCAACTACGGCTGGGAGGGCGTCGACGCCGGCAACGCCGCCGTCAGCGACCTCGTCGCCACGCTTCAGGCCGAGGGCTGGACCGAGACCTCGGTCAGCGACATGGGCGAGTTCAAGTCGTGGCTCTACGAGAACGACACGTACAGCGTCGTCATCACGCACCTGATTGACACGTCGAACGACACCGTGTCGATGACGTACACAGTGGCCACCAAGGCCACCGTCTAGTCACGTGCCGGCGATCGCAGGCACTTCTGCGGTCGCCGGCACTACGCTCGCAGCACGTCCCCACGCTCCCCGTCGAAAGGCTCGGCACACATGCCCCTCGTCGGCCGCCACGCCACAGTCGAACGCATCCTCGCCGAGCTCGACGCCGGACGCTCAGTCATGGCCGTGGGCGCGAGCGGGCTCGGTCGCACGGCGCTCCTTGACGCCGTGGCGCAACGGCTCGACGACGCGCGAGTGCCCGCGCTGTGCATCGCCGGCACCGACGGCGAGTCAGGCGTGCCCCTCGCCCCGTTTGCCGGCCTTCTCGCGCGCCAGGGCCTCGCGGCGGTGCCGCCGCTCGAGATCTACGCGCGCGTGCCGCGCGAGCTTGCGGCGACAGGCAGCCGCGTCATCGTCGACGATCTCGACGCGCTCGACCCCGCGTCGCGCGTGCTGCTCGACCACCTGAGCCGCGAGGGCGTCGCGGTACTCGCCTCGACGTCCACTGTGGACGACCTCCCCCGCAGCCTGCGCGACGGCCTCGCGGCGCAGCGGTGGACGGCCGTCGCCCTGGACCCGTTGGACGCCGACGCGGTGGTGGACATGGCCGCAAGCCTGCTGGGCTACGAGCCGAGCGTGCCCGCCGCGGCCGCGCTCATCGCGCGCGCAGAGGGCCACCCACGCACTGTCGCCGAGCTCGTCCAGGCCGCCACCGCCGAGGGCCTGGACCTGGCGGATCGCGTGGCCACCGCACGCGCGCGGGCCGAGTGGGCCGCCCTCGCGCCGCTCCTGGACCCCACGGAGTTGGCCGCGATGGAGCGCCTCGCCGTGGCCGGCGAGCTGCCGACAGCCGCGATCGACGACGCCACCCTGACGCGCCTGCGGCAGCGCGGACTCGTGGAAGCGCGGGCTGGCACGCGCATCGCCTCGCCGCCGCTTGCCGACGCAGCTCTCGCGAGCCTCACGGCCGACATCGCGACAGCGCGCGCCTGCGAGGCGGCGGCCAGCATCGAGGCCGCACTAGGGCCCACCCCCGAGGCGGCCGTGTTGTGCGCCAAGGGCGGGCGCACCATCGAGACGGAGAGGGGCGTGGAGGCGGCCCGCACGCTGCACGCAAGGGGCGAGACCCTCGCCGCACTCGCCGTGCTGGACGCGACAGCCGATGCGACCTCGCCCACAGCGGAGGTGCTGCGGGCGTCGATCCTCTCGGCCGTGGAGCGACTCGACGAGGCCGCCGATCTCCTGGAGTCCCTCGTGCCCAGCGACTCAGCGAACGCCTTTGACCGCGCGCGCGAACTTGGCCTCCTGCACGCCGTGCGACGCGGGGACCCCGCGGCGGCCGTGACAGCGGTCGAGGCCCACCTGGACGATGTCAGCGACCCCGCCCACCGCGCGGTGATCGAGGGCGAGTTGGTGAAGTGGCGCCTCATGGCCGGCGTGGCCGGCACCTCGCCGGAGGGGCTCACGGCCGAGGCGGGTGCGGATCTGCGCGTCAGCATGGCGCTGATTCAGTCGATGGTGGCATCGCTGGATGGCCCGCCGGCAGCCGCGCGCGACATGGTCGCAGGCGGGCGCGCGGCGCTCGCGGTCGCGGAGCGTCCTGCTCGGCACGCGGAGGAGCTTCTTGCCCTCTCGGAGTTCCTGGCGGAGTGCTTCGACGGGCACGTGGAGCAGGCCGAGGCGCACGCGGCCGAGCGCCGCCGCGCCGCCCTCGAGGCGGGAGACAGCGCAGTGGGCCTGTGGGAGTTCGCGTCGGCCGAGCTCGCACTCCACGCCGGACGATACGACGCCGCCGAGGTATTTGGCCGCCGCGCCGTGGCCCACCTCGCGTGGCGCGACTTCACCGGCCTGCGGCCCTCGGCGCTTGCGCTGTACGGCGCCGTCGCAGCGCGGCGAGGTCATGCGCACGCAGCGGCCCGCGCCCAGGCCCAGTTGCCCGATGGCGCCGAGGGTGACGTCAAGGTGGCGCTCCACGCGGCGCGCATTCGAGCCGAGCAGCGGCTCAGGGCGCGCGACTCGGCCGAGGCCGTCAGGGCGCTGCAGGCTGCTGCTGCGCGGGCGGCGAACGAGTCCCATCGGCACCTGGCGGTCTTTGCCGGCGACGAGGCCTGGATGATCGCGCCCAGCGAGCGCCACGCGCAGCCGGTTCTCGACCTTGCGGACCAATCCCCGCTCGCCGCCCTCTTGTGCAGGCGCATCGAGGCGTTTCACAGCGGGGACCTCGACGCACTCGTTGAGGCGGCGGAGGCGCTGTCGGAGGCGGGCCTCGCAGGGCGCGGACTGCACGCGCTAGAGCTCGCGGCAGGACGGTTCGAGGACCAGCGCATGCCCCACGACGCCCGCAGGCTGCGCGCACGCTCGCGAGCCGCACAATCATTCGCCCAGACGTCGAGCTGGCCGCTCGGCGCGGAGGAGGAGGCCCTGACGGCGCGCGAGCGAGAGATCGCAAGCCTTGCGGCGGCGCGCGTGCGCAGCCGCGAGATCGCGACGCGGCTAGGGGTATCCGTGCGCACAGTGGACAACCACCTGGGAAAGGTCTTCCGCAAGCTGGGGATTCAGGGCAGAGACGAGCTCGCGGAGGCGTTGGCGCAGGCAGAGGCCTCTTCCCCACGGGACTGAGGTGCGGCAGGGTAGGCCCATGACGCCGCCCCCCGTTCCAGTCGCCGCCGTCTCCACCGGTCGCGTGCGCATCCGTCCCAAGAACATCGCAGGCACTGGCACCCCGATGCTGTGGTGGACGCTCACCTCGCGCACCTGGTCGCGCCCGTTGCCCATCTGGTCGTTCGTGGTCGCGCATCCCTCCGGTACCGTGCTGTTCGACACCGGCCAGGACATCGCGTCGGTGACCGACGCCGGCTACTACCCCGGCGGCGCGCTCGGCTGGATCTATCGGCGCCAGGTGTCGGTGGACGTCGGCCCGGCGGACGACCTGGGGGCCCAGCTCGCCGCGCTTGGCCACCCGCTCGAGTCGCTCGCCTTCGCTGCGATCTCGCACCTCCACCAGGATCATGCGGGCGGCGTGACGCGGCTGGGCGACACCCCCGTGCTCGTGAGTAGCGCGGAGCTCGCGCTGCTCGACGAGAAGACTCCAGAGCTGCACGGCGTGCTGTCGCGCCATGTCCCCCGCGACGGCGTGAACTGGCGGCCAGTGGACTTCGACCGCACGGACGACCCCGCCCTCGCCGACTTCCACGGAGCGCACGACGTCTTTGGCGACGGCCTCCTCACGCTGCTCCCCACGCCGGGGCACTCGACCGGGTCGATGAGCCTGCTGGTGCGCGGCGAGGGCGCCCCCCTGCTGCTCGTGGGCGACGCGACGTATGACCCTTCGCTCATGGCACGCGGCATCGTGCCAGACACGGGGGCACGCGCCACACAGCTTGCCACCACGGCGGCCATGGTGCGCCTCACTGACCGCCTGCCGGGTCTCACCGTCCTGGCCGCCCACGATCCTGCGGTGCCGGAGTTGATCGCAGCGCGCTAGAGCTGCGCATGTTTCGCGCCGGTGAATTCTCGCGCGCGACCCTTGCGCGCCTTCCCCCGCACGCGGCACCATCGCCTCAGTTGGACGCTCGTCCAACTTTGAGCCGAGGAGTCAGCAGTGCCCCACCCCGCGTCCCACGTCGTCATCACCGGCGCCTCCGCCGGCCTGGGTGCCGCGTTCGCGCGGGCCTTCGCCGCACGCGGCGCCCACGTCGCACTCGTGGCGCGGCGGGCCGACCGGCTCGAGGCCCTCGCCGACGAGCTCGTGGGCACGCACGGCGTGCTCGCCTGCGCCGTGCCGCTCGATCTCACCCAGCCCGACGCCCCGCAGCGGTTGAGCTCCGCGCTCGACGCTCGCGGCTTTGTGCCGGACGGGCTCATCAACAATGCCGGCTTCGGCACGGCCGGCCCCTTTGCGGCAGAGGACCCTGCGCGGCTGCGCGACGAGCTGCTGCTCAACGTGGTCGCCCTGACCGCGCTCACGCGCGAGTTCCTGCCCACGTTAATCGCGAGCGGTCACGGGTTGCTTGTCAACGTCGCCTCCAACGCGGCGTTCCAGCCGTTGCCCGGTGTGGCCACGTACGCCGCCTCCAAGGCGTACGTGAAGAGCCTCACCGAGGCGCTATGGGTCGAGACGCGCGGCAGTGGCATGCGGGTGCTCGCCCTCTGTCCTGGACCCACCGAGACGGAGTTCTTTGACGTCGCTGGCGACGATCGCTTCAAGGTGGGCGCCAGCGACACTCCCGAGACCGTCATCGACGCCGCACTGCGCGCGATCGACCGGCCACAAGGCGGCCCCACCACCATCGTCGGCGCAGGGCGCGCGCTGACGGCCCACGCGAACCGCGTGGTCCCCACCCGCGTGAGCCTGGCCGTCGCGGCGCGAGCCACCAAGTGGGGCACCTCATGACGCGCATGGAGATCGGCGAACGACGCGAACGCCTCATCGACGCGGCCCTCACCGTAGTGAAACGCAACGGCGTGGGCAAGGCCTCGGTGCGCGCGGTGGTCGCCGAGGCTGGCATGCCCCTCGGAGCGTTTCACTACGCCTTCACGTCGCAGGACGCGCTCCTTGGCGCCGTGATCGAGCGCGTCACCGACATGGACCGCATCGCCGCACAGGCCGCGCTCGAGGGACCACAGGACGCCGTCACCGCCCACGGCGACCCCGCGGCGCTCGCCGCCATGATCGAGGCTGGCATCAACGGCTTTGTCGATCACCTGGTCGCGGACCCGTACTCGGAGCTCGCGTTCCTCGAGCTCGTGCTGCACGGCACCCGCCAGGACCTCGACGATCGCGTGGGCCGCGACCGCTACTCCGTCACGTACGGCACGCCGGAGTTTCTGCTCGCCAGGGCCGCCTCGGCATCGGGCCGCGCCTGGACGGTGCCGCTGCGGCAGGCGGCACGCCTGCTCGTGGGCGCGCTCGACGGCCTCACGATCGCCTGGCTCGCCGACCACGACACCGACGCCGCACGCGCCACCGCCGCCTTCCACGCCCAGGCGCTCGCGCGCCTCACCACCCCGCTCAAGGAGTCATGATGCTCACCGATTTGGATCAACGGGTCCTGGCCCACATCAACCTCTATGCCGTGCTGGGCGCCCTGCCCAGCCTCGTGACGCTGGTGCCCGAGGCATCGGCGCTGCTCTCGGGGGTCAAGCGCCCCACCTCGGTCACGGTGCGGGTGCCCGGCGTCGAGCCGGGCACGTATCTGTTCTCGCGCGACGGCGTCTCCCCCGCCGACGCCGCGACCGGCCGACGCGTGACGCTCGCCTTCACGTCGCCCGAGCACTTCAACCGCATGGTGGCAGGCAAGGCACAACCGATTCCGCTGGCGGGGCCGGGAGGGCTTGGCTTTCTCACCAAGGTGTTCGCGCCCCTGGCCGACGTGCTGGGCCGCTACCTGCAACCCGCCGGCGACGACCTCGTTGACCCCGAGTTCCGCGACACCTCCACGATCCTCACGCTGCACGTCGCCGCCGCCGCGATCGCGCAGGTGGCAAATCAGGACCGCCAGGGAATGTTCTCTGCCGCGCTCATCCCGGACGGCCAGATCGCGCTCGAAGTGGGCGATCAGATCGACCTGCGTCTCGCCGCATCGGGCCACGTGCTGACGTTCGCCGGAACCGCTGCCACCGGCCCCGCCAGGGCCGCGCTGAGATTCGCCGATCTCACGGTTGCGGGCGACGTCCTCTCTGGCCGCGCGAGCGCGCTCAGCTCCATCTGCGACGGCACGCTCGGCATGCGCGGATACATCCCCATGCTCGACAACGTCAGCCGCATCCTCGACCGCGTTGGCCACTACCTCGGAGAATGACCATGACCGCCACCCCCCTCACCACGCCGTACACCTACACCAAGTCCTTCGACGCGTTCACGCGGGCCGCCCAGGTGATCCCTGCCGGCATCCCCGGCCACCTCGGCCCCTCCGAGGGTTGCTTCATCCCCAACGGCGCGTTCCCCCGCTTCTCGTCGCGCGCGCAGGGCACCCGCTTCTGGGACCTCGACGACAACGAGTACATCGACTACATGTGCGGCTACGGCCCCAACGTGCTGGGCTACGGCGACCCCGTCGTCGACGCCGCCGCGGCGGCCCAGGCGAGGCTCGAGGACGTCGCGACCCTGCCGTCCACCGTCATGATCGACCTGGCCGAGCTGCTCGTGGACACCGTCGCGAGCGCCGACTGGGCCTTCTTTGCCAAGAACGGCGGCGACACCACCACACTCGCGATCATGACTGCCCGCGCGCACACGCGCCGCAAGAAGATCGTGTTCGTGAAGGGCTTCTATCACGGGGTCGCGCCGTGGACCCAGAAGCTCGACTACCCCGGCGTACTGGAGGAGGACGTGGCAAACAACCTCTACGTGCCGTGGAACGACCTCGCCGCGCTGGAGGCGATGTTCGCGGCCCACGATGGCCAGATCGCCGCGTTCATCTCCACGCCGTACATGCACGGCAACTTCATCGACAACGAGCTGCCAGCCGAGGGCTACTGGCAGGGCGTGCGCGCGCTGTGCGACCGCTACGGCGTGGTGCTGATTGTGGACGACGTGCGCGCCGGGTGGCGCCTCGACCTCGCCGGATCGGATCACCACTATGGCTTCGAGGCGGATCTCATCTGCTTCTGCAAGGCGATCGGCAACGGCTACAACCTCTCCGCCCTGTGCGGCAAGGACGAGTTCAAGGAGTCAGTGGCCTCGCTCACGTACACGGGCTCGTACTGGATGAGCGCGGTGCCCTTCGCGGCGTCCATCGCCACCATCAACCGCCTCAAGGAGATCGACGCCCCGGCACTGTTCCGCGAGCGCGGCCTGGCCGTCATGGAGGGCCTCACCGCCGCGGCGGCCGACAACGGGCTCACCATAGTCGCCTCGGGCGAGCCGGCGCTGTTCTACTTGCGCCTCGCCGACGACGACTCGCTGCTGATGCACCAGGAGTGGGTCGCGGAGATGGTGCAGAGAGGCATCTGGGTGACGAGTCACCACAACCACTTCATCAACGCGGCGCTCACCGAGGCCGACATCGCGCGCACCCTGGAGGTCGCGCACGAGGCGTTCGGCATCGTCGCCAGGCGCCACGGGGTGATCGCGTGACGGCAGCCCGCCCGACAACGAGGTCGGGAAGCTCCTCACGCATTGCCGTCACCGCCGCCTACGCCGCGCAGGGCCTTGGCTACGCGGCCATCGTCACGTCCCTGCCGCACTTCAAGGCGCGCTACGAGATCGACGACGACACCGTCTCGCTGATCACGCTCACGGTGGTGCTCATGGCGGCGGCCGGCTCGTGGCTCGCCGACCTGATCGCGATCCGGTGGGGCTCGCGCGCGGCGCTCGTGGGCGCGCTCGCGCTGGAGGCCGTCGCGCTCGTCTCCGTCGCGTTCCCGCTGCCTCTGCCTGTCGCGTGGGTCGCGTTCGCGCTGTACGGCCTCGCACTCGGCACCGTGGACGCGTCGCAGGCGATGCAGGCGGTGATCCTGCAGCGCAGGGCTGGCACCGCCATCATGGGCTCGTTCTACGCCGCATGGACCGCCGCCACGATCGTCGCGGCGCTCGCGATGTCCGGCGGCGCGCTGACGTCGCTAGGCGTGGCGCTCGCGCTCGGGCTTGCCAGCGCGCTGGCGATCGCCACGGCCGTGTATGGCATCGGCGCGTTCGACGGCTCCCGCGAGCGCGACGCCGATTCGCACGGCGCCGCACGCCCCCCGCTGCCGCGCGCCGGCATCTGGGTATTCGGCCTCGTGATTCTCGCCGCCTTCACCCTCGACTCCACCGTGTCCACCTGGTCGAGCGTCTACCTGGGCGACAACCTGGGCGCGAGCGACGCCGTCGCGCCGCTCGGCTACGCGCTGTACTCGGGCTTCATGCTCGCCGCCAGACTTGTGGCCGACGCCCTGGTGCGCCGGTGGGGCCGCGCACGCCTCGCGCTCGTCACGGCCGTGGTGGCGGCGGCCGGAGCGGCCACGGTCGCGCTCCTGCCGGCTCCCGCCGGGGCCATGGCAGGCTTCGCGCTCGCCGGCGCCGGAGTGGGCGCCCTTGCCCCTCTCGCGTTCTCTGCCGCGGGCGACCTGGACCCACGGCGCGGCGACGAGATCGTGGCACGCGTCAACATCTTCAACTACGCGGGAGCGCTCGTGGGCGCCGTGGTGCCCGGGCTGCTGTCGGGGGCGATCGGCCTGCGGTGGGCGTTCCTCATCGCCGCCGTCGCGGTGGCGTGTGTGGCGGTGGCGAGCAGGCGGTTCGCCACCCGGCCCGTGTCGGTGCCGCGCAACGAGCCCGATGCCGTGGCCGTGTAGGCACTCGCGCCGACGCCTCACTCCGTGGGATGCTCAGCAGATAGCCCGGGCATCGGGCCCCACCCGAAGGAGCACGTCCCATGCTCATGAGCGCGGTCACGCGCGACGACATCGACGAGGTGCTCGCGTTCATTGGACGCGTGCACTTCGCTGGTGATCGCGCGGCCGAGCGCGACCTGGCGGCCGAGCGGTTGCGGTGGGCAGGCCTCGTGGAGGCCGCAGCCGATGCACGCGTGGGGTGCGCCTACATCGCGCGATCAGCCGATGGCTCCGGCACGCTGGGGGTCGTGGCCGCGCGGCGCGCAGGTCGCGGAATTCTCGTGGATGTGTTGCTGCTGGACGAGAGCGTCAGGGGCTCCATCGCGGGCCAGCGGCTGATGACCACGATGCAGGACCACGCGGCGCTCCACGGCTTTGACAGCGTCTCGGTGTGGGTGCCCGAATCGAGCCATCGCGCTCGGGGAGCCTTCCAGCGCGCAGGCTTTACCCCGGTGACCGAGTCGCTCACGTGGGATCCCTCGGGGGAGTCTCGCCAGCTCTACCGCAGGGACGTGGCCACGCCCTCAGCCGCATCGGGCGAGGGGGCTTGACCTTCCCGCCCACGGGAAGGTTTAGCGTCGTGCCTCGTTGACGCAAGGGAGGAGGCACGGCCATGCAGCACACAGAACACGCCGGCCACGAGGCAGCGACCGGGCACGAGGGGCACTCGACGCACGGCGAGGGGCACTCGACGCACGGCCACCAGCACCACGGCACCGACCACTCGGGTCACGCCACCATGTTCAAGCGCCTGTTCTGGCGCAACCTGATCCTCGCCGTCCCGGTGATCGCCACGAGCGGCATGGTAGAGGGCTGGCTCGGCTACAACCTCCCCGGCACCGCGCTCATTCCGCCGCTGCTGGGCACCGCGATCTTTGTGTGGGGCGGCTGGCCGTTCCTGTCGATGGCCTGGCGCGACGAGATCACGGCGCGAAGCCCGGGCATGATGACGCTCATCTCGCTGGCCATCACCGTGGCCTTTGGCGCCTCGCTCGCGTCCACCTTTGGCGTGGGCGATCTCGACTTCTGGTGGGAGCTCGCCGCCCTCATCGTGGTGATGCTGCTGGGCCACTGGCAAGAGATGAAGGCGGTGGGTCAGGCGCAGGGCGCGCTCGCGGCGCTCGCCGAGCTGCTGCCCTCGGAGGCCGAGCGCGTCACCCACGGCGACCAGACGGAGAAGGTGTCGCTGTCCGATCTCGCGGTGGGCGACATCGTCCTCATCCGCCCCGGCGGCCGGGTCCCCGCCGACGGCACGATCACGAGCGGCGAGGCCGAGCTCGACGAGTCAATGATCACCGGGGAGTCCACGGCCGTGTCGCGCGGCGAGGGAGACAAGGTCACGGCGGGCACCATCGCCACCAACGGCTCGCTGCGCGTCGAGGTGAGCGCCACGGGCGACGACACGGCTCTCGCGGGCATCCAGCGCATGGTGGCCGATGCGCAGAACAGCCACTCGGGCACGCGTCGCCTTGCGGACAGGGCGGCCGCGTGGCTGTTCTGGATCGCGCTGGCCGCCGCAGCCATCACGTTCGTGGCGCACGCGCTGACCGGAGACGTGGGCGGCGGCCTCACCGCGGCCGTCTCCGTGCTGGTCATCGCGTGCCCCCACGCCCTGGGCCTGGCGATCCCGCTCGTGATCGCGATTGCGACCTCGTCGAGCGCCGCTCAGGGACTGCTCGTCAAGGACACCGCAACTCTCGAGGCGATGCGCTCAGTGGACACCGTGCTGTTCGACAAGACCGGCACCCTCACGGTCGGCTCGCACCAGGTCACTGACGTTGCAGTGGCGGACGGCCAGGACGCCGACGCCGTGTGGGCTCTCGCCGCGGCCGCGGAGGCGGACTCGGAGCACCCCATCGGCCGGGCTGTCGTGGAGGAGGCCAGGGAGCGCGGCCTCGACGTGCCCGGCGCGCGAGACCGCGAGTTGAGCGCCGGCCGTGGCGTGCGGGCCACGGTGGACGGACGCGAGGTGGCCGTGGGCGGACCCGCGCTGCTCGAGGCGCGCGGCCTCACTGCCCCCGCCACGCTCGTCGAGGCAGCAAAGGCATGGCGCGACAAGGGCGGCGCGGTGCTTCACATCGTCGTGGACGGCGACGTCGTGGGTGCTTTCACCACCGCTGACCCGGTACGCGAGGAGTCGCGCGCTGCGATCGAAGCACTGCATGCCGCGGGAAAGCGCGTGGCCCTCATCACCGGCGATGCACAGTCGGTCGCCGACGCGGTGGGCGGCCAGCTGGGCATCGACGACGTCTTCGCTGAGGTGCTCCCGGAGGACAAGGACTCTGCCGTGGCCGATCTGCAGCGAAAGGGCCGACGCGTGGCCATGGTGGGCGATGGCGTGAACGACGCCCCCGCGCTGGCACGCGCCGACGTGGGCATCGCGATCGGCGCTGGCACGGATGTGGCCATGGAGGCAGCGGGCGTGGTGCTCGCGCGCTCGGACCCGCGCGGCGTGCTCGCCGCGATCGCGCTGTCACGTGCGACGTACCGCAAGATGATCCAGAATCGTGTGGGCCACCGCGTACAACGTGATCGCCATCCCCGTAGCCGCGGGAGCGTTCGCGTGGGCAGGGCTCGCCATGCCGCCCGCTATCGCGGCCGTGGCGATGAGCCTGTCGACCATCGTGGTGGCCGCGAATGCGCAGCTGCTGCGCGCCGTGGATCTCGACCCGGCGAGCCTCGCGCCGTCGGGACGCTGAGCCCACGGATCGCCAGCGAGGCGGGGTTACCATGACGGCCATGACCACCACGTCGGCCCGCGCGCAGCGCCTCCGCACCGGCTTTGCCGTGCTCGCGGCGCTGCTGCTGGTGCTGGCAGCGTGGAGCGCCGTCGCGTCCCATCTGCACGCAGAGTCAGCCGCGATGCACGGAGCCAGCCACGAGGCCTCGGCGCCGCACGCGATGGTCGCCGATGCCCCCACGCTCGCGCCCACGTGCGTGAGCTGCGGCACCAACGACGGCTCCGCGGTGGTGGCCTGCGTGCTCGCGATCGTGGTCGCGGTGTTGCTCAGCCTCGCGCCCCCCGCGCGCGTCGCCCCCGTGTCGCGCGTGCCAGTGACGCGCGCCGATGCCCCCCTTCCCCGCGTCGTCGCCCCCGCGGCCCCGTCGCTCGTCTCCCTCTGCATCAGTCGCACGTGAGGTAGGGCCCGCCGCGCTCGGCGCGGACGCTCTGCCACCGCCGCCTCGGGCGGCACCTCACACGACTAGCAAGGAATGACATGATTGCCCACTTCTCCCTGCGCGCCCGCGCAGGCCTGGCCGCCCTCGCCGCGGCCGCCCTCGCCCTCGCCGGCTGCACCGCCGGCACCACCTCCGCCGACACGGCACCGGCGATCGACGCGCCCACCATCGCGGCCGACGCGCTGCTCACCTCACACGACCTCGCGGGGCTGGACGCGCGCGGCGTGATCGACGCGCTCGACGCCGTGCCGCTTGCCGAGCGGGACGCCGACCTCATGGCATCGATCCGTCCCGACCAGCTGCTGCTGAGCGACGCCGATGGCACCGAGGTCTCGCTCCCCATGCCAGAGGATGCGTTCTATGTCTCCATCGCGCCCTACGTGAACGACACCCACGACTGCTACTACCACTCACTCACCACCTGCAAGGGCGAGATGGGCGGGCAGACGGTCCACGTCACGGTGACCGATGTGGCCACCGGCAAGGTGATCCTCGACGAGGATCGCGTCGCGTTCGACAATGGGTTCGTGGGGCTGTGGCTGCCGCGCGACCTTGACGTGACCGTGAGCGTCGAGGCCGACGGCCGCTCGGCCACCGCCGAGCTCAGCACCCGGTCAGTCGAGGACGCCACGTGCGTCACCACGATGCAGCTGACCTAGCCGCACCAGCGAACGCAGAAGGCCCCGGTCCGCTTGGACCGGGGCCTTCCCGTTGGAGCCGCCTAAGGGAATCGAACCCTTGACCTATTCATTACGAGTGAATCGCTCTGCCGACTGAGCTAAGGCGGCGTGCGCCGTGAGGCGCGGCTCACCAGTGTACCGAAACCCTGGC
>QKAX01000047.1 GCA_003246255.1 Demequina lutea
CATGACGCCGGGCAGGCCCTCGACCTGCGCGATGCCATCAGCCGCGAGCGTGACGGTACCGACCTCTTCGGTGTCGGTGCCCTTGGGCTCGTACGACTTCACGTGAGCGTCGAGCGCGGCCCTGATCTCCTCGGGGCTGATCGTCAACTCGGCCATCTATGTCTCTCCTGTCGAATCCGCTGGGGTGGAGCGGGGGTCTTGTGGTCGGCGCTAGCCGACAAGTCTCCGTCGGGCGTCGGCCAGGCGATTGACGACAGTGCCGTCCACCACCTCGGAACCAACCTGGACTTTGATGCCGCCGAGCACCTCGGGGTCGACGGCCACATTGAGCTGGACGTCGCGCCCGTAGGCCTCGGCAAGGATCGCGGTAAGGCGCGTGCGCTGCTTGGCGGTGAGCTCCACTGCGGCGGTCACGCGCGCCACCAGGCGCTCGCGTCGCTCCGCGGCGGTCTGCACCAGGCCCCGCACGAGGGTCAGCAGTCGTGCACCACGCGGCGCGGCCACCTTGCGCTCGAGGAGCGCGTAGGTGACCTCGTCGACCTTGCCCTTCAGCACATCGGACAGCACGCCGGTACGGGCCGACGCGGGGGCCGAGCGGTCACCGAGAGCCGTCAGCAGGTCGCGGGAGGCGACAAGCTCGCGCTCAACGCGGAACAGCTCCTCCTCGACCGTCTGCAGGGTCTTGGCCTTCTCGGCTGCCGCGAGGAGCGCCACGTCGCCGGCGTCCTCGATGGACGTGGCGAGGTCCGCCTCGCTCGACCACCTGGATCGCGCGAAGTCGGCCACCACGTCCACGACGCGCTGGTCGAACGAGCCGAAGAGGGACGCCACCAGGGCCGCCTTGTCGTCGGCATCGCGCGCGGGATCGGTCAGGGCGCGGCGAAGCGAGCCCGAACCGTCGAGCGTGTCGACCACGGCGAACAGCTCACGAGCGATCGCGACGCCGTCCTTGCCCGCGGCCGTGGCCACGGGGTCGAACGTGCGCAACACGGTGTCGTGTGCGGTCTGGCTGGTGCCCTTCATGCGTTAACCCTTCGCCTTCGTCTCGGACTCAAGGTCGTCGAGGAAGGTGTCGATGAGGCGCTGCTGGCGAGCGTCGTCGGCGAGCGACTCGCCCACGATCTTGGACGCCAACTCGGTCGCGAGCGAACCAATCTCCGCGCGAAGCGACACCACTGCCTGCTGGCGCTCGGCGTCGATCGTCTTGGAGGATGCCTCCGCGATGCGCTCCGCGTCGCGAACCGCCTTCTCGCGGCCATCGGCCACGATCTGTGCGGCCTCGTGGCGCGCGTCCTCGCGAATCTTTGCGGCCTCGGCGCGAGCCTCACGGAGCTGGGCCGTGTACTCGTCGAGAGCTGCCGCGGCCTCGGCCTGCGCCTGCTCCGCCTTGGTGATGCCGCCCTGGATCAGCTCTGCGCGCTCGTCCAGCACCTTCTGGATCTTGGGCAGCGCGTAGTACATGAAGACCACGACGATGACCAGGAAGAGCAGGAACGACCAGAGCAGGTCGTAGTTCGTGGGCAAGATCGGGTTGAAGGTGGACTCACCCTCTCCGTGACCCGCCTCTGCGGCGATGAAGGCACCCATTACTGGAAGATGAAGCCCGTCACCAGGCCGAGGAGCGCGAGCACCTCAACGAAGGCGACACCCAGGAACATCGTGGCGCGCAGCATGCCGGCGGCCTCTGGCTGGCGAGCCATGCCCTCGATGGTCTTACCGATCAGGATGCCAAGGCCAATACCGGGGCCAATCGCCGCAAGGCCGTAGCCGAGGGTGGAGATGTTGCCCGTGAGCTCGGCGAGGGTGGTGGTGTCCACAGTGTTTCCTTCCGTGTTGTGCGGGGGACCCGCAACGTGTGTTTAGTGCTCGTCCTCGAGCGACAGGTTGATGTAGACGGTCGAGAGGATGGTGAAGACGTACGCCTGAAGCAGCGCCACAAAGATTTCGAACAGGGTAAACGCAAAGCCCGCCGTGATGGAGAGGACTCCCACGCTCTTCAGGGCCAGAGAGGCCTCAAAGAAGAAGTACTGCGTGGCTGCGAAGCACAGCACCAGCAGCATGTGGCCCGCGATCATGTTCGCCGCGAGTCGCAACGCAAGCGTCGCGGGGCGCAGGATGAAGACCTGCAGGAACTCGATGGGCGTCAGCAGGATGTAGATGGGCTTCGGCACTCCCGGGGGGAACAGGTTGCCCTTGAGGAACCCGCCCAGGCCATGCTTGCGCACGCCCTCCGTGAGGTACATGACGTACACCCACAGCGCCATGATGATCGGCAAGCCGATCAGCGACGTACCTGCGATGTTGAGGAACGGCACCACGCCCGTGATGTTGAAGAACACGATGGTGACAAACAGGGTCGTGAGGAACGCGAGGTACTTCTTGCCTCGCTCCTCGCCCATGATCTGCTCGACGATCTGGACGCGCACAAAGTCGAGGATGAACTCGATGACCGCCTGGCCGCGGCCGGGCACCACCTTTGCGTTGCGCGCCGCGATCACAAAGATCGCGATCAGGACCACTGCGGCCACCACACGCACAAACGTGATGCGGTTGAACTCGAAGATGGTCCCGCCGAACAGCAGGGGCTCGGGGTTCAGGTCAGCGATCGAGGGGGCGTGAAAGCCGTTCGACGAGAAAAGCCACTCGAAGAAGTTCTTTGACGCGCCCTCGGAGTCGCTCGACACAGCCGTCATCAGCGTGGCAGCCAGGTTCAGCACTCGCATCTCTCCCAGGAATGGCGGCGGGGCGCGATGCACACTCGGCGCCCGTGTCTGTGTGGAACTGGTGGCAAGCCTAACCTATGACTGGCTGCCGTCAGCACCGGATCCGGTGTACGAAATTCGCGCTCGCCGCACTGCAAGTAGGTCTACGACCAACGTTGCACCCACGGCAACGAGGGCAATGATGCCAAAGGTCCCCCTATCAAGCGAATTCAGCTGCGCCAGGGCCAGAAGTCCTACAACAATCACCACCATCTTGGCAAGCCATGAAGCGCCCACATAGGAGGCAAAAATGTGCGGATCTTTCTTGTACCCGAGCATCATGGCCGCCGGTGTGGTGAGGCCCGACACCGCCGCGACACCGACGGCAGCGATCGCCGCCCATAGTCCCGGCACTCCCCTGATGGCGAAGCCGGCAAGTCCTCCGAGGACCACCACGACGCCCATGACCGTCAAGGTCGCGAAGAGCGCCCACCGATACGCGGCGCCCTCCTCGTCACGATGCGTCATGGGTCGTCTCCTCCTGGATAGGGGTCGTGTGGGAGTCGCCCGCCTGCGGCCGTGAGCCATCGCCTACCCTGCCAATCGACTGGAGCGGGATAGCGAGCGAGCCAAGCCAGCGCCACGCTCGTGCAAGCAGGTGCCTGAACTTGGGGGACATCGTCAGCGTGACGCCCAGCACCACGGCGACAGAGAGCCCCAAGGCGACCCAGCGGGTGCGGAAGAACACGAGCGATACAGCGGCCGACGACAAGACGAACGTCCACATCCACAGCACCGCCACTGCCCACCTGTGTGAGTGACCAAAGCGAAGCAGCTTGTGATGCAGATGATGGGCGTCAGGCGAGAAAGGCGACTTGCCCTTGCCCAGGCGTCGGACAAACGCGAGCGCCATATCCAGCAAGGGGATGAACACCACTGCAAGCGGCAGGATGATCGGCACGAACGCAGGGATCTGCTCGCGCTGGCCAATCACCGCAGGGTCAACCTGGCCCGTGACGGTGATAGCGGCGGCGGCAAAGGTCAGACCCAGCACCATCGAGCCGGAGTCGCCCATGAAGATGCGTGCCGGATGGACATTGTGCGGCAGGAATCCAAGGCACGCCCCCACCAGCACCGCCACGATGACGGTGGCCAGCGATGAGTAGTCACCCGGCGAGGCCCCCCGTGCCAGCACGTACGAATAGACCATGAAGGCCATGCCGCCGATCGCCACGACGCCTGCCGCCAGGCCGTCGAGGCCATCCACAAAGTTCACGGCGTTGATGGCGACCACCACCACGATCACCGTGGCGATGAGAGACAGGTACGAGTCGCCGATGGTGCGGCCAAAGATGGGCAGCGCCACCAACTGGATGCCGCCCCAGGCCATCAGTAGCGCGGCGAGAATCTGGCCGGCGAGCTTTGCCATCCAGTCCAGATCCCACACGTCGTCGGCGACTCCCACCGCGCACAGCAGCGCAGCGGCCCCCACCACCGCCCACGCCCCGTTTGACACCTCGAACACTCGCGACAGGAACGGCACAGTGGACGCGACCACAAGGCCTGCCGCGAGGCCGAGGAAGATCGCCACCCCGCCCAGCCTGGCCGTCGGCACCACGTGCACGTCGCGCGAGCGCACAGCCGTGACGGCGCCGAGTCGAATCGCGAGGTGCCGCATCGCGGGCGTGGCCACATAGGTCACGAGCGCCGAGACCACCAGCAGGATCAGGTAGACCTTCACTTACGCGTCTGCCTCCGGCTCGAACGCGTCGGAACCCACGACGCGCGCGAGCTGCTCACGAGTCACTCCGCCGTCGCGCACCACACGCAACAGCGCGCCTGTGGCATCGACGATGGTGGAGGCAAGGCCCAGCGGGCTGTCGCCGGCGTCCAGGTACACGGTCACCGCGCTGGCGAGCTGATCGCGCGCGTTCTCGGCCGTGGTGGCGGCCGGCTGGCCCGTCTTGTTCGCGCTCGTGACCGCGAGCGGGCCGGTGCGCGCCAACAGCGCGAGAGCAGCGCCGTGATCCGGCACCCTCAGCGCGACGGTGCCGTGGGTCTCACCCAGGTCCCACGCCAGGCTCGGTTGTGCCTGCACGATGACTGTGAGCGGCCCCGGCCAGAAGGCCTCCATGAGCGCACGTGCCGCAGCCGGCACGTCCATGGCGAGGCCATCAACAGTCGCGAGGGACGGGATCAGCACGGGCGGGGGCATCTGCCGTCCTCGCCCCTTCGCAGCGAGTACTCGCGCGACGGCCTCCGGTTGGAAGGCATCAGCCCCCACGCCGTAGACGGTGTCGGTGGGCAGCACCACGACCTCTCCTCGCGAGACCGCATGGACGGCGGCGTCGAGCGAGGGGCCCCACGTGGCGGGATCGAAGCAGGGCAGAATCACGCCCCTAGTGTGTCACGCGGTCCCTGGTGAGGCGTGAGGCTAGCCTCCGCAGCGCGGCGCGCGCGAGATCTCGGCGCTCCACGCGGCTCCCCCCGGCCGGCGCGCCACCACCATGCGATCGCGGCCGGTGAGATCCGGCAAGGTCTCGCCCGCGCCAAACCCGCCGACACTGGCGAGGGCCGCACGGGCATCGTCGCCTTGGGTGGAGGAGTGCTCCATCACGAAGAGTCCGCCGCTCACGAGCAGGCGCGCGGCTGTCGCCATCACGCCGCGCGGGATCTCCATGCCGTCAGCTCCCCCGCCGTACAGGGCGGCGTCGGGATCGTGGTGGGCCTCCGGCTCAGTGGGCGACTCGTGGGGCGGCACGTACGGAGGATTGGAGACCACGACGTCCACCGTGGTGTTGAGGCGCTGCAGCACCGCAGGGTCCGTCACGTCGCCCTCGACGATCTCGACACGGCTCGCGACATGCTCCGGCAGCGCGTCGCGGTTGCGGCGCAGCCATTCGAGGGCCGCATGCTCGCGTTCCACGGCCACCACACGCGCACCTCGCACCTCGGCGGCGATGCTCAGGCTGATAGCGCCCGAGCCCGCGCACAGGTCCACCACAAGCGGCATCGTGCCGTCATCCGCCAGGCGCTGCGCCGCGTCGATCGCCACCTGCGCCACCACCTCGGTCTCGGGGCGCGGCACAAACACGCCCGGGCCCACGTGAAGCTCGAGTGTGCGGAAGGGCGCGAGGCCAGTGATGTGCTGCAGGGGCTCCCTTGTACGCCGACGCGCCACCATGTCGTTTACCAGGGACGATGCCTCGTCAGGCATGGTGGCGCCCGTGATCATCTGGGAGCGGACCTCGCCCAGCGACGCGTCGAGCGCATGGGCCACGAGCATCACGGCCTCGGCGTCCGACGACGCGATCCTGGCGTCCTTGAGGGCGCGAGCCGCGCCGCTCACCACGTCGGCGACGGCGCGCGGCACGTCAGTCCTCGTGAGCGGCCAGGCGGGCCGCCTCGTCGGCGTCGATCGCCGATTGAATCACTGGTCCGAGCTCGCCACCCAACACCGTGTCAAGGTTGTAGGCCTTGTAGCCCGTGCGGTGATCCGCGATGCGGTTCTCGGGGAAGTTGTAGGTGCGGATGCGCTCCGAACGGTCCACAGTGCGCACCTGCGACTTACGCATGTCGCTCGCCTCGGCGTCGGCCGCCTCGCGCTGCGCCGCCAGCAGGCGGGCGCGCAGGATGCGGAAGGCCGACTCCTTGTTCTGGAGCTGGCTCTTCTCGTTCTGGCAGCTCACCACAATGCCCGTGGGGATGTGCGTGAGGCGCACGGCAGAGTCCGTGGTGTTGACCGACTGGCCGCCGGGGCCAGATGAGCGGAACACGTCAACGCGCACGTCGTTGGGGTCGATCTCCACGTCCGTGACCTCTTCGGCCTCGGGAAAGACCAGCACTCCAGCCGCAGAGGTGTGAATGCGACCCTGGCTCTCGGTCGCGGGCACGCGCTGCACGCGGTGCACGCCGCCCTCGTACTTGAGGTGGGCCCACACGCCGTCCTCGGGCTGCACGGAGCCGGGGGCCTTGATGGCCACCGAGACGTCCTTGTACCCGCCCATGTCGGTGTGGTTCGCCTCGAGCACCTCGGTCTTCCAACCGCGGGACTCGGCGAACTTGAGGTACATCTTCAGCAGGTCGCCCGCGAAGAGCGCTGACTCCTCGCCGCCCTCACCCGACTTGATCTCGAGGATCGCGTCGCGCGCGTCGTCAGGGTCGCGCGGGATGAGGATGCGACGCAGTGTCTCCGTCGCGTCCTCAAGTGCCTGCTCGAGCGCGGGAACCTCAGCCGCGAACTCGGGATCGACGTCGGCCATCTCCTTGGCCGCCGCCAGGTCGTCAGCTGCGCCCGCCCACGCTTGGTGAGCGGCGACGACGCGGCCTAGCTCCGCAAACCGCCGGCCGAGCGTGCGCGCGCGTCCCCCGTCGGCGTGAACCGCGGGGTCGGCGAGCTGGCGCTCGATATCGGCGTACTCCTCCAGCAAAGGCTGGACTGCTGCAAATGCTTCGGCCACGTCGTCGCGGCGCCCTAACGCTTAGTTCTTCTTGCCGTAGCGCTTCTCGAAGCGCGCGACGCGACCACCGGTGTCCATGATCTTCTGCTTGCCCGTGTAGAACGGGTGGCAGGCCGAGCAGACCTCGACGCTGATCTGGCCGGACGTGACCGTCGACTTGGTCTCAAACGTGTTACCGCAGGTGCACGTGACAGTGGTGGCCACGTACTCGGGGTGAATGTCCTTCTTCATGATCTCCCTTTAGAGTGCCGCCGGGTCCGAGCGCAGATCTTGCGACGGTGAACCGGAGACGGCTGGCCGCGCTCGCGCGGGCCAGCCATACAGTGTAACGCTTTTGTGTTCCCGGGTGTAGCCCTCGGATTGGTGCCGGCTAGTGCGTGCCGGGTCCCCAGCGTCGGCACGGCGGGCACGGTGCGCGCCCCTTCCCCGGCCTCCGCGCAGGACTCTTGTCCCCTGAGTCGTTGAGCGCCGATTCAGCGCGGCGAATCTCGGCGCTCAACGACTTGTGCGCTCGCCGGGCACCAAGCACCCCGGCCAGGAACGCAGAAGGGCCGGGCGTTGCCGCCCGGCCCTTCGTCACCGGCGTCGGCGCGAAGAACGCGCGCCGACTGCCAGGCGAGACTTAGTCGTTGCTGTCGAGTCCCGTGTCCGGGGTGGTCTTCTGGACCTGGAGCAGGAACTCGGCGTTGGTCTTGGTCTCCTTGAGGCGGCCAAGCAGCAGCTCGGCGGCCGCCTGCGTCTCGAGGCCCGTGAGGACGCGGCGCAGCTTCCACATGACCTTGAGCTCCTCGGGGCTCACAAGGATCTCCTCGCGGCGAGTGCCCGACGCATTGACGTCCACGGCGGGGAACACCCGACGGTCGGCGAGCTGACGCGAGAGCTTGAGCTCCATGTTGCCGGTGCCCTTGAACTCCTCGAAGATGACCTCGTCCATCTTGGAGCCGGTCTCCACGAGCGCGGTCGCGAGAATGGTCAGCGAGCCGCCGTTCTCGATGTTGCGCGCCGCGCCAAAGAAGCGCTTGGGCGGGTACAGGGCGGACGAATCCACACCACCCGAGAGGATGCGGCCCGATGCCGGGGCGGCCAGGTTGTAGGCGCGACCCAGGCGCGTGATGCCGTCCAGCAGCACCACCACGTCCTGACCCATCTCCACGAGGCGCTTGGCGCGCTCAATGGCGAGCTCCGCGACCTGCGTGTGGTCCACGGCGGGGCGGTCGAAGGTCGAGGCGATGACCTCACCCTTGACGTTGCGCTGGAAGTCGGTGACCTCCTCGGGACGCTCGTCCACCAGGACGATCATGAGGTGAACCTCGGGGTTGTTAGCGGTGATCGCGTTGGCGATCGACTGCATCACGAGCGTCTTACCGGCCTTGGGGGGCGACACGATCAGGCCACGCTGGCCCTTACCGATCGGGGCCACGAGGTCGATCACGCGGTTGGTCATGTTGCGGGCGTCGGTCTCCAGGTGGAGGCGCGACTGCGGGTACAGCGGCGTGAGGTCGCCGAACTCGGGACGCGCCTTGGCCGCCTCGATGTCCATGCCGTTGACCTTGTCGATGCGGGCAAGCGCGTTGAACTTCTGGCGCTGGCCGCGCTCGCCTGCGCGGGGCAGGCGTGCGGCGCCGGTGACGGCGTCACCCTTGCGCAGGCCGTACTTGCGCACCTGGTTCATCGAGACATACACGTCGGACTTGCCGGCGAGGTAGCCGGTGGTGCGGATGAAGGCGTAGTTGTCGAGCACGTCGACGATGCCGCCCACGGGGGTCAGCTCCTCGTCGTCCCGCGCCTCGTCCTCATCAAAGCTCTCGTTGCCGCCCTGCACGGGGCCGCCCTCGCGGTCGCGACCACGGCCGCGGCCACGACCACGGCCACGGCGTCGGCGGCTGCCGCGCTCGTCGTCGTCATCGTCGGCGGTGGCGCCTGCAGCCCGCTGGCCGCCGTTGTTCTGGTTGCCACGCTGGCGCTGACGGGCGGGGCGCTGCTCACCCTCTCCCTGCACCTTGCCATCGCCCGCGCCGGTCTCGCCGATCGCGGCGAACGAAACTGCCTCCTTGGCGCGGCGTGCGCGCTCCTCGGCGGTCTCGTCGGTTGCGGCGCTCACCTCGGACGAGGGGGCGTCGGGCGCGGAGGCGGGGGCCTGAGCGGGCGACGAGGCACGACGCGACGTGCGCGCGGGGGCCTTCTGTGCCGGCGCGTCGGCCGTGGCGGGGGCCTCGGCGGCGGCGTCCTTCGCAGGGCGGGCCGGGACAACGCCGCCGTTGCTAATCGCCGCGACGAGGTCGCTCTTCTTCATCTTGCTCACGCCGCCAACGCCGAGCTCGGAGGCGAGGGCCTGCAGCTGGGCGAGCTTCATGGCGCTGAGGGCCGCACTGGTGTTGGCGGCCACATTGGTGTCTGTCACTGGATTCCCTTCCTCGCACGAGCCACTTTGGCTCCAGAGGTGCGAGTCCTCCACGGGCGCCATGCGGATACGACGTCGTACACGACGCAATTTCGTGGAGTGCTGTCCGCCGGGGCGATACGCGCCGTCCGGGGGAGCACGCTCAGGTTAGCACCGCGACACACCGTGCGCAAAGAACGCTTTACCTTGTGGACAACGGCGTGTCGCGGCGAGGGTGCGGCGCCGGCGGTGAGAGCCGACGCCGCACTCCCCTACGGCGCTATACCGCCTCGTCCACGGGGGCAGCGAACTGCGCCTCGTAGAGCCGTGCGTACGCGCCGTGAGCCGCGAGCAATTCGGCGTGGTTGCCCTGCTCCACGATGGTGCCGTTCTCCATCACCAGGATCAGGTCGGCGTCGCGGATAGTGCTCAGGCGGTGCGCAATCACAAAGCTCGTGCGGTCCTTGCGAAGATCCTGCATCGCGTGCTGCACCAGCAGCTCCGTGCGGGTATCCACCGAGCTGGTGGCCTCGTCAAGGATCAGCACGCTTGGCTTGGCGACGAATGCCCTGGCGATGGTGATGAGCTGACGCTCGCCCGCCGACACGTTTGTCGCGTCGTCGTCAATGACAGTGTCGTAGCCGTCCGGCAAGGAGTGCGCGAAGCGGTCAACGAACGCGGCCTTGGCGGCGTCCAGGATCTCCTCCTCGGTGGCGCCCGGGCGGCCGTACGCGATGTTGTCGCGAATCGTGCCTCCGAACAGCCACGCGTCCTGCAACACCATGCCGGTGCGCGAGCGGAGATCGTCGCGCGTCATGTCGGCGATGTTGACGCCGTCAAGCAGGATCCGGCCGCCGTTCAGCTCGTAAAACCGCATGATGAGGTTGACGAGTGTGGTCTTTCCAGCACCCGTGGGCCCCACGATCGCCACGGTTTTACCAGGCTCGACGGTGAGATTGAGGCCCTCGATGAGTGGAACATCGGGGTTGTACGAGAAGTCCACGTCCTCGAACACGAGCTGACCGTGGAAGTCCTTTGGCGACGAAGCCGGCACCACGTCGGGCGTCTGATCCTCGGCGTCGAGCAGCTCGAACACGCGCTCGGCCGACGCCACACCCGACTGCAGCAGGTTGGCCATCGAACCCAGCTGGCTGAGCGGCTGCTGGAACTGGCGCGAGTACTGAATGAACGCCTGCACGTCACCCAGCGGCAGGTTGCCCGCGGCCACCTTCAGGCCGCCCACGACGGCGATGCCCACGTACACGAGGTTTCCCACGAACATTGCCGACGGCATGATCGTGCCCGAGATGAACTGGGCTCCGAACGACGCCGCGTACAGCTGCTCGTTCTTGGCGTCGAAGTCACGTTGCACCTCGCGCTGGCGGCCAAACACCTTCACGAGCGCGTGACCCGAGTAGCCCTCCTCGATCTGCGCGTTGAGCTCGCCCGTGTGCTTCCACTGATCAATGAACAGCGGCTGCGACCGCTTGGCCACCATTGTCACGATGCCCAGCGTCAGGGGGATTGAAATGATCGCCACGAGCGCGAGCTGCCAGTCGATCACCACCATCATCACCACCACGCCCACCACAGTCAGCACGGAGTTGAACAACTGGCTGAGCGTCTGCTGAAGCGTCTGGGAGACGTTGTCGATGTCGTTGGTGACGCGCGACAACAACTCGCCGCGCTGATGCTTGTCAAAGTAGCTGAGGGGCAGACGGTGGATCTTCTCCTCAACCTCCTCGCGCAGCCGGTACACGGTGCGCTGGGTGACGCCGTTGAGGATGTATCCCTGCAGGTAGCTCAGCAGCGACGAGACCACGTAGATCGCGGTGACACCCAGCAGAATCCTGTGCAGGTAGCCAAAGTCGATGCCGGTTCCGGTGATCAGGCCGGTGAAGATCTCGGTGGTCGCCTCACCCAAGACCTTGGGGCCGATGACGGCCAGGCCCACCGACACGGCGCCGATGATAAGCACGCCGACGACGATCGCCGCCTCGGGCCTGAGGCGTCGCGACAGGCGCTTGATGCTGCCAGTGAAGTCCTGGGCCTTCTCGACGGGCATGCCCGCGCCGCCCATCGGGCCGTGTCCCCCGCCGGGACCGCGACGAGGCGGGGCGGCGGGCGTCGTGGTCTTCTCTTCGGCGCTCATGCCGCCTCCTCCGCTCGCAGCTGGGTAGAGACAATTTCTTGGTACGTGTCCGAGGTCTTGAGCAGCTCCTCGTGGGTGCCGCGATCGATGATGCGGCCGTCCTCCATCACCAGGATCTGGTCGGCATCCATGATGGACGAGACGCGCTGGGCCACCACGATGACAGTCGCGTCCTTGACGGAGCGCTTGAGAGCGGCCCGCAGGCGCGCGTCGGTCGCGGTGTCGAGGGCGCTGAAGGAATCGTCGAACAGCAGCACGTGGGGCTTTCGCACCAGTGCCCTCGCGATCGAGAGGCGCTGACGCTGGCCACCCGACACCGTGGTGCCCCCCTGCGCCACCGCCGTCTCCAGCTGCTCCGGCATCTTCTCCACGAAGCCCTTTGCCTGCGCGATCTCGAGCGCGGCCCACAGCTCGTCGTCGGTCGC
>QKAX01000112.1 GCA_003246255.1 Demequina lutea
CCGCGCACCTCGGTGTAGACGATCGCGCGGCCTCCCTCCTCGCCGCTCATGCGCGCGGCGCCCATGGGCTGCGGCACCGAGAAGTCGATGAGACCGGCGTCATGCGCCCGCCCGAGCGCGTGAAGCAGGCCCATCTCGGCCTCGAGCGCCGCGCCGGCCGCCGCGCGCTTGGGCGCGCGCACGATCCAGCGCTTGCCAGTGGAGTCCTTGACCACCACCACGTCAAAGTCGCCGTCGCTGTGGTTGCTGCGCAGCACGTCGTACACGTCGAGGCCGGGAACGGCGACCGACGCGAGCGCTGCGAGGGCAAGAGGCGAACGAGGCACGGAGCCACGTTACGGCTAACCAGGCCCGATGCGCATGTTCCACGCCGTGCGGCGTGGGGCCGCCGTTCCCGCCCGGCGGGCTTGCGGGTAGCGTGGAGGGGTGACGAGCCCCTTGCTTGAGCCCTTGATGGTGGATCGCGCGGCCGAGCGCCGCGACATCGTAGACCTCGCGACATTGGACGCCGTGGTGGTGCGTGGAGGGTCGGTGCTAGCCGCCGGGGGGCGAGTGCTGACGCTCGAGCCTGGTGACCAGCCCGAGGCCGAGTTGCGCATCTACCTGGGGCGCGACGGCGACCGCGATCTCGCGGCGATCGTGCCGGCAGCACCGGGCTTTGGGCAGGACGATGACGGCATCGGCGCGGAGCGCATGCTGCCGCTGCGCGATCTGTTGGGCAAGCTCGCCGCCCGCGGCGACGACGGTGCGAAGGACCGCGAGTTGGCCGCCACTGCCGTGGCGATCGCGACGTGGCACGCGAACCACCCGCGCTGCTCCGTGTGTGGAGACCCGACCGAGCCGCGCAAGGGCGGCTGGACGCGGTGGTGCGAGCGCGACCAGAAGGAGCACTATCCGCGCACCGATCCGGCCGTGATTGTGGCGATTACGGACCCGGAGGATCGGATTCTGCTGGCGCACGCGGCGTATTGGTCGGCGCGACGCTTCTCCCACCTCGCGGGCTACGTGGAACCTGGCGAGAGCCTGGAGCAAGCGGTGCACCGTGAGGTGGCCGAGGAGGCGAGCCTCACGCTCACCGACCTTGCGTACGTTGGCTCGCAGCCGTGGCCCTTCCCCGCGTCGATCATGGTGGGCTTCACGGCGCGCGTCGAGCACCCGGCCTTCACGCTCGACCAGGAGGAGATCTCCGAGGCGATGTGGGTGACGCGCGAGGAACTCCCTGGCCTTATTGCGGACGGCACGCTGATTCCGGCCCCGCCGGGCTCGATCGCGCGCCGCATGTTGGAGTCGTGGTTTGGCGGCCCCGTTCCCGACCCGAGCCGTCAGGGACCGGTGGACGTCTAGCTGCCGACGCGGCGCTCCCGTTGCGAGTGTCAGTGGCGTGCTGGAGGCTGGGGGATAGCGGCGCGGCACAGGCCCGCCCCATCCCAGGAGGAGGAGCCATGGCGCACGGCGACATCACCCACATCGACATCCCGGCGGCCGACAAGGCCGCTCAGACGGAGTTCTACGGCGCGATCTTTGGATGGCAGATCGCGGAGCACCCCGGCTATCCCGGGTACCCGATGTGGCAGGCGCCCAACAAGGTGTCGGGAGGCGGGTTCGAGACGCCGTCCGAGAACTTCACGCACCCGCGCCCGAATGTCGAGGTGGACTCGATCGACGACGTCGTCGCTGAGGTGGTGGCGCGCGGCGGCGCGGTGGTGGTGCCCAAGTCGCCCATCAGCGAGACGTCGTGGTGGGCAGTCATCACCGACCCCGAGGGATATCAGATGGGTGTGTACCAGGGCAGCGAGCCCGACGAGGCGTGAGCCTGGGGACGGCGCACTGCGCGTCGTCCCCTGCTGACACAATGGCGGCGATGTCCGCTGAACAGATTCTTGACGCCCTTGACCCCGAGCAGCGCGAGGTGGCCTCTGCCCTGCACGGCCCCGTGTGCGTGCTGGCGGGAGCTGGCACGGGCAAGACCCGTGCGATCACCCACCGCATCGCGTACGGCGTACGTGTGGGCGCGTACAACCCGCAGTCCGTGCTCGCCGTGACGTTTACGGCGCGGGCAGCGGGAGAGATGCGCCAACGCCTGCGCGGCTTGGGCGCCGAGGGCGTCCAGGCGCGCACGTTCCATGCCGCAGCGCTGCGCCAACTGAGTTACTTCTGGCCGCAGGTGGTGGGCGGTCAGGTGCCGCAGCTGGTGGAGCAGAAGGCTCAGCTGGTGGGCCGCGCGGCGCGCGCCGCCGGGCTCTCGGTGGACCGCCTCGCCGTGCGCGACCTCGCGTCAGAGATCGAGTGGGCCAAGGTGTCGCTCGTCGCTGCCGAGGACTACGTGCAGGTCGCCGCGTCGCATAACCGCCCCGCGCCCGCGGGCATCGAGCGAGTGCTCGTCGCCGACGTGATGCGCGCCTACGAGGACGCCAAGACCGACGCCGTGGTGCTGGACTTTGAGGACATCCTGCTACTGCTCGCCGACATGATCGGCAGGCATCACGAGGTGGGCGACCAGATTCGCCGCCAGTACAAGCACTTTGTGGTGGACGAGTACCAGGACGTGTCGCCTCTGCAGCAGTACGTGCTCGACCAGTGGCTCGGCGGCCGCCGCGAGCTCTGCGTCGTGGGCGATCCCGCGCAGACCATCTACTCGTTCGCGGGCGCGTCGCCGGAGCACCTGCTGGGCTTTGGCAGGCGATACGAGGACGCCACGGTGGTAAGGCTCGTGCGCGACTACCGCTCGACGCCGCAGGTGGTGAGCCTGGCGAACGGGCTGATGCAGCAGCGCGGGTCAGTGCAGACGGGTGTGGAACTCGTGGCGCAGCGTCCGTCGGGCCCCGCGACTGGCTACACCGCGTACGCCGACGACGGCGCCGAGGCGGCAGGCGTGGCCGACAAGATCGAGGCGCTCATATCGTCGGGCGTGCCCGCGCGCGAGATCGCGATCCTGTATCGCACCAATAGCCAGTCGGAGGAGCTCGAGGACGCGCTCGCCACGCGCGGCATCGGCTACCTGATCCGCGGCGGGCAGCGGTTCTTCGACCGCGACGAGGTCAAGCGCGCGATCGTGCTGCTGCGCGGTGCCGCCGTCGCGCCTTCGGACGACGCCCTAGGCGTGCGCGTGCGCGAGGCGCTGGGCGGCGCAGGGTGGACCGAGGAGCCTCCCACGGCCCGCGGCGCTGTGCGTGAGCGCTGGGACTCGCTGCAGGCGCTCGCCGAGTTGGGCGACACCTTCGATGCAGAGGCGCTGGCCGCGACCGGGGAGCCCGCGACGATGCGCGACTTTGTGGAACACCTCGCGGAGCGCGCCTCCGCGCAGCACGCGCCGGCCGTGGAGGGCGTGACGCTCTCCACGATCCACGCCGCCAAGGGCCTCGAGTGGGACGCGGTGTTTCTGGTGGGGATGAGTGAGGGGCTCATGCCCATCTCGCTCGCCGAGACCGACGACGCGGTGGAGGAGGAGCGCAGGCTGCTCTACGTGGGCATCACGCGCGCCCGCGAACACCTCAACCTGAGCTTTGCGCGCGCCCGGCGCGAGGGCGGCAAGGCCACGCGCAAGCGCACGCGCTTCCTTGAGCGCTGGTGGCCGGACGCGCGGCCAGCTCAGCGTCAGCGCCAGTCCAAGGCCACGGCTCACGATCTGGACGCCGACGCCGCTCAGCTGTTTGACGCGCTCAAGGCGTGGCGCCTCGAACGGGCCAAGGAGAACTCCAAGCCCGCGTTTACGGTCCTGGTGGACACGAGCCTTGTGACGATCGCGCAGCATCGGCCCCAGACGCTCGGCGAGCTCGCGAAGGTGCACGGCGTGGGCGCGTCAAAGCTTGAGTCGTACGGCGCCGAGATCCTGCGGGTGATCGCAGAGAACTAGCCCACTACGCCGTGACCGGGGCGCCGGGAAACCGTGCCCGATGCGCGGCGACCTCGTCGCCGAGGGCGTGCGCCGCGCCGCAGCCGCACCCGGGGTCAGCGGCGAGAGCTCGGCTCGCCGGCGGCGCCGACTCGGTGAGCACCCATTGGGTGCCGAGCCAGGCGTCGGCATCGCCGCGCTCGAGAGCTAGCCACGCCCCCGTGACGAGGCTGGCGATGCCCGCAGTCACGTCAGGCCCCGCCTGCGCGGGCGGAGAGCCGGGCGCTGTCAACTGCAGGGCTTGTCGCGGCCACGTGGGGTCAGCTGCTGTGCGCGCGAGGCCCTCGCACCACCCGCATGCGCCACGGCCGGGGATCACGAGCGGCCCCACGAGCGCGCCGCGCTCATCTGTCACCACAAAGAGGTGCGGGATGTCGTGCGCGAGAAGGGTCACGGCGGCCGCGAGGTCAGGTGCGCCATGCGAGACGAGCACCCAGAAGCGTGCATCCGCGGGGCCGATCTGCACGCGCGCAAGCGGCATGGACGATCGCAGCGTCGCGGCGGCTGCTCCCTCGCGCGTGCGCGCTGGCGCGGAGGTGGAGTAGGTCCCCGTAGGGGCTGTCGCGGCGTGGCGGCTGTCGGAGAATGCGACCACGGCGCCGGCGTGGGCGAGCGCGGTGCCGCACGCGAGTCCCATCGCGCCTGCGTCGGTGAGGGCCACGGTGGTGGGTCTGCGGGCCTCAGCGGGATCGTAGAGCACCTCGCAGGCCACGAGGGTGTCGATGATCGCGCGGTAGCGCTCGCGGTGCTGGCGGCTCACGTGCGCGCCGCTCTCTAGTCGCTCCACGAACCGTCGTTCGTCGACGCTGAGATGGTGCAACACAGTTCCCGGTCGCACCCCCACGCGCACGGCGCCGTCGCCCAGATCCACCACGCGCGTCCCGCGCCTCAGCATCATGGCGCCAGGGTGGCACGGTCCGGCACGGCCGGGGCCGGTTTCCACAGGGCCGATCCTCGGGCCCGGGTACGACAAAGGCCGGGCACCTCGCGATGCCCGGCCCCGACGTCTCGTTTCGACTACGCCTTGCCGAGGATGCGGTTCAGCTTGGTGCCGCACTCGGGGCAGGTGGCCTTGGCCATGCGGCGACCGTTCTCGGAAACGACAATGTCGCCCTCGGTCTCGCGCTTCGCCTTGCACTTCACGCAGTAGAACTCGCCCTGGTACTTGTCGGCCATGAGCTATTTCTCCTTCTTGCTTGGATGCGGCTTTCGCCGCGTGAGTCCCTGGAGGGATTCTGTTTGCGTCCAGCGTAGACGCGAGAGGAGACAATACCCGCTAAGCGCCGCTGCTCGTGTCCGAATCCCCCTCATCGGTGGAAGGATCTTCCCACGAACCCGACAGCAATGCCTCGAGTTCGCGGTCCATGTCGTCGGATTCCCTGGGGCTCGTCTCCGCATCTACCCAGGCGCGCCAGTCGGCGAGTCCCTCCGCATCCGGGAGCAGATCCGGGTGGCTCCAGTAGCTGTCGCGCGCCTCAGACCCGAGGCGCGCGGTGATCGCACTCCAGAGTTGTGACGCGTTGCGCAGCTGACGCGGGCGCAGCGTGAGGCCCAGCAGGGACTCAAAGGTGTCCTCCGCCGGGCCGCCGGCAGCGCGGCGGCGTCGCATCATCTCGCGCAATTGGCCCAGCGACGCGAGGTGCGGAGCGGCCGCCCTCGCCGTGACCTCGTCGACCCAGCCCTCGATGAGCGCGAGCCACGTCTCAATCGACGCGAGCGTCTCGTCCTGTTCGGGCGTGTGGAGCGGCGAGAAGATGCCTGTGGTCAGCGCCTGCTGCAGGGCGGCAGGATCTCCCAGGCCGGCATCGTGCACCGCCGAATCGAGGGCGTCGAGGTCCACGCTCACGCCGCGCGCATAGCGCTCAACCGAGGCGCGCAACTGGCCCGCCAGCCACGGCGCTGCCTGGAAGAGCCGGACGTGAGCCGCCTCGCGAAGGGCCAGGTAGAGCCGCACATCCTGGGACGGAACATCGAGGCCGTCTGCAAACGCGTCCACGGCTCGAGGCACCATCACCACGCGCAGATCCTCGAGCAGCGGCACGCCCAGATCCGTCGCGCCGAACGCCTCGCGCGCCATCGCTCCGGCGGCCTGTCCCATGTGCATGCCGCACACCGTCGGGCTGACCGAGTTGATGAGGCCAAGCGCGCCGTTAGGGTCCGCCTCGCCCGCCTCGGATCGCAGCACGCCGCCGAGCGCCTGCGAGACCGACGACGCGACGGGTCCGGCCAGGTACTTCCAGGTGGGAAGGGTCGCCTCGACCCATTCGGCTCGACTCCACACCGAGGGTTGAGTACGTGACGGGTAGAAGTCGGTGACGGCATCGAGCCACAGCTCGGCCTCGGTCACGGCCGCGCGGTATTCGCGCGCCTGCTGGGCCGACACCGTGGGGTCGCCCCCCTGCGAGGCGACTCCGCGCGCGACGTCGTGGGCGAGCGACCAATTCACATCCTCGCCGGCAGACTGCTGCATGAGCGAGCGGATTTGACCGATGACGTGTTCCATCATGGCGGGGGAGCCACCGAGGCCGGAGGCTTGCGCAAGCTGGGAGGGATCCATGCCCATGCGCTTCATCTCCTCGAGCGCCGCGTCGGCGTCGGCCCCAAAGAGCTCCCTGAGCAGCTTCATCCACTGCTCGTTGGCGTCCGCCATGTCGTCTCCTTCGCGGGCGCGAGCGATTGTCACGCCGTGTTCCCCACGGTAACGAACGGGAGGCGGGATTGGGGCTGCCGTTCGCTATGGGCAATGATGGGGGACGTGACCGACCCCTTTGACGGCCCCGATGTGCCCCTCACCGAGCGCCAGCCGTCCCGCAAGGCGAACGTGATGGCGGCCACGGGACTGCTGTCTTCGCTGCTCATCGCGACGCTGACGGTGATGCCCGCGAACTTTGCCATCGCCGATGCCGGACCCACCTTTGACGTGCTGTCGTTGAACGGCGACGGCGAACCGATCGTGTCGCTCGACGGCGCCGAGTCGTACGACACCACGGGGGAGTTGCGGCTCACTACCGTGTCGTACAGCCGCGCGCACACCAGCGCCTTCTCGCTCGGTTCCGTCGTCGAGGGCTTCCTTTCGCCGCACCGCACCGTGTACCCCGACGAGTTCGTGTTCGGTACGCCGGAGGAGCAGGAGCAGGAGTCGCAGGCGAACGCCCAGGCATGGGTCTACTCGCAGGAGTCCGCCACGGTCGCCGCGCTCGAGCAGCTCGGCTGGACGGTGCCTGCGACCACCGCTGTCGCTGGTGTCATCGAGGGCAGCAACGCGGCGGGCCTGCTGGAGGATCAGGATGTCATCACGGCTGTCGACGGCAACGCGTTGGTGACGTACGGCGACCTCACCCGGGCGCTCGCGGTGCACGATCCGGGCGACGACGTGACCCTCACGATCGACCGAGCCGGCCAGACGCAGGACGTGACGTTCGCACTGATCGCCAGCGATGACGATCCCACCGTGGCGCGCATGGGCATCTACGTGGTCCCCACGTTTGACCTGCCGGTCACCGTCAATGTGGACATCTACAGCGTGAGCGGGCCCAGTGGTGGGCTCATGTTTGCGCTGGGCATCATGGACAAGCTCACGCCCGAGGACGAGCTCGCGGGCGCCAAGATCGCTGGCACCGGCACGATCGACGCGGACGGCACCGTGGGCCCCATCGGAGGCATTCGGCACAAGATGGACGGCGCCGTCGCGGCCGGAGCCGACTACTTTCTCGCGCCTTTAGCAAATTGTGACGAAGTGGTGGGGCACGTTCCCGAGGGTCTCGACGTTTATGCGGTGGACACCCTCGCCGACGCCTACGACGCGATCGTCGCCATCGGTAAGCAGCAAACGAGCGGGCTGCCCACGTGCAGCGCCGCATCCAGCAAGGAGTAACGCCCGTGAGTTTCGACTCCGAACGACCCGGACGAGCCCCCCGCCCCATTCGACCCCCTCAGCGCCGATCCCCGCTCACTGTCGCCATCGCCGTGATCGTGGCGTTCCTCGCAGTGACGGTGTTTGCCTCAAACATCTACGGCGAGGTGGCGTGGTTTAGCCAGCTGGGCTACCTCGAGGTGTGGCGGACGCAGTGGATCGCACGCGGCGTGCTGTTCGTGGTCTTCGGGCTCATCGCAGCGCTCGCCGTATGGGGTTCGCTCCGTTGGGCAAAGTCGGTGCGCCCCGCGCTCTCGGCCTCTCGCTCCACGCCGCTCGATCAGTACCGTGAGCAGATCCGCCCTGTGGAGCGCGTGGTGACATTCGTGCTGCCCCTCGTCGTGGGACTGCTCGCAGGCGGTGCGATGTCGGCTCGCTGGACTCAGGTACTGGCGTTCATGAACCGCACCCCGTTCGGATACGAGGACCCGCAGTTCCACCTCGACGCGTCGTTCTACGTGTTCACGCTGCCGGTGCTGCGCGCGGTGGTGGGCTTCTTCCTCGCCATCGCTATCGTGTCGGCGATCCTGGCCGCGTTTGTGCAGTTGCTGTATGGCGGCATCTCGGGTGGCGGTCGCATGTTCGTTGCGTCGCGCGGTGCCCGCGTGCAGCTCGCCGTGCTCGGCTTCTTGGTGATGCTCGGCATCGCCGCCAACTATGTGCTCGACCGCTACGCGCTGGTGCTCAACGACGGCCAGGACTTTGCGGGTGCGACGTACACGGACGTGAACGCCATCCTGCCTGCGCGGTCCATCCTCGCCGGCATCGCCGTCGTCGTGGGACTCATGTTCCTGCTTGTCATCTGGCGGGGCGACTGGCGCATCCCCGCCACCGGCGTCGGCCTCATGGCCCTCTCGGCGATCGTGGTGGGAGGCATCTACCCTGCGATCATTTACAACTTCCGGGTCGAGCCCAACCAGCAGGAGTACGAGACCCCGTACATCCAGCGCAACATCGACGCGACGCAGTACGCGTTCGGCATCGACAATGTGGAGCCCACGCCCTACAACGCGCAGACCGAGGCCGATGCCAACGCGCTGCGCGCTGATGCCGAGACCACGGCGCAGATTCGTCTGCTCGATCCCAACATCGTGTCGCCGACGTTCCAGCAGTTGCAGCAGAACAAGCAGTACTACTCGTTCCCCTCGACTCTCACGGTGGACCGTTACGACCTTGACGGCACGCTGCAGGACACGGTGATCGCCGTGCGTGGCCTCAACCTCGACGGCCTTAGCACCGAGAACCGTACGTGGGTCAACGACCACACCGTCTACACTCACGGCTTTGGCGTGGTGGCCGCGTACGGTAACAGCGTCGCCACCGACGGGCGTCCCCAGTTCTTCCAGCAGGGCATCCCCTCGACCGGTCTGCTGGGCGAGTACGAGCCCCGCGTGTACTTTGGCACCAACCTGCCCAACTACTCGATCGTTGGCGCCCCCGAGGGCGCCGAGCCGTGGGAGCTCGACTACCCGGACGATGCCGCGGGCGGACAGGTCAACACGACGTACGAGGGCGACGGCGGCCCGAGCATCGGCAACACCTTTGCGCGTCTCGCGTATGCGCTGCGCTTTGGCGAGCAGCAGATTCTGTTCTCCGACCGCGTGACGTCCGAGTCTCAGATTCTGTACTACCGCGATCCGGTGGAGCGTGTGCAGAAGGTGGCGCCCTACCTCGAGCTCGACGCGACCTCGTACCCAGCCGTGGTGGACAACCGCATCGTGTGGGTCGTCGACGGCTATACGACCACGGCCGACTTCCCGTACTCGGCGTCCATCACCTCGTCGTCGATCTTCGCCAACCAGGACTCCCTCAACCCGAACGTGCTGAACTACATCCGCAACTCGGTGAAGGCCGTGGTGGATGCGTACGACGGCTCGGTCACGCTGTACGCCTGGGACCCCGAGGACCCGATCCTGCAGACGTGGCAGAAGGTCTACCCCAACACCATCAAGCCGTACTCGGAGATGAGCGGCGACCTCATGAGCCACATGCGCTACCCGGAGGACCTCTTCTCGGTGCAGCGCTACCAGCTCACGCGGTACCACGTGGACGCGGCGTCCGAGTTCTACTCGGGCCAGGACTTCTGGCGCAACCCGTCGGACCCGACGGACCCGACAAACCTGCAGCCGCCGTACTACCTGACGCTGCAGATGCCCGGGCAGGATGATCCGACGTTCTCGCTCACGAGCACCTTCATTCCGGGCGGAACCTCGGAGCGCCAGATCCTCACGGGCTTCCTGGCTGTGAACTCGGAGACCGGCAGTCAGCCGGGAGTGAAGGACCCTGATTACGGCACTCTTCGCTTGCTCGAGTTGCCACGAGACACGACCGTCTCGGGCCCCGGTCAGGTGCAGAACCAGTTCAATACCGATCCCGAGGCGCAGAACGTGCTGAACCTGTTGCGCCAGGGTGAGACTGACGTGATCAACGGCAACCTGCTGACGCTTCCGGTAGGCGGCGGCTTGCTGTACGTGCAGCCCGTGTATGTGCGGTCGTCGACGGGCACACAATTCCCGTTGCTGCAGCGCGTCTTCGTGTCGTTTGGCGAGCAGGTGGGCTTCGCGGAGTCGCTGCCTGAGGCGCTCGACCAGGTCTTTGGCAGCGGAGCGGCGCCCACGGATCCCGTGACGCCTCCGGCGCCCGGCGAGCCGGTTGACCCCACCGTGCCTGCTGCTCCGGAGGAGAACCCCGACGCGACTGCGGCTCGTGAGGCGCTCCGATCTGCCCTCGACGATGCGCAGCAGGCCATCGCCGACGGCCAGGCGGCGCTGGCCGAAGGCGACTTCGCGGCGTACGGCGTTGCGCAGGACCGCCTCGCATCGGCGCTGCAGGACGCCCTGGACGCCGAGGCTCGCCTCGACGAGGTGGTGGGAGAGACCGGTGATGTCGCCGTGGAGCCGAGCCCCACGCCGAGCCCGTCGCCCAGTGCCGACGCGTCGGGCGCCAACGCGTAGTACTCGCCTCACAGCAACAAGGGCCGCGGCCCCCTCTCGGGGGTCGCGGCCCTTGTGCGTGTGGTGCTCGCCGGTGCTAGGCGCGCTGCTCCGCCGTCGTGGCCCTGCGAATGATCACCACGAGGAACACCCACGAGAGCAGGATCGCGATGGCCGAGATCCACGAGGCGCCGACGATCGAGTCAAGGGCGTCGAGGTTGGTGTACTCGCCGGTCTCCCAGTCGATCGCGCTGAACGTGGCGCCGATGCTTGCGAACACGGAGATGTGATATCCCGCGAAGAACAGCAGCCACCAGGCCCAGACCAGGACTGCAGGGGTCGACTTGCGGGTCACAGCCCGCATGCCGAGGATCGGCAGCACAAGGTTGCCGAGAGGCACAAACCAGCCCCACCACTCGACGGCCGGCACGCCTCCGGGATGCTCCCCGCGGTTCCTCTGGGCCTGACGCAGGCGCCACATCCACAGCGCGAGCAGCACATACGCGGCGATGAAGGCGGGGAATCCAAGGAGCGACACGGGATCGGTAGTGCCGAACGGGCTCGCGTCCTGAGGATTGGCGAGCGTCTCCTTGAGAGTCTCAACTGTGCTGGGGGCCAGGACTGCCGCCAGTAGCGTTGCCACTGTGTAGGCGCCCGTGAGGCCGATGGCCCACCACGCGATGGTCGACGGGCCCTTTGACGCGGAGGGAACGGAAATAGGGGCGTAGCCCGCCTGTGCGTACGCGGCGGGCGCGGCGTACGCGGGCGGGGCGGCGGGTGCCTGGGTGGGTGCCGCGGGATCTGGCGAGGTGAAGGGGTCGGGATTCTGAGGTGTGGTCATGGCAACGACGCTATCCCGGCGGCCAGGCCATCGCATCGGCAACGCGGCCGATGCGCATCGGCCCTGAGGCGGATTTGGTTCTGGGGTGCAGTGAGGGTAGAGTAGTAACCCGTTGCCGCGGCTAGTCCGCACGACGCGGGGTGGAGCAGCTCGGTAGCTCGCCGGGCTCATAACCCGGAGGTCGCAGGTTCAAATCCTGTCCCCGCTACCATTGTGATGTGTCGCGACATGTCTGACAGATGTGTCGCGACATTCACGACAGTGAGGCCCTCCCTTCGGGGAGGGCCTCGTGTCGTTTCCGGGGTTGGTAGTCGCGGTCGGGGTTCAGGTGGTGCTCGGCGATGATTTCTCCGGTC
>QKAX01000105.1 GCA_003246255.1 Demequina lutea
GCCGCCGATCGCGCCCCACACGATGCCCTTGCTGCTGCTCCTGGGGGCGGCGGGCTCGGACGATGCCTCTTGCCGACGCTGTGCGGACGTGAGCTGCTGAGCCCGTGCCGCGCGCCGGGACTGGGGGTTCACGGTGGAGATCACGGGTCCGCGTGGCGCCTGGGACTCGAAGTCAACCGGAGCGGCAGCGGCCCACTCGTTGCTCGCCACGTCGAGAGCCGTTGGCGGAAGGCCGAGGTCGTATTGCACCCATCGCAGCTCCTCGGCGAGCTCCAGCATCGATCCGAAGCGCGATGAGGGATTCTTCTCAAGGCAGCGTTCGAGCGCGGCCTCAAAGCGTTCGCCGATGTCCTCGCGTCCAGTTCGCACGTACTTGGACTTGATGATGCGCGCTTGAAGTTGCTCGCGCGCGATCCTCTCGCCACTGGGCAGCTCGAATGGCGCCCGGCCTGCGAGCAGCGTGTAGAGCGTCGCTCCGAGACCCCACACCTCGGTGGGGACGGATCCGGCATCGGCCTCTTGCAGCACCTCGGGCGAAGACCACGGCACCGACATGGCAAACACCGACGGAGCGTCGGCGGTGGGGGCGGCCGATGCGGCGATGCCGAAGTCGGCGAGCACCGGCGTGCCCATGGTGGTGATGAGCACGTTGGATGGCTTGATGTCACGGTGCAGCACACCCGAGCGGTGTGAGGTCTCAAGCGCGGCGGCAATGCGTACGCCGGTATCCAGCACTTCTGCCGCAGACAATGGCGCCTTCTTGTAACGAGCGCTCATGTTGTCAGGGCAGTACTCCATGACAAAGTACGGCCTGCCGTCGGCGGAGATGCTGGCCTGGTAGATCGACACGATCGAGGGATGCGCGCTGAGGCGGGCAAGGATGTCGGCCTCGGCATTAAAGGTGCGCAACACGTCGGGGTTCACGGCGTCATCCACCATGACCTTGACCGCCACCACGCGACGCGGCATGTCCTGCTCAAAGAGGTACACGTCGGCGAATCCGCCGGAGCCGAGCGGCCGGATATACGTGTATCCGGGCAACACCGGTGGCGTAGCAGTCGCGCGCTTAGGCATTGCGCGTTTCACCTCTCCCCCTCAGGACGGATCGGGCCCTCACCCGTAGGGCCCCCGCTCCAGCGTCAGCGGCGTTCACCCACGACAATCTGGAAGCCCTCTCCGAGGTCGAGGGTATCTCCTTCACCCAGGCTGACGCTACGCCCGTCTGTCAGGAGCCGCGGCGGCTTGTCGTGCGTGAGGAGCAACGTTCCGTTCGTCGACTCGAGGTCTCGCGCGCGAAGTTCGTCGCCTACGACTGAGAATTCGAGGTGCTTGCCCGAGATCTGCCTGCTGGGCGACGGGGCCAGGATGTAGTACGTCGACGTCTCGTCAGGGTCGTGGCGCCACGGGCGTCGTCCCACGACGATGCTGCTGCCGGCATCGAGCTCGTGGCCATCGGGAAGCTTGAGGGTCCAGGTCGCGGGCCGCATGAGGCTCGACAGGTCCACGCGCTGAGGGGCGAGGGAGGGGCGGGTTGGGGTGGCGCCGGCCTCGGACGCCCGCGGGGCCTGAGGAGATGCCTGGGTGTAGGCCGGGGGGACCTCTCGCGGCGTCAGGGGGGCGACGCCCGCGAGCCGCCTGGCCTCGTCGGCCTCGCGGGCCTTGGCCGCCTCGCGAGCGGCGGCGACTGTCTCCTCCATCAGCACTGTCAGTTCCACGTCGTCGACGTCCTCGGTAGCGAGCGAAGGCGCGGGCTGCTCGGCGGGGACGTCCATGGCGGAGGCGTGCACTACGAGGTCACGCGCGTAGACGACGCCGCCGTACATCGGCATCGACGGCTCGTCAGCGGGGGCATCACCAAGCGACAGGCGCACCAGGGCGACGTTCTCCGCGTCGGCAGTCACCCAGGTCGCACCGTCGGGCCACGCGAAGCGGCTCGTGGCCGAGCCGAGGTCCACCCGTACATCGCCTCGGAGCGCGACCTTCGCGGTGCGTGACTCGTCGGAGGCGAGCTCCACGAAGGCGAACTGCCGCGCGACCGTTGACTCCCTCACGAGGTCAAGCGCGTCGGCCATGGGCACGCCCGGGTCCGACAACAGGTGATGGACGGTGAGAGCGACGTCGAGTCCCGCCTCCGGCCCGAGGAGCGCCACTCGGCGTCCGGCGGCGATGGCAAAGCCTCCCCTGAGGGGCGAGTCAGGCGTATACGTGAGCACGGGCACACCATAAACCCAACGCCTCCGCGGTGGCACTGGAAATGTGACAAGTTCGCTGGCGAGGGGCCGCTCTCGCGTGCGCGCGGGCGCGGCGGTAGACTGTAGCGGTTCACGCCGCCGTTCGGCGGGATCCCGTGCGGGCGATCTGCGAAAGATCGCTTTGACGGACTCGCAAGCGGCGGCTATCGTAGATGCTCGTGCCCGCGTCGTCGGGCCCTCTCGCGTGCCCTTCATTGGGCGCCACCTCCCAGGTGCGACACGCCCGGGCGCGTGGGTCGGGCTGACGACAACAAGCGATCGAAGACAGACGGAGAAGTAGTGCCTACCATTCAGCAGTTGGTGCGTAAGGGGAGGACCCCCAAGGCGTCCAAGACCAAGACGCCCGCCCTCAAGGGCAGCCCGCAGCGCCGCGGCGTGTGCACGCGTGTGTACACCACCACCCCCAAGAAGCCGAACTCGGCACTGCGTAAGGTCGCCCGTGTGCGCCTGTCGTCGGGCATCGAGGTCACGGCCTACATCCCCGGCGAGGGCCACAACCTGCAGGAGCACTCGATCGTGCTCGTGCGCGGCGGTCGTGTGAAGGACCTCCCCGGTGTGCGCTACAAGATTGTCCGCGGCTCGCTGGACACCCAGGGCGTGAAGAACCGCAAGCAGGCTCGTAGCCGCTACGGCGCGAAGATGGAGAAGAAGAAGTAATGCCTCGCAAGGGACCGGCGCCTAAGCGCCCCATCATCAACGACCCGGTCTTCGGTGCCCCCGTTGTCACGCAGCTGATCAACAAGGTGCTGCTCGACGGCAAGCGCTCCACGGCCGAGGCCATCGTCTACACCGCCCTCGAGGGCGTCCGTGAGAAGTCGGGTCAGGACCCCGTGACCGTGCTCAAGCGCGCCATGGACAACATCCGCCCCGCGCTCGAGGTCCGTAGCCGCCGCGTCGGTGGCGCCACCTACCAGGTGCCCGTCGACGTGCGTCCCAACCGCGCCACCACGCTGGCCCTTCGTTGGCTGGTCGACTTCGCTCGCAAGCGTCGTGAGAACACGATGACCGAGCGTCTCATGAACGAGATCCTCGACGCGTCGAACGGTCTCGGAGCCGCGGTCAAGCGCCGCGAGGACATGCACAAGATGGCCGAGTCGAACAAGGCGTTCGCCCACTACCGCTGGTAGTCGGCAACTCCGCGTTCGACGCACCCCCACCTCTACCCCAAGGGAGACCCACTCGTGGCACAGGACGTGCTGACGGACCTCACCAAGGTCCGCAACTTCGGCATCATGGCGCACATCGACGCCGGCAAGACCACCACCACCGAGCGCATTCTGTTCTACACGGGCATCACCTACAAGATCGGTGAGGTTCACGACGGCGCTGCGACGATGGACTGGATGGCTCAGGAGCAGGAGCGCGGCATCACGATCACGTCCGCCGCGACGACGTGCTTCTGGAACAACACCCAGCTGAACATCATCGACACCCCCGGTCACGTGGACTTCACCGTTGAGGTGGAGCGCAACCTGCGTGTGCTCGATGGCGCGGTCGCCGTGTTCGACGGCAAGGAGGGCGTGGAGCCCCAGTCCGAGACCGTGTGGCGTCAGGCCGACAAGTACAACGTTCCCCGTATCTGCTTCGTCAACAAGATGGACAAGATCGGTGCGGACTTCTACTTCACGGTGGACACCATCAAGTCGCGCCTCGGTGCGAAGCCGCTCGTCATCCAGCTGCCTATCGGTGCTGAGTCCGACTTCCTCGGTGTGGTCGACCTGGTCGAGATGCGCGCCCTGGTATGGCCCGGCGACGCCAAGGGTGACGTGACCCTGGGTGCCAAGTACGAGATCCAGGAGATCCCGGCCGACATGCAGGAGAAGGCGGAGGAGTACCGCGCCGAGCTTCTGGAGACCGTGGCCGAGACCGACGAGGCGCTGCTCGAGAAGTACCTCGGCGGCGAGGAGCTGACGGTTGCGGAGATCAAGAAGGCGATCCGCAAGATCGTCCTCAACTCCGAGGCCTACCCCGTGCTGTGTGGCTCGGCGTTCAAGAACCGTGGCGTGCAGCCGATGCTCGACGCGGTCGTGGACTACCTGCCCTCGCCGCTCGACATGCCCGCCATCCAGGGCCACGCCCAGGGTGACGAGGAGACGATCATCGAGCGTCACGCCGACGCCGACGAGCCCTTCTCCGCTCTCGCGTTCAAGATCATGACGCACCCCTTCTTTGGTCGTCTGACCTACATTCGCGTGTACTCCGGTCGTGCCGACTCCGGCGCCGCCGTGCTGAACGCGACCAAGGACAAGAAGGAGCGCATCGGAAAGATCTTCCAGATGCACGCCAACAAGGAGAACCCGGTCGACTCCGTCACCGCTGGCCACATCTATGCGGTCATCGGTCTGAAGGACGTCACCACGGGTGACACCCTGGCGGACTCCAACAGCCCCGTCGTCCTCGAGTCGATGACGTTCCCCGAGCCCGTGATCCACGTGGCCGTGGAGCCCAAGACCAAGGGCGACCAGGAGAAGATGTCGCTGGCCATCCAGAAGCTCGCCGAAGAGGACCCCACGTTCCGCGTGCGCCTCGACGAGGAGTCGGGCCAGACCGTCATCTCCGGCATGGGCGAGCTTCACCTCGACATCATCGTCGACCGCATGAAGCGCGAGTTCAAGGTGGACGCCAACGTGGGTAAGCCCCAGGTGGCCTACCGCGAGACGCTGCGTCGTGCCGTCGAGAAGTACGACTACACGCACAAGAAGCAGACCGGTGGTTCCGGCCAGTTCGCCAAGGTGCAGATCTCGCTCGAGCCGCTGCCCGCGGACTCCGAGGTCCAGTACGAGTTCGTGAACGCCGTCACCGGTGGTCGCGTGCCCAAGGAGTACATCCCCTCGGTGGACGCTGGTATCCAGGACGCGATGCAGCTCGGCGTGCTCGCCGGCTACGCGGTCGTGGGTGTCAAGGCGATCCTCGTCGATGGTGCGTACCACGACGTTGACTCGTCGGAGATGGCGTTCAAGATCGCCGGTTCGATGGCCTTCAAGGAGGCCGCACGCAAGGCCGACCCGGCCCTGCTCGAGCCGGTCATGGCCGTCGAGGTCCGTACGCCCGAGGAGTACATGGGCGACGTCATCGGCGACCTGAACTCGCGTCGTGGCCAGATCCGTTCCATGACGGACGCTGCCGGCGTGAAGGTCATCGACTCTTTGGTGCCGCTTTCGGAGATGTTCGGCTACGTCGGCGACCTGCGTTCAAAGACGCAGGGTCGCGCGGTGTACTCGATGACCTTCGACAGCTACGCCGAGGTTCCTCGCAACGTTGCCGAGGAGATCATTGCCAAGACCCGGGGCGAGTAGTCCCACCGGTCGAAAATAGGAAACAATAACGACCAGTAGGGGTCTCGACCCGGCGAAGGCCTCGGCCCCAGCTCATCAAGATCACTACCCGAGTCTCATTCAAACAGGAGGAAGCCAGCATGGCTAAGGCCAAGTTCGAGCGGACCAAGCCGCACGTCAACATCGGCACCATCGGTCACGTCGACCACGGTAAGACGACGCTGACCGCTGCCATCTCGAAGGTGCTGCACGACAAGTACCCGGATGTGAACCCCTTCACGCCCTTCGCGGACATCGACAAGGCTCCCGAGGAGCGCGAGCGCGGTATCACGATCAACATCGCGCACATCGAGTACGAGACCGAGAAGCGTCACTACGCACACGTGGACGCCCCGGGTCACGCCGACTACATCAAGAACATGATCACCGGTGCCGCCCAGATGGACGGCGCGATCCTGGTGGTCGCCGCGACCGACGGCCCCATGGCCCAGACGCGTGAGCACGTGCTGCTCGCCAAGCAGGTGGGCGTGCCCTACCTGCTGGTTGCGCTGAACAAGTCGGACATGGTCGACGACGAGGAGATCCTCGAGCTCGTCGAGGTTGAGGTGCGCGAGCTCCTCTCCTCGCAGGGCTTCGATGGCGACAACGCCCCCGTGGTCCAGGTCTCCGCTCTCAAGGCCCTCGAGGGCGACGAGAAGTGGGTCAAGACCGTCGAGGCGCTCATGGACGCGGTGGACGAGAACGTCCCCGAGCCCGAGCGTGACATGGACAAGGCCTTCCTGATGCCGATCGAGGACGTCTTCACGATCACCGGTCGTGGCACCGTCGTCACTGGCAAGGTGGAGCGCGGCAAGCTCAAGATCAACTCCGAGGTCGAGATCCTCGGTATTCGCGAGCCCCAGAAGACCACGGTCACCGGTATCGAGATGTTCCACAAGCAGATGGACGAGGCGTGGGCCGGCGAGAACTGTGGCCTCCTGCTCCGCGGTACCAAGCGTGAGGACGTCGAGCGTGGCCAGGTTGTGGTTGCCCCCGGCACCACCACCCCCCACACCGAGTTCGAGGGCAAGTGCTACATCCTCACCAAGGATGAGGGTGGCCGCCACAACCCCTTCTACTCGAACTACCGCCCGCAGTTCTACATCCGCACCACGGACGTGACCGGCGTCATCACGCTGCCCGAGGGCACCGAGATGGTCATGCCCGGTGACACCACCGAGATGACGGTTGAGCTGATCCAGCCCATCGCTCTCGAAGAGGGTCAGGGCTTCGCGATCCGCGAGGGTGGCCGCACCGTTGGTTCGGGCACCGTCACCAAGATCATCAAGTAACTTTCGTTACTAAGCCGAAGGGCCTCCACCGCAAGGTGGGGGCCCTTCGTCGTTTCCTTCTGCCGCGCACGACACCCGCGCCGCGCGTAGCCTGGTATTCCTGGCGAAGGGGGATGCAATGTGGGGTTGGTTTCTTAGCGCGGCGGTGACCGGGCTCGTGTCTGCAATAGCAGGCCGCGCGGTGTGGCTCCGGCACCTGCCCCTGGGCGCGCGGGCGGCGGCGGCGGTCGCGGTCCTTTCTGGCGCGGCCTTTCCCCTCATCGCTGCTCTTCGCGAAGCCCACGGCGGAGACACTCTGTTCCCATCGCTGTTCGTCTTCCTGGGTGCGCTTGCCATCGGTTCCGTGCTCTCGGAGATCCGACAGCGGCGCGCGATCCCCGCCCCAACGCCCGAGGTGCGGACGGCCGGTCGCTGGGGCCTCGCGGCGTTCTACGTCGGGTCCGGTGTGGTCACGGGGATGCTTGCGAGCTGGCAGATCGATCAGACGCCGTGGTCCTGGCCGCTGTGGCTGCTGCTCTCCACGTGGTCCTATGCGACGGTGCTGGCGCTCGGCCGCGCGTCGGCAAACGCAGCGTCGGCGAGGCCCGCAACCAGCTAGGCAGCCGCCGCGGTGTCGGCCCCATCCTCGGGACGGAGGCCGCGACAGCCAAGTACCCTGAGTGGAGCAACACAAGGGGGAACACAGTGGCAGAGTCAACGCAAGGACGCCGCAGGGCAACGGTCGCCGTCGCAGGCGTCGCACTCGCATGGCTGTTGGCAGTGGCGAATATGATCGCAAGCGGCTATCGCGCCGACGCGAGCCCAGGCGCCACTCCAACGTGGCAGTTGTGGGCGGCTTGGGGCTTCCTGGCTGTGTCGTCGATCGCGCTGCTCACTGCGGGACTCGCGGCGATCGCTGCGTGGTCTCGAGCATCGGCCCGCACTGCGCCGTAACCACCAGCTAGGCCGCCGTCGCGATGTCGGCACCGTCCTCGGGCCGTCGGTGGGGCCGTAGCAGCGTGATCGTCAGGATCAGCGCGATGAGTCCCACGAAGGCCCAAGTAGCCGCAGCGGGGGAGAGGCGGTGAGCGATGAGCGCCCCGGGGAAGCTCGCCGCGAAGGCCGCCACCCCAATCGTGAGCCCCTCCGTCACCTTCACGGCGCCCTTGCGCGCATTGGTGACGGTGCCCACGAGCGCCGTGGGGATGATGGCGAGGAGCGAGGTGCCCTTGGCCACCACGTCGGACGCTCCCAGGATCAGGATCATGAGCGGCACGGCCACCACGCCGCCGCCGATGCCGAGCAGGCCGGATGCGAAGCCCATGGCCACGCCGACGCCAAGCGTCGCGGTGCCGGTGAGCAGCGTGAGCGACAGTTCGGTGCCACGTTGGGGATGCGTGAAGATCGTGACGATCGCGATGGCCACAAGCGCCACCACAAAGAGCCCGCGCGCAAGCCTGGGCGAGATGCGGTGCAGCACCGCGGTGCCTGCGAACGAGCCGAGCACGCCACCGGCCGCAAGCACGATGCCCTCGACCCACGCAACGTTCCCGGACGAGCCATAGGCGATCGCGCCGGCGACCGACGCAGGGAAGATGGCCGCAAGGGACGTGGCCACAGCGCGCCGGTGGTGGTAGCCCAGGAACCGCCCGATCATCGGCATCATGACGATGCCCCCGCCGATCCCGAACGTGCCCGAGAGCACGCCGCCGGCCGAGCCGATCAGCAGCAAGGACAGGACGTGGGTCGCGCGGCGGGAGGTCACCCGACCACTGTGGCACACCCGCGTCGGGACCCCGCTAGCCAAGCGGTGGCGGAGCACGTAGACTGTTCCGGCACGCCTGAACGGACGTGTCGCTGTCGTGCGCTGCGCGACTTGTGATATTGCCCCCGTTTCTGGCACACTAGTGCGGTTGCCTTTTGGGGTAACCACACATCTGACCGCCTCCCACGAGAAATCGTCTGGGCGCACGCGCGTCGCGGATATGCGACACGCCCGAGCGCGGGGGTCGGTCAGAGACCACAGATGTACGAGAGATAAGGCAGAACCACGCCATGGCGGGACAGAAGATCCGCATCCGGCTGAAGAGCTATGACCACGAGGTCATCGACTCCTCGGCTCGCAAGATCGTCGAGACGGTCACGCGCGCAGGCGCCTCGGTGGTGGGCCCCGTCCCGCTGCCCACGGAGAAGAACGTCTTCGTTGTGATCCGTTCGCCCCACAAGTACAAGGACTCCCGCGAGCACTTCGAGATGCGCACTCACAAGCGTCTGATCGACATCGTGGACCCGACGCCCAAGGCTGTCGACTCGCTCATGCGTCTCGACCTGCCGGCCGACGTCAACATCGAGATCAAGCTGTAAGGAACCCACTCATCATGACTTCGACTTCCAATGCCCAGCGCGCCGTCACGGCGCTGCTCGGTACGAAGCTGGGCATGACGCAGGTGTGGGACGACCAGGGCCGCGTTGTGCCCGTCACGGTCGTCCAGGTTGACACCAACGTCGTGACCCAGGTGCGCAGCGCCGAGACCGACGGCTACGAGGCCGTCCAGCTCGCGTTTGGCGCCATCGACCCCCGCAAGGTGACCAACCCGCTCAAGGGTCACTTCGAGAAGGCCGGCGTCACGCCGCGCCGTCACGTCGCCGAGATCCGTACCGGTAACGCCGCGGACTTCTCGCTCGGTCAGGAGATCGCCGCTGACGTTTTCGAGGCTGGCCAGCTGGTGGATGTCACCGGCACCACCAAGGGCAAGGGCACTGCTGGTGTCATGAAGCGCCACGGTTTCAAGGGTGTGGGTGCCTCGCACGGTGCTCACCGCAACCACCGCAAGCCCGGTTCCATCGGTGGCGCGTCCACGCCTTCGCGCGTGTTCCGCGGCCTCAAGATGGCCGGCCGCATGGGTAACGCCACCAAGACTGTGCAGAACCTGCGCATCGAGGCGGTTGACGTCGAGAAGGGCCTCATCCTCGTCAAGGGTGCGGTCCCCGGTAACAAGGGCGGCGTCGTCGTGCTCCGCTCTGCTGTGAAGGGTGCGTGACAACCATGGCTGACACGCTGACAGTCGACGTGGTCGACGCCAAGGGCAAGAAGGCCGGCACGGCCGAGCTTCCCGCCGACGTCTTCGACGTCGTGACCAACGTTCCGCTGATCCACCAGGTGGTCGTGGCGCAGCGCGCCGCCGCCCGCCAGGGCACGCACGCGACCAAGACGCGTGGCATGGTGTCCGGTGGTGGCCGCAAGCCCTACAAGCAGAAGGGCACCGGTCGTGCCCGCCAGGGTTCGACCCGCGCTCCCCAGTTCGCTGGTGGTGGCACGGTGCACGGCCCCCAGCCGCGCGACTACTCGCAGCGCACCCCCAAGAAGATGAAGGCCGCCGCCCTGCGCGGTGCCCTGTCTGACCGGGCTCGCGCCAACCGCGTCCACGTGGTGAATGGCATCGTCTCCGGCGACGCCCCCTCCACCAAGGCCGCGCTGACCGCCCTCTCGGGTGTCACGAACGGCCGCTCGGCCCTCGTGGTGCTCACCCGCAACGACGAGCTGTCGTGGAAGTCGCTGCGCAACGCGGCGTGGGTCCACGTCATCGCCGTTGACCAGCTCAACACGTACGACGTCCTCATCAACGATGACGTCGTGTTCACCTCGGAGGCCCTCGCTGCCTTCCTCGCTGGCCCCGTCAAGGGCGCGTCGGCCAAGGCCGTCGCCACCTCGACCGAGGCTGCGGCCGAGGCGGAGGAGAACTGACATGACCATTGGTAAGGACCCCCGCGACATCCTGATCCGACCCATCGTGTCGGAGAAGAGCTACGGGCTCATGGACGAGGGCAAGTACACCTTCGAGGTGGACCCCCGCGCGAACAAGACCGAGATCAAGATCGCCGTTGAGCAGATCTTTGGTGTGAAGGTCGAGTCCGTGAACACGATCAACCGCAAGGGCAAGGCGCGTCGCACGCGCTTCGGCCTGGGCAAGCGCAAGGACGTCAAGCGCGCCATCGTCACCGTGGGTGGCGGCGAGGCGATTGACATCTTCAGCGGCCAGGCGAGCTAGGTAAGGAACAGGAACCATGGCTATTCGCAAGTACAAGCCGACGACGCCGGGCCGCCGTGGCTCGTCCGTCGCCGACTTCGTCGAGGTCACCCGTTCGACCCCCGAGAAGTCGCTCGTGCGTCCGCTCTCCAAGAAGGGTGGCCGTAACAACACCGGTCGCATCACCACCCGTCACCAGGGTGGTGGCCACAAGCGCGCCTACCGCGTGATCGACTTCCGCCGTCACGACAAGGACGGCGTGCCCGCGACCGTTGCTCACATCGAGTACGACCCCAACCGCACCGCGCGCATCGCGCTGCTGCACTACGCGGACGGCGAGAAGCGCTACATCATCGCGCCGAACAAGCTCGAGCAGGGTGCGGTCGTCGAGGCCGGTACCGGTGCCGACATCAAGCCCGGCAACAACCTGCCGCTGCGCAACATCCCCACCGGTACGGTCATTCACGCCATTGAGCTGAAGCCGGGTGGCGGTGCCAAGATCGCCCGTTCCGCGGGTGCCTCGGTGCAGCTCGTTGCCAAGGACGGCCCCTACGCCCAGTTGCGTATGCCGTCCGGCGAGATCCGCAACGTCGATGCGCGCTGCCGCGCGACCATCGGCGAGGTGGGTAACGCCGAGCAGTCAAACATCAACTGGGGTAAGGCCGGCCGTATGCGTTGGAAGGGCAAGCGCCCGACCGTGCGTGGTGTCGTGATGAACCCGGTGGACCACCCGCACGGTGGTGGTGAGGGCAAGACGTCCGGTGGTCGCCACCCCGTCTCGCCGTGGGGTAAGCCCGAGGGCCGCACCCGCAAGGCCAACAAGGAAAGCGACAAGCTTATCGTTCGTCGCCGTAAGTCCGGCAAGAACAAGCGATAAGGAGCCTGAAGAGATGCCTCGTAGCCTCAAGAAGGGCCCGTTCATCGACGGCCACCTGCAGAAGAAGGTGGACGTTCAGAACGAAGCGGGTACCAAGAACGTCATTAAGACCTGGTCGCGCCGCTCGGTGATCACCCCGGATTTCCTGGGTCACACCTTCGCGGTGCACGACGGCCGCAAGCACGTCCCGGTGTTCGTCACCGAGTCGATGGTGGGCCACAAGCTCGGAGAGTTCGCTCCCACGCGTACCTTCCGTAGCCACGTCAAGGACGACCGAAAGGGCCGCCGCTAAGGCGCGCCCCGCATAAGGAGTACACAACATGGAAGCCAAGGCGCAGACGCGGCACCTCCGCGTCACCGCCCAGAAGGCGCGCCGCGTGGTGAACCTCGTGCGCGGCCAGAACGCTGTCGAGGCTGCTGCCTCGCTCAAGTTCCAGCCGCAGGCGGTCGCCCCCGATGTGCGCAAGCTGATCGAGTCGGCCATCGCCAACGCGCGAGTCAAGGCCGACGCCGCTGGTGAGCGTTTCGACGAGCGCGAGCTCTTCATCACCGAGATCTTTGTTGACGAGGGCCCCACGATGAAGCGGATCCGTCCGCGTGCGCAGGGCCGCGCCAACCGGATCAACAAGCGCACCAGCCACATCACCGTCAAGGTCGCAACGAAGGTCAAGGAAGGGGCCAAGTAATGGGTCAGAAAGTCAACCCTCACGGCTACCGCCTGGGCATCACGACCGACCACCGCTCGCGTTGGTTCGCGGACTCGACCAAGAAGGGCGAGCGCTACCGCGACTACGTGGACGAGGACGTCAAGATCCGTGAGCTGATGAAGAAGGACCTGGAGCGCGCTGGCGTGTCAAAGGTCGAGATCGAGCGCACTCGTGAGCGCGTTCGCGTCGACCTGCACACCGCTCGTCCCGGCATCGTCATCGGCCGCCGTGGCGCCGAGGCTGACAAGCTTCGCGCCTCGCTCGAGAAGCTGACCGGCAAGCAGGTCCAGCTCAACATCCTCGAGGTCAAGAACGCCGAGATCGACGCTCAGCTGGTTGCCCAGGGCATCGCTGAGCAGCTCGCCTCGCGTGTCGCGTTCCGTCGCGCCATGCGCAAGGGCATCCAGTCGGCGCTGCGCGCCGGTGCGAAGGGCATTCGTGTCCAGTGCTCCGGTCGTCTCGGCGGCGCGGAGATGTCGCGCTCGGAGTTCTACCGCGAGGGCCGCGTGCCCCTGCACACCCTGCGTGCCAACATCGACTTCGGTCTGTTCGAGGCGCGCACCACGTTCGGTCAGATCGGCGTGAAGGTGTGGATCTACAAGGGCGACATGACGGAGAAGGAGTGGGCCGCTGAGCAGGCCAAGGCTCCTCGTCCGCAGCGCGGCCGTGGCGAGCGCGGTGCCCGTGGCCCGCGTCGCGACGACGCCCCCCGTAACGACGCTCCTGCAGCTGAGGCCCCCGCGGCCGACGCTGGGAAGGCGAGCTAACTCATGTTGATTCCCCGTCGAGTCAAGTACCGCAAGCAGCACCACCCGACCCGCTCGGGCGCTGCCACCGGTGGCACCGAGGTGTCGTTCGGTGAGTACGGCATCCAGGCGCTCGCGCCGGCCTACGTGACGAACCGTCAGATCGAGGCCGCTCGTATCGCCATGACCCGTCACGTCAAGCGTGGTGGAAAGGTGTGGATCAACATCTACCCTGACCGCCCGCTGACCAAGAAGCCTGCCGAGGTCCGCATGGGTTCCGGTAAGGGTTCGCCCGAGTGGTGGGTTGCCAACGTCAAGCCGGGCCGAGTTCTGTTTGAGCTCGCCGGTGTTCCCGAGGAGCTTGCTCGCGAGGCCATGCTTCGCGCGATGCACAAGCTCCCCATGAAGACCCGCTTCATCAAGCGTGAGGGTGGTGACATCTAATGTCGATCGGTACCAAGAACCTCATGCCGACTGAGCTGGACGCCATGGAAGACGAGCGCCTCGTTGAGGAGCTCAAGAAGGCCAAGGCCGAGCTGTTCAACCTGCGTTTCCAGTCGGCCACCGGTCAGCTGGAGAACCACGGCCGCCTGAAGGCCGTCAAGCGCGACATCGCACGCATCTACACGATCATGCGTGAGCGCGAGCTCGGTATCCGCACGGCTCCGACCGCGAAGTCGTAAGGAGATAGAGAGAATGTCGACGAAGCACACCACCGCGACTGCGGAGCACCGTCCCTACCGTAAGACCCGCCGCGGCTACGTCGTGTCCGACAAGATGGACAAGACGATCACCGTTGAGGTTGAGGACCGCGTCAAGCACGCGCTCTATGGCAAGGTCATGCGCCGCTCGTCCAAGATCAAGGCGCACGACGAGGCCAACACGGCCGGCATCGGCGACCTCGTGCTGATCATGGAGACCCGCCCGCTTTCCGCTTCCAAGCGGTGGCGTCTGGTGGAGATCCTCGAGAAGGCCAAGTAACCGTACGTTCGACCAGGCTCGCGACCTGAAAGCCGCGAGAACCAGACGACAGGAGAGAAGAAATGATTCAGCAGGAGTCGCGACTGCGCGTCGCCGACAACACTGGTGCGAAGGAACTCCTTTGCATCCGTGTGCTCGGTGGCTCGCACCGTCGCTACGCCGGCATCGGTGACGTCATTGTCGCCACGGTGAAGGACGCCATCCCCGGCGGCAACGTCAAGAAGGGCGATGTCGTCAAGGCCGTGGTCGTGCGCACCGTCAAGGAGACGCGTCGCAACGATGGTTCGTACATCAAGTTTGACGAGAACGCTGCAGTGATCCTCAAGGGCAAGGACACGGACCCTCGCGGTACCCGTATCTTTGGCCCCGTGGGTCGCGAGCTGCGTGACAAGCGATTCATGAAGATCGTGTCGCTTGCTCCGGAGGTGATCTGATCATGGCGAAGATCAAGAAGGGCGACCTCGTTGTCGTCATCGCCGGACGCGACCGTGGCCAGCAGGGCCGCGTGCTCGAGGTGCTGTCTGAGACCGACCGCGTGGTCGTCGAGGGCGTGCAGCGCGTGCAGCGTCACATCAAGCCGGGTACGCGCCGGGACAACATGGAGGGTGGCATCGTCACCGTCGAGTCCCCGCTGCACATCTCGAACGTGATGCTCGTGGACCCGGAGACCAAGAAGGGCACCCGTGTGGGCTACCGCACGGAGCAGGTCGAGCAGGACGGCCGTACGCGCACCAAGCGCGTGCGTGTCGCCAAGCGCTCGGGTAAGGACATCGTCTGATGGCTACCGAAACCACCACGCTTCCCCGCCTCAAGGCGAAGTACCGTGAGGAGATTGTCTCCTCGCTCAACACCGAGTTCGGCTACGAGAACATCATGCAGGTCCCTGGCCTCGTGAAGATCGTCGTGAACATGGGTGTGGGCGAGGCAGCCAAGGACTCCAAGCTCATCGAGGGCGCTATTCGCGACCTCACCGCGATCACCGGCCAGAAGCCGCAGGTCACCAAGGCTCGCAAGTCCATCGCGCAGTTCAAGCTGCGTGAAGGTCAGGCCATTGGCGCCCACGTCACGCTGCGCGGCGACCGCATGTGGGAGTTCCTCGACCGTCTGCTGTCGACGGCGCTTCCCCGTATCCGCGACTTCCGTGGCTTGAGCCCCAAGCAGTTCGATGGTCGTGGCAACTACACCTTCGGTCTCACGGAGCAGTCGATGTTCCACGAGATCGATCAGGACAGGATTGACCGCGTGCGCGGTATGGACATCACCGTGGTGACGTCCGCCACCACCGACGACGAGGGCCGCTCGCTGCTGACGCAGCTGGGCTTCCCCTTCAAGGAGAAGTAGCGATGGCGAAGACCTCTCTTAAGGTCAAGGCCGCCGGCAAGCAGAAGTTTGCCGTCCGCGCCTACACCCGGTGCCAGAAGTGCGGTCGTCCGCACTCGGTGTACCGCAAGTTCGGCCTGTGCCGCGTGTGCTTCCGTGAGATGGCACACCGCGGCGAGCTCCCGGGCATCACGAAGAGCAGCTGGTAAACAACTACGTCGCAGGTCCGCCCCCGGGCGGAAACCACGGCGAGGAAGAGTGACTCACTCATGACAATGACCGACCCGATCGCAGACATGCTGACGCGTCTGCGCAACGCGAACGCGGCGTACCACGAGCAGGTCTCGATGCCGCACTCGAAGCTCAAGGCGAACATCGCCAAGATCCTCGAGGAGCAGGGCTACATCGTCGGCTCGTCCACCGCGGACGCCGAGGTGGGCAAGACCCTGACCCTGACGCTCAAGTACGGCCCCAACCGTGAGCGCGCCCTTGCCGGTGTGCGTCGCGTGTCCAAGCCTGGTCTGCGCGTCTACGCGAAGGCGAACAACCTCCCCAAGGTCCTCGGTGGCCTTGGCGTGGCGATTCTGTCCACCTCCTCCGGGCTGTTGACCGACCGCGAGGCCGAGAAGAAGGGCGTGGGCGGCGAAGTCGTCGCCTGGGTCTGGTAACCAGGAAAGGAGAGATTTAACAATGTCTCGCATTGGCAAGATCCCCGTTCCGGTTCCCGCCGGAGTGGACGTGGCGATTGACGGCGCCGACGTGACCGTGAAGGGCCCCAAGGGCTCGCTCACGCACACCGTTGCCGCCCCCATCGTCGTGGAGAAGGGCGAGGGCGTCCTTGACGTCAAGCGCCCCAACGACGAGCGCCTCAGCAAGTCGCTGCACGGCCTGACCCGCACGCTGCTGGCCAACATGGTCACCGGCGTGACGGAGGGCTACGAGAAGAAGCTCGAGATCGTCGGTACTGGTTACCGCGTCGCTCTGAAGGACTCCTCGCTTGAGTTCGCGCTCGGCTTCTCGCACCCTGTGGTGGTGGAGGCCCCCGAGGGCATCACCTTCGCTGTGGAGTCGCCCACCAAGTTCTCGGTGGCCGGCATCAGCAAGCAGCAGGTGGGCGAGGTCGCCGCGAACATCCGCAAGATTCGTAAGCCCGAGCCTTACAAGGGCAAGGGTGTCCGCTACGCCGGCGAGCAGGTTCGCCGCAAGGCCGGAAAGACGGGTAAGAAGTAATGGCTCTCACGATCAAGGGCAAGGGCACCGGCATTGCGCGCAAGCGTCGCCACTTCCGCTTGCGCAAGAAGATCGCCGGCACGGCCGCCCGCCCTCGCCTCGTTGTGACGCGTTCCGCGCGCCACATGGTGGCGCAGGTGGTGGACGACACGATCGGCAAGACCCTCGCCTCGGCGTCGACCCTCGAGGCCGACGTGCGTGCGCTGGATGGCGACAAGACGGCCAAGGCCTCCAAGGTCGGCCAGCTGGTTGCCGAACGCGCCAAGGCTGCGGGTGTTGAGGCTGTGGTCTTCGACCGTGGCGGTAACAAGTACCACGGCCGCGTCGCGGCGGTGGCCGACGGCGCCCGCGAGGGTGGCCTGGCCCTGTAGCCGGGACGAGGAGTGAAGGAAAGACATGGCTGAGAACAACTCGCGCCGTGGCGGTGGCCGCGGCGGCAACGAGCCCGATAACAAGTTCATCGAGCGCGTCGTCACCATCAACCGCGTCTCCAAGGTCGTGAAGGGTGGTCGTCGCTTCAGCTTCACCGCCCTCGTGGTGGTGGGCGACGGCGAAGGTAACGTCGGCGTCGGCTACGGCAAGGCCAAGGAGGTCCCCGCAGCGATCTCGAAGGGTGTCGAGGAGGCGAAGCGTTCGTTCTTCCGCGTGCCTCGCATCCAGGGCACCATCCCGCACGCTGTGCAGGGTGAGGCCGCTGCTGGCGTCGTGTTCCTGCGTCCTGCCGCCCCCGGTACCGGTGTGATCGCCGGTGGTCCGGTGCGTGCGGTCCTGGAGTGCGCTGGTATCCACGACGTGCTGTCCAAGTCGCTGGGTTCCTCGAACGCGATCAACATCGTCCACGCCACCGTGGACGCGTTGAAGCGTCTCGAGCAGCCCGAGGCGGTCGCGGCTCGCCGCGGCCTGCCTGTCGAAGATGTGGCGCCCGCAGCCCTGCTGCGCGCCAAGGCTGCAGGAGTGAACTAATGCCTCGTCTCAAGGTGACGCAGAAGCGTTCGGAGATCGGCACCAAGCCTCAGCACCGCGAGACGTTGCGCTCGCTGGGTCTGAAGCGCATTGGTGACATTGTTGTGAAGGAAGACCGTCCCGAGATTCGCGGGATGGTCAATGCGGTCAACCACCTGGTGACCGTGGAGGAGGTCGAGTGATGGCTGAGGACAAGAAGGAGGCGGCCGAGAAGGCGCCTGCCAAGAAGCCCGCTGCCAAGTCGACGGCTGCCAAGGCGACGACGGCGAAGGCTGCGGCTGAGAAGCCCGCCACCGCTGCCAAGACCACCAAGGCTGCTGCGGAGAAGAAGGCACCTGCAAAGGCCGCCGACAAGCCCGCCGCAGAGAAGAAGGCGCCGGCCAAGGCCGCCGCCGAGAAGGCTCCCGCCGCATCGGCTGCGAAGGCGACGGCGAAGTCTGCCGCTGCCAAGGCCGAGGTCGTGGCTGAGCAGCCCAAGGTGACCACGCTGAAGATGCACCACCTGCGTCCTGCCCCGGGCGCCCACACCGCCAAGACCCGCGTGGGTCGTGGTGAGGGCTCCAAGGGCAAGACCGCTGGTCGCGGTACCAAGGGAACGGGCGCCCGTTACCAGGTGTCCGCCGCATTCGAGGGTGGCCAGACGCCGCTGCACATGCGCATCCCCAAGCTGCGCGGTTTCAAGAGCCCGTTCAAGGTTCGCTACCAGGTGGTGAACCTGGACCAGATCTCGGAGCTGTTCCCCAAGGGCGGCGACGTGACCAAGGCGGACCTGGTTGCCAAGGGCGCCGTGCGCGCCAACCAGCCCGTCAAGGTGCTGGGAGACGGCGATATTGCCGTTAAGGTGACCGTGGTTGACGCCGACGCCGTGTCGCGTTCGGCCAAGACCAAGATCGAGGCTGCCGGCGGCACCGTCAACGAAGGCTAAGGTTGTCCGCGGGCCCGTGAGTTTCACGGGCCCGCGGCACCGCCTTTTTCGGAGGATTCATGCTTTCAGGCTTTCTTAACGCGTTCCGTACGCCGGACCTGCGCAAGAAGCTGTTGTTCACGCTCGGAATGATTGCGATTTATCGCCTGGGCGTGTCCATCCCCACCCCTGGCGTGAGCTACGGCAACGTCCAGGCCTGTCTGAATTCTCAGGCCACCGACACCGGTGGCCCGCTGCAGATCCTCAACCTGTTCTCGGGTGGGGCCCTGCTGCAGCTCTCGATCTTCGCGCTGGGCATCATGCCGTACATCACCGCGTCGATCATGGTGCAGTTGCTGCGCGTGCTGATTCCTCGCTTCGAGACCCTCCACAAGGAGGGCGCCGATGGCCAGGCCAAGTTGACGCAGTACACGCGCTACATCACTCTCGGCTTCGCAGCCCTGCAGTCGGCCTCGTACGTCACGATGGCGCGCAACGGACTCTTCTTCCCCAACTGCACCTCGCCGATCATTCCGAACGAGTCGTGGAACGTCATCACCATCATGGTGTTGACCATGACCGCCGGCACCGTGTTCATCATGTGGCTGGGCGAGCGCATCACTGAGCGCGGCGTCGGTAACGGCATGTCGCTGCTGATTTTCACGTCGGTGGCCGCCTCGTTCCCCAATGCGATGACGCAGATCTGGAACTCGTCGGACCGCATCCGCAACACGACAGTGATTCTGTTGATCGTGCTCGCAGTGATCGCAGCAGTTGTGTACGTGGAGCAGTCGCAGCGTCGCATCCCTGTGCAGTACGCCAAGCGCATGGTGGGACGCCGCATGCTGGGCGGCTCGTCCACGTACATTCCGCTGAAGATCAACATGGCGGGTGTGATCCCCGTGATCTTCGCGTCGTCGCTGCTGCAGATCCCCTACGTGATTGTGCAGTTCGCTGGCAACAACCCTGACGGCTGGGTGCTGTGGCTGCAGGACAACGTGACGCGCACCAATGCGCCCATCCACATCGCGTTCTACATCCTGCTGATCGTCTTCTTTGCCTACTTCTACACGGCCATCACGTTCAACCCCACCGAGGTGGCGGATGACATGAAGAAGTACGGCGGTTTCATCCCCGGTATTCGCCCCGGTTCGCCGACGGCCGACTACCTCGACTACGTGCTGTCGCGCATCACCGCGGCGGGTTCGGTCTATCTCGCCGTTGTGGCGCTCATCCCGACGCTCGCGCTGACGTTCTTGGGACTTAATACCTCGATTCCGTTGGGTGCGACCACCATTCTGATTCTTGTGGGTGTGGGTCTCGACACCGTGAAGCGCATCCAGGCGCAGCTTGAGCAGCGCCGCTACGAAGGGTTCCTGAAGTAATGCGTCTTGTGCTGGTTGGTCCTCCCGGAGCAGGCAAGGGCACCCAGGCGGTGCGCATCGCGGAGCGCTATGGCATCCCCGCGATCTCCACGGGCGACATCTTCCGCGCCAACGTGAAGGGCGAGACCGAGCTCGGCAAGAAGGCGCAGGAGTTCATGAACGCTGGCCTACTGGTCCCGGACGAGGTGACGAACGCCATGGTGCGCGATCGCCTCGCACAGGATGACGTGGCGCCGGGCTTCTTGCTCGATGGTTACCCGCGCAACCCCGGCCAGGCGGCCGAGCTTGAGGCGATGCTCGAGGACCTCGAGGCGACTCTTGACGTGGTCCTGGAGATCACTGCCGACTTGGACGAGGTCACTGCGCGTTTGCTGAAGCGTGCCGAGATCGAGGGCCGCGCCGACGACACCGAGGACGTGATTCGCGAGCGTCTCAAGGTCTACGAGGAGTCCACGGCCCCCGTGGCTGCGTTCTACGCCGAGCACGGGCTGCTGGTGAAGGTCGACGGCATGGGCGCCGTGGACGAGGTCACCGACCGCATCGTCACGGCACTCGACGCTCGCTAGGCATGGCACGCGGCATCGAGTTCAAGACCCGCGAGCAGATGCGGGTCATGGCCCGCTCCGGGGTCATCACGTCCAAGGCACTCGCCGCGGCCACGGCTGCTGCAGTCCCGGGAGCGACTACCGCCCAGGTCGACGCTGCCGCGCGAGCGGTGATTGAGGCCGAGGGCGCCACTTCCAACTTCTTGGGTTATCACGGCTTCCCCGCCGTCAGCTGCGTCTCCGTCAACGAGGAGGTCGTTCACGGCATCCCGGGTGACCGCGTCATTCAGGAGGGCGACGTCGTGTCGATCGACTGTGGCGCGATCGTCGATGGTTGGCACTCCGACTCCGCCGTCACGGTGATCGCGGGTGAGGCGCGCGGCGGCCAGGACATCCACCTGGTCGAGCGCACGCGGGCGAGCCTGTGGGCGGGCATTGCCGCCCTCGCCACTGCCCAGCGCCTCGACGAAGTCTCGGCCGCCATCGAGGACGTCGCCGACGAGGCTGGCCTGTTCCCGCTCTTGGGTTACGTGGGCCACGGCATCGGTACGGCGATGCACCAGGCTCCCGACGTCATGAACTACCGCACTAGGGGACGGCAGCCCAAGGTCAAGGCAGGGATGTGCCTTGCCATCGAGCCGATGCTGGTGACGGGCACGTCCGAGTCCGACGTCCTGGCAGACGACTGGACGGTGGTGTCGGCAGACGGCTCGCGCGCTGCGCACTGGGAGCACTCCATCGCCGTTCACGAGGACGGCATCTGGGTGTTGACGGCGCCCGATGGGGGAGCGGCGGAGCTGGCGGCATTCGGTGTCACGCCGGTAGCCCCGTAGCCCGAGGCCCAGCGGGAGGACCGCTCCACGCGGTGCGGACCGAAATCGACCCGTTACTCGCGAGCCACGCACACGCAACCACGCCCGCTTAGTCTGGGACCTCAGACGCGAGAAGCGTCGGGGTGGTCTCCGAGGGAGCACGCATGGCACGAGGGTTTTCTGCGGCACCGGGCGCGAGCCCGGACGTGGCGCTCGCATCCGATCCCGATCTGCCGCGCCTCCACCTGCTGCAGCTTGTCGAGTCGAAGAACTCGGTGGTGCGAGAGACCCTCGCGGCACGCAACGACTTGCCGCTGGGGGCGATGGTGAGCCTCGCGCATGACTCGTCCGGCGAGGTGCGGGCGGTCCTGGCGGCGAACCCCACGCTGGTGGAGTCGTTGGTGGACGTACTGGTGCGGGACAAGGACCACCACGTACTCGCCGCTCTGGTGCATCGCTCGGATCTGCCCTACAAGGCGCTGCAGTTGCTGGCCTTCCATAAGCGCAAGGACATCCGCGAGCTCGCCGCTGCGCGCCTCGACGCGGGCGAGGTGGCAAGAAAGCGCGGGAGCGACGAGCTCCTCCCGCCAGAGCTTCGCGAGCGAGAGCCGAGCGAGTAGAACGCCGTGGCACGCTAGCGGGAACTGCGTGCCCAGACCGCCCCCTGAAAGGGTGTCCCCCAGGCCGGTGCCCCCGGTGTGAGGGCCGTCATATGGGCGATTACCAGGTCATTTGTGGATCCGAGATGTGAAGATTCTCACAAGTGGGCCGCATTTCCTCGCAAACGCCCGAGGCCTGCCGCATAGTGAGTGGACAACGCACCAGGAGGGCACCTGGGGACCACCACACGACGGCGAATCGGGCTCCTGTGCCCCACTCGCCACCCCCAGGGGGACCGATGGCACGAGGACTGTCGCCGAACCGCGGCGGGGCAGAGAGTGAGCTCGCTGACGCCCGCGCCCAGGGTCTGCATCGGACCCACATCGCCCTGCTCGCGCAGTCCCGTCATCGTGCGGTGCGCGAGGCCATTGCCAAGCGTGATGACCTGCCACTGGGCATCCAGGCGGCGCTCGCGAACGACGATTGGCACGAGGTCCGTGCGACCGTCGCCGCCAACCCCCGCATCGCTGGCTCGATTCTCGATGCGCTTGCCGATGATCGGCACCACCTCGTGCTTCTCTCGTTGTTGTCGAATGACGCTGCCTCACGAGAGGCTGTACGCAAGCTTGAGAGTCACAAGCGCCCAGACGTGCGGATCGCTGCGCAGGCGCTCACCGAGCGCCTTTCCTCGGACGCCTCCAAGGGAGCAGCACGACAGCTGGCGGAGGACGGCGCGACGCCTGAGCTCCGCGAGCGAGCGGCCACGCTGAGCGAAGCCGAGGCCTTCGAGCGGGACGCTCCGCCGGCCTTCCTGCTGGGCGCCTCGATCGCACGTAGGGCCGGAGAGGCCGACGAGCCGGGACCCAAGGTCGCCCCGCACATCGGCGAGCCCGATCTTCGTGACCCGATGTTCACGCCCGAGCCTGGTGTGGCCATGCCTCACCCGCTCGACGCGGAGCGAGGGCCGGCGCTGCGCCGGGATCCCGCGGTCGAGTACCTCGTGGTGTCCCTGCCGCCCGACGACGGGCAGGACGCCTTGAACCGTCCGGTCGTCGCGCTGGCCACCCGCATTCCCTCGCCGCCGCCACGCATCGCGGCCGCGGTCCCTTCGGCCTCACGCGTCTTCCGCGTATCCGCCACCATCTAGGAACGAGAACCTCATGGCCCTGCTGACGACCCGCACCTCGCCCGAGGATCGTGCGCGCGCGCTCGACCCCCTGACCTCCCGAGCCGACCTGGTCGCCCTCGCCGCTCACCGCGCCGCCGATGTCCGCGCGGCTGTCGCGTCGCGTCGCGACTGTCCGCTCGCCTCCATGCTTGCGCTGGTCAACGAGGATGATCCGCGCATTCTGCAGGCCCTGGCCTGCAACCCGAGCGCGCCGCTCACGGTGCTGGAGACCCTCGCCGGGCATCGGCGCCCGGTCGTGCGCGAGATTGCCAAGGCGAGGCTTCGAGCGGCCGCACAGGTCGCCTAGCGCCCCACTGACGTCCGACGCCCCTCGGCGACACGCCCCCTCAGCCGCGTCGCCCGCGTCGGGCGGACGGCGGTGGCCCCTCACGGGGCTGCCGCCGTCTTTGCGTGGCGACGACCCGGCGGCGCGAGGCGCGTAGCCGCGTTCCCCATGCCGCCACCCTTTCGCAACCTTTCTGTGAGGTGCGGCGGCTAACGTGCCGCCAGGAGCCGAGGAGGTGGCGCGTGGCCGGAGGAGACGGGAGCTCGTGGACGCGCGCGCTCATGGCATCGTCTGGCGTTGCCCTCGGCCACGACAACGGTCCTCGACACGCGTCTGCTGAGTGGGTCGAGGCGTCCACCCAGGAGACGCCACTGAGGCGCCTGCAGGAGCTCGCGAGTTGCAGGGAGATCGCGGTGCGCGAGGTCGTCGCGCGGCGCCCGGATTGCCCGATGGGGCTGCTCGCGACGCTTGCCCACGACGCCCGGTCGGAGGTGCGCGCGGGCGTGGCAGGAAACCCGCGCATCACCCAGGCCGTCGCAGAGCACCTGGTCGCTGACAAGGACCCTCGGGTCTTGAAAGCGCTCTCGCGCAATCACGCGATTCCCGTGGGGCTGGTGCAGCGGCTCGCGTCGCACAAGAAGGACGACGTGCGTCGCGTCGCGCTGCGGCAGCTGCAAGAGCGCATGGAGCTCGGCTCCGCGGCGGCATCGTCGACGCGCGGCGGCGACCTGCCCTTTGAGTTGCGGGACCGTGTGTCGCCGGCAGCCCCCTGGGGGACCTCGCAGGCGTTGCGCGGCATCGAGTCATGGGCCGACGTCCCCCACGGCCTTGGTCGTGGCGCGCCGACCGGCGCGTGACGTGGAAGGAGCCACGCGACCATTGAAGACAGCGCTCGACAGGCTCTATCCTTAGGCCCACCAAGGGCGGTCAAAGGCGCCGCCGCTAAGGGGCTGGGGCATGGCGACGTCCGACACGGGTCAGATCAAGAACGCTGCTGCGCAGCCGGACTATCAGCCGGGTCGGCTGATTGGGGCCTCGGTGGCCGATCTCATGGCGCTGTCCGGCATGGACATCCGCGAGGCCCATCACGACGCCAAGGCGGAGGAGACCGCGGCGGCCCCGGAGCCGGCCACGCCGCATCGGCTGGTGGAGCTTGCGTCATCTAAGGACGTCAACGTGCGAATCGCCGTCGCGTCGCGCCCGGACTGCCCCATGGGCCTGCTCGCCACGCTCGTCTACGACCGCAAGCCCGAGGTGCGCATGGCGGTGGCGGCCAACCCCAACCTCGTCACAGCTGTCGCCGACCAGCTGGCGACCGACAAGGACCGCCAGGTGCTGATGGCGCTCGTGGCAAATCCCCGCGTCGAGGTCTCGGTGCTCCAGCAGCTGACCCAGCACCGCAAAGACGAGATCCGCCTCACGGCCGCTGCGACGCTCGAGGAGCGCGCTCAGCGGCCCACCGACTGGTGGGACGATGCCGAACGCCTGCCCGCCGAACTGCGTGACCGTGCGGGAGGCCTCGGCGGCTGACGCTGTCGAGTTCTTCACATTCGTTCGAGACAAATGCCGCATACGACGTAATCTGTCCGCGTCGTTGTGGGGGCGTGGCCCCCGGAAGGGCAGGCACGACATGACTGATCTGTCTCACGCGCAGGATGCGTCCGAGGATGTGCGCCGCGCGCTCGACCCGCAGACGGCGGGCTCCGACCTCATGCAGTTCGCTGTGCATCGCACGGCCGCCGTACGCGCGGCAGTGGCTGCGCGCCAGGACTGCCCCGTTGCCGCGCTGACGTCGCTAGGCTTCGACCACGACCGCACGGTGCTCGAGGCGCTGTTGAGGAACCCCAAGACGCCGTCATCAGTGGTGCGCAAGCTTGCCGACAACCGCGATCCGCGGGTCAGCGACCTCGCCGTTCAGCGCCTACGCAACGCGTTCCGCTAGGGTCAGGGGAGGGTACCTGCGCCTCCCACGATCCGTGGTTGAGACTCGCCGCAGGATGGTCTAAACTTGTCCGTCGGGCGTTTTTGCGCGCCTACGTACCTATTCATCGACGTTAGCGGAGTTCATGGCCAAGAAAGATGGCGTCATTGAGGTTGAAGGCACCGTGGTCGAGGCATTGCCGAACGCGTCGTTCCGTGTGGAACTGACAAACGGCCACCTCGTCCTTGCCCACATCTCAGGCAAGATGCGCCAGCACTACATCCGAATCCTCCCCGAGGACCGTGTGGTGGTGGAACTGAGCCCTTATGACCTGTCCCGCGGCCGCATTGTCTACCGCTACAAGTAACCCGTCGCCGACGCCACAGTCAGCGGCGCCGACGGCGAAGGAAAGCCAACCATGAAGGTGAAGCCGAGCGTTAAGCCCATCTGCGACAAGTGCAAGGTGATTCGCCGCAATGGCCGCGTGATGGTCATTTGCGAGAACCTGCGCCACAAGCAGCGCCAGGGCTAAGCAACACAACAGAAGACCTCGTTCGGAACCGGGAGACCGGTACCCACGGCTCGGAGGCCGTGGCCCGCACTACAACCCGCGGGAACCGAGCGTCAGACCTCCGACTACTACTGGAGTAGAGAAAAATGGCACGACTCGTAGGAGTCGATCTTCCGCGTGAGAAGCGCATGGAGATCGCCTTGACGTACATCTATGGCATCGGCCGCACCCGCGCCCAGCAGATCCTTGCTGAGACCGGCGTGTCGCCCGACCTTCGCGTGAAGGACGCCGACGACGACCAGCTGGTCACCCTGCGTGACTACATCGAGGCGAACTTCACCATTGAGGGTGACCTTCGCCGTGAGGTGGCCGCCGACATTCGCCGCAAGGTCGAGATCGGTAACTACCAGGGTCTGCGTCACCGCAAGGGCATGCCCGTCCGCGGTCAGCGCACCAAGACCAACGCCCGCACTCGCAAGGGCCCCAAGAAGACCGTCGCCGGAAAGAAGAAGTAAGCCATGGCCGCTCCCACGCGCAAGCCGCGCAAGAAGATCAAGAAGACCGTCGCCCACGGTCAGGCGCACATCCAGTCGACCTTCAACAACACCATCGTGTCCATCACGGACCCCTCGGGTGCTGTCGTGTCCTGGTCCTCGTCCGGTCAGGTGGGCTTCAAGGGTTCGCGCAAGTCGACGCCCTACGCCGCGCAGATGGCCGCCGAGGCCGCTGCCCGCAAGGCGCAGGACGCCGGCATGAGCAAGGTGGACGTGTTCGTGAAGGGCCCGGGCTCGGGTCGCGACACCGCCATCCGCTCGCTGACGGCCGCCGGCCTCGAGGTGACCTCCATCAAGGACGTCACCCCCCAGGCCCACAACGGCTGCCGCCCGCCCAAGCGTCGCCGCGGTTAGTGGCTAGGCCGCCGCGCTCCGTGTGAGCCGCGGCGGCCCGCCGCTTTCCCTCTCGCGCCTCGCGCGCGATCCCAAATTTCAGACGTTGACTCCCTCCGGAACGGACAGCCAGAGGGCTCGAGCATCAAATAGTGGGTGCTCGGAAAGGAAGAGAAAGTGCTGATCGCACAGCGTCCCACCCTGACCGAAAAGGTCATCTCGGACAACCGCTCGCAGTTCTCGCTCAAGCCGCTGGAGCCGGGCTTCGGCTATACGCTTGGCAACTCGCTGCGTCGGACCCTGCTTTCCTCGATCCCCGGAGCGGCCGTTACCAGCGTGCGCTTCGAGGGCGTCCTTCACGAGTTCACCACCATCGAGGGCGTGAAGGAGGATGTCACCGAGATCCTCCTGAACCTCAAGACGCTGGTGGTCTCGTCGGAGCACGACGAGCCCGTCATCATGTACCTGCGCAAGTCCGGTGCTGGCGCCGTCACGGCCGCCGACATCGCGCCGCCCGCCGGTGTGGAGATCCACAACCCGGACCTGCACATCGCGACGCTGAACTCGAAGGCGAAGTTCGAGGTCGAGCTGACAGTTGAGCGCGGCCGTGGCTACGTGCCCGCCGCCCTCAACAAGTCGTACGACTCGGAGATCGGCCAGATCCCCGTCGACTCGATCTACTCGCCGGTCCTGAAGGTCACCTACAAGGTCGAGGCCACGCGCGTTGCGCAGCGCACCGACTTTGACGAGCTGATCCTGGACGTCGAGACCAAGTCCTCCATCTCGCCCCGCGACGCCGTCGCGTCGGCCGGCTCGACCCTGGTCGAGCTGTTCTCCCTCGCCCGCAGCCTCAACGAGGCTGCCGAGGGCATCGAGATCGGCCCGTCCGACACGGACGAGGCTCTCGAGGAGGACTTCAACATGCCCATCGAGGACCTCAACCTGACGCAGCGTTCGTACAACTGCCTCAAGCGCGAGGGCATCCACACCGTGGGTGAGCTCACTGCGCGCTCCGAGACGGACCTCATGGACATCCGCAACTTCGGCCAGAAGTCGATCACCGAGGTGAAGGAGAAGCTCGTCGAGCTGGGCTTCACCCTCAAGGACGGCGGTCACGATTACGACCCGTCGGTCTCCGGTGTGTACTTCTCCGGCGGCGACGAGTAACAAGGAGAAACACTCACCATGCCTACGCCCACTAAGGGTCCCCGCCTCGGAGGCGGCCCCGCCCACGAGCGCCACATCCTGGCGAACCTGTCGCAGTCGCTCTTTGAGCACGGCCGCATCACCACCACCGAGACCAAGGCCAAGCGCCTTCGTCCCCACGCTGAGCGCCTGATCACGCTCGCCAAGCGTGGCGACCTGGCCTCGCGTCGTCGCGTGATGGGTGTCATCTCGGACAAGGGCGTGGTGCACACGCTCTTCACCGAGATCGCCCCCGGCTTCGCCGAGCGCGACGGTGGCTACACCCGCATCACCAAGATTGGTCCGCGCAAGGGCGACAACGCTCCCATGGCCGTGATCGAGCTGGTGGAGTTCGGTGCTCCCGCCAAGAAGGCCGTCAAGGCCGAGGCTGAGAAGGCCACCAAGAAGGCTGCCGCCCCCAAGGCCGAGAAGGTCGAGGAGGCTCCCGCCGAGGAGGTCGTCGAGGTTGAGGAGACCGTCGAGGAGGCCCCCGAGGCCGCCGCTGACGAGGCTCCCGCCGAGGGCGACGACAAGTAGTTAGCGCCTGCGCTCACAAGGCGGGTCCGCATGACTGAGGTGACTCTCGAGTCCACCGAGGTGGTGCGGGCCCGCCTTGACTTTTCTTACGACGGCACCGCATTCAGCGGCTGGGCGGCTCAACCGGGCCTGCGCACGGTGCAGGACGAGCTTGAGGCCGCGCTGCGGCAGGTGGTGCGCCTGCCCGACGGCACGGGCCTTTCGGTGGCCGACGCGCGGGTCACCGTCGCGGGACGCACTGACGCGGGCGTCCACGCGCGGGGCCAGGTGGCCCACGTGGATATGCCCGGGGCCGCCTGGGAGCGGCTTCCGGGGCGCTCCGACCGCAGTCCCGCCGACGCCCTGCGCGCGCGCCTCACGGGCGTGCTCCCTGCCGACGTGGTGGTGCGGGCCGTCACGATCGCGCCGCCGGGCTTCGACGCCCGATTCTCTGCCTCTGAGCGCCGCTACGCGTACCGCCTGTGCGATTCCCCAGAGCTGCGAGACCCCCTCACCCGCGGACACGTCGTGTGGCACGACAAGCCGCTGGATACTGAAGCGCTTGCCGCAGCATCGGCCACGCTGACCGGGCTGCGCGACTTCGCGGCGTTCTGCAAGGCGCGCGAGGGTGCGACCACTATCCGTGACCTCGTGGAGTTCTCGTGGGCGCGGCCGGTCGACGGGCCCGATGCCGGGCTCGTGGTGGCCACTGTGCGCGCCGATGCGTTCTGCCACTCCATGGTGCGCGGCCTCGTGGGCGCCGTGCTGGCCGTGGGGGAGGGGCGCAGGGACATCGACTGGCTCTCGGCCATCGCGGGAGGGTCGGAGAGGTCGCAGGCCATCGCGGTGGCGCCTGCGCACGGACTCACCCTCGAGCACGTGAGCTACCCGGCCGATGATGAGCTCGCGGCCCGCGCCGACGCCACCCGCGCCCGGCGCACGCGCGACGAGCTGGCGTAGCCTTGGACCGACCGGCACCGGACGGGCCGCTACCACGTCGGAACCGGCGTCGGCTGGAATTGACCACGCGCGGCGCGTCCCGGTAGACTTGCCGGTCGTTGTGCGTTCCCTGTGGACTGGTGTGATCCCACTCGCCGCCGCTGGACCCGCCGACCGAAACTTCGTGGTGCTTCGGCACCGCATACCGACTCTGAGTAGAAGGCTTTACAGTGCGTACGTATTCTCCCAAGCCGGGTGACGCTGCCAAGAACTGGTACGTCATCGACGCTACTGATGTGGTCCTCGGTCGTCTGGCCTCCCAGGCTGCTGTGCTGCTTCGTGGCAAGCACAAGGCGACCTTTGCCCCCCACATCGACAATGGCGACTTCGTCATCGTGATCAACGCCGAGAAGGTGGCGCTCACGGGCAAGAAGCTCACCGACAAGATGGTCTACCGCCACTCGGGCTACCCGGGCGGCCTCAAGACCAAGGCGATCGGCGAGCTGCTCGAGACGTTCCCCACGCGCGTCATCGAGAACGCCGTCAAGGGCATGCTGCCCAAGAACAAGCTGGCCGGCGCCCAGCTGTCCAAGCTCAAGGTGTACGCGGGTCCTGAGCACCCGCACGCCGCCCAGCAGCCCAAGCCCTTCGAGATCACCCAGGTCGCGCAGTAAGCGCGCCGCACAAGGATTGAACGACATGACTGACGTCACCGCTGAGATCGAGAACGACACCGACACCCCCACGGAGTACACCTCCGAGACCGCGCCCGTGCGCGGCAAGGGCGTCTCCGAGATTGCCCCCGGCGCCGGCCTCGGCCGCCGCAAGGAGGCTGTTGCCCGTGTACGCCTGGTGCCCGGCACCGGCAAGTGGACCATCAACGGTCGCGAGCTCGAGGACTACTTCCCCAACAAGGTGCACCAGCAGCTCGTGAACTCGCCGTTCGCGCTCCTGGACATCGAGGAGAAGTTCGACGTGCACGCCCGCATCGCGGGTGGCGGCCCCTCGGGCCAGGCCGGTGCGCTGCGCCTGGGCGTTGCCCGCGCGCTGAACGCGATCGACCTCGAGCACAACCGTGCCGCCCTCAAGAAGGCCGGCTTCCTCACGCGCGACCCGCGCGTCGTCGAGCGCAAGAAGGCAGGTCTCAAGAAGGCCCGCCGCGCTCCTCAGTACTCGAAGCGTTAATCGGGTACGGCGCGCGTGGCGCGACTGTTCGGCACGGACGGTGTCCGTGGACTTGCGAATCGAGACATCACGGCCGAGCTTGCGCTCGACCTTGCTGTCGCGGCCACGCGAGTGCTCGTCGAAAGCGGCGAGATGTCCGGACACCGCCCGCGCGCCGTCCTCGGACGCGACACACGCCTGTCGGGTCAGTTCCTGTCGTCAGCAGTGGCGGCGGGACTGGCCTCGGCAGGCGTCGATGTTCTTGATGCCGGCGTGGTCCCCACGCCGGCTGTCGCATATCTGACGGGATCCACTGGCGCCGATTTTGGCGTGGTGATCTCCGCCTCCCACAACGCGATGCCCGACAACGGCATCAAGTTCTTTGCACGCGGCGGCCACAAGTTGCCCGACGCTGTGGAGGACGCGATCGAGGCAAGCATCGGCGCCACGTGGGACCGTCCGGTGGGCGCCGCCGTGGGCGAGATTGTCGATTCCCGCGAGCTGGCAAAGGACTACCTGGCTCACCTTGAGTCAGCAGTCGAGGACTTCGCTGGCCGCCCCGCGCCGCTCACGGGACTCACGGTCATTGCCGACGGCGCCCACGGTGCCGCATCCGAGATTGGCCCGGCCGCTCTCGAGGCCGCCGGTGCCAAGGTGATCCGCCTGCACTGCGAGCCTGACCTTCGCAACATCAATGCCGACGCCGGGTCCACTCACATGGAGGCCCTGCAGGAGGCGGTGGTCAGCCTGGGCGCCGACCTAGGTGTCGCGTACGACGGCGACGCGGACCGCTGCCTCGCGGTGGACGGCACCGGCCAGCTCATCAACGGTGACCACATCATGGGTCTTCTCGCCGTGGCCATGCGCGACAACGGCTCGCTGTATCACGACACGCTCGTGGCGACGGTGATGTCAAACCTGGGACTGCATCACGCGATGCGCGACGAGGGCATCGACATCGTGGAGACCGCGGTGGGCGACCGCTACGTGCTCGAGGCCATGCGCGAGGCCGGCTTCACCCTCGGCGGCGAGCAGTCGGGACACATCATTGCGTCTCGGTACGCGACCACCGGCGACGGCGTGCTGACGTCTCTGATGCTCGGCGCCCTCGCCGCGGGCGAGCGCACTGTGGGCGAAATGGTGGCCGGCATCGAGACGTTGCCGCAGGTGCTCATCAATGTGGGCGGAGTGGACCGCACGCGCGTGCACACGGACCCCGCGCTTGCCAAGGCGCTCGACGTGGCCCGCGCCGATCTGGGTGACTCCGGCCGCGTGCTCTTGCGAGCATCGGGCACCGAACCGCTTATTCGCGTCATGGTGGAAGCGGGCACGCTGGAGGACGCCCGCACCCATGCTGAGGCGCTCGCGAGCGTGGTCGCGGAACGCCTGTCACTCTAAAGGTTCCCGCGGTGCGGACCTTCCGCTGAACGCGAATCAGGGGGTCACCCCATCGCGCGGTGCAGCAGGCCCTGACAGACTGTCCGCGTGAATGACGTTTGGGACTGGATCCTCCACATCTCTGGCAATCTGGAGACGGGCCTCCTGAACCTCGTCGACTCGTGGTGGATCTACCCCGGCATCTGGGCCTTTGCGCTCACGGATGCCGTGATCCCGGTGGTCCCCTCGGAGTCGGTCGTGATCCTCGTCTCCACCACCTCTCAGCAGGTGGGTCAGCCGCTGCTGCCGCTCATCTTTGTCGCCGCGGCGTTGGGAGCCTGGTGCGGCGACCAGATCGCCTATCTGATCGGCAACAAGGTCGACGTCCGCAACCTGCGCGTGTTCCGCCGACCGCGGGTGCTGGCCGCGCTCGACTGGGCGGAGCACGCCCTCGAGCGCCGCGGCACGCTCTACATCATCGCTGGACGTTTCATCCCCATGGGGCGCCTCGCCGTCAACCTCTCCGCCGGCGCCCTGCGCTATCCGCATCGGCGGTTCATGGGCGTCGCCGCGATTGCCGCCGCGGTGTGGGCGAGCTGGTCCATCCTCATCGGCACGGTCGCGTCGAGCCTCTTTGGCCACGACGCAAACCCGCTGCTGCCAGTGGTGGTGGGAGTGGTGGGTGGAGTGGTGATGGGCCTCGCAGTTGACCGCGTGCTGCGCCTGTTTGGCCTGTCAGCGCCGGAGCTGCCCGACCTCGCCGACGAGATCGAGCACCGCGTGGAGGAGGAGCACCACCGCGCCGCTCCCATCGAGAGCGGCGCCACCTCGCCTGAGGACGACAGGACATGAACGGGCAGCAGGTTCCGGCGTCTGTGGATGGCGTGCACGTCAGTTGGGGAGAGGCCGCTGCGGCAAACCTGGCCAACTGGGAGGACAGGGCGGCGCTGCACGTGGAGGCATACAACCTCGCGGCGCTGCGAGAGGATCCTCGGCATCTCAGCAGCGTGGTCGCCGAGGATCTGCCGGTGCTCCACCGCTTTGTGCCCGGTGGCACGCTGGCCGGACTCGACGTCTGCCACCTGCAGTGCCACATCGGCACCGACACCGTGTCGCTCGCCCGCGCGGGTGGCCGCCTGGTGGGAGTTGACTTCTCGCCCACAGCGCTCGGCGCCGCGCGAGAGCTCAGCGCGGAACTGGGGCTCGCGGCCGATTTTGTGGAGACGGACGTGCTCCGCGCAAAGGAGGCAGTCGACTCCGCACTGGGCCGCGACGCGCGCTTCGATGTGGTGTACACGAGCATCGGCACCGTGACCTGGCTCAACGACCTCGACACGTGGGCGGAGCAGGTTGCGGGGCTCCTGACTCCGGGCGGGGTGTTCTACTTCCGCGACGGCCACCCGATTCTCTACGCGTTGGACGAGCACCGCGAGGAGCTGGTGCTGGGGTATCGCTACTTTGGCGACGGATCCGCGTTGCAATGGGACGACGAGGGCACCTACGCGGGCGACGGCACTGTGTCGCACACGCGCACGTATGAGTGGCCGCACCCGGTCTCGGAGCTGGTGATGGCGCTGCTGAATGCCGGGCTCGAGCTCATCTTTATGGATGAGGGGCGCTCCCTGCCGTGGAAGTTCAGCGAGCTCATGGAGGTGGACGGCGACAGCTACGCGCTTCCCGAGCCGCTTGGGTCTCGCGTGCCTCTCACGGTGACGCTCGTCGCGCGCAAGCCGCTCGACGCGTAGCGCTCACAGCTTGCGCATCTGGATGGATTGGATGGCGTGATCCGGTCCCTTGCGCAGGATGATCGTGGCCCGCGAGCGGGTGGGAGCGATGTTGCGCTCGAGGTTCACGGCGTTGATCGAGTCCCAGATTGACGACGCGCGCTCAGTGGCCTCGGCATCGGTGAGGTGCGCGTAGTTCTTGAAGTAGCTGTCCTCGCGGGAGAACGCGGTGCCGCGCAGCGACAGGAAGCGATCGATGTACCAGCGCCGCACGTCCTGCGGCTCCGCATCGACGTAGATCGACACGTCGAAGTAATCGGACACCGCCAGCGCGCGGGAGTCCTTGGTGCGCACGGCGGCGGGTTGTAGCACGTTGAGGCCCTCGACGATCAGGATGTCGGGCTTGTGCACGGTGGCAACGGCTCCGGGCACGATGTCGTAGGTCACGTGCGAGTACACCGGCGCGTGGACCTCGGACGCACCCGACTTCACTGCCGCCACAAACTCGCGGAGTGCGCGGCGGTCGTACGACTCGGGGAAGCCCTTTCGCTGCATGAGGCCGCGCTCGGCAAGCACTGCGTTGGGTAGCAAGAAGCCGTCGGTCGTGATGAGCTCGACGCGGGGCGACGAGGGCCAGCGGGCAAGCATTTCCCGTAGCACGCGTGCCGTGGTGGACTTGCCCACCGCCACCGAGCCGGCAATGCCGATGACGAACGGCGTGCGGGAGGCCACCTCTCCCAGGAACTCGCTCGTGGCGGTGTGGAGTCCACCGATCGCGTCCGAGTACAACGTCAGGAGGCGCGACAGGGGGCGATACACCTGGTCGACCTCGCTCAGCTCGATCGGGTCGCCGAGCCCTCGCACGCGGCGCACGTCGCCTGCTGTCAACGGCAGCGGGGTGGTGTCGGACAGCGCCGACCACTGCTCCCGGCTGAACGACACGAAGGGCGTCATCGCGTCGTTGTCGGTTCCGTTCACCGCTCCATTGTGGCGCATGCGCGGGCCGCGACCGACGCGCCGCGACAGTCGCAGGCATTCGCAACCTAGACTGTCTGCCATGTGTGGAATCGTCGGTTACGTGGGCACTGGTGGCCCCGGCCCCCGTCCAGAAGGTGTTGTGCTGGGCGGACTTGAGCGTCTTGAGTACCGAGGCTACGACTCGGCCGGCATCGCGGTCGTGACGTCCGATCCCGAGAAGCTTGCGATGGCGAAGAAGGCGGGCAAGCTCACCAACCTTGCGAAGGTGCTCGCTGAGTCGCCGTTGCCGGATGGCACGGCAGCCATCGGACACACCCGCTGGGCGACGCACGGCGGGCCCACCGACTCCAATGCTCACCCTCACCTTGCCGCTGGCGGTCGCATCGCCATCATCCACAACGGCATCATCGAGAACTACCACTCGCTGCGCACCGAGCTCATGGAGCAGGGCGTCGAGTTCCAGTCGGAGACCGACACCGAGGCGGCGGGTCACCTGCTCGCCTCGTTTGTCGACAAGGGTCAGACGCTCGCGCAGGCGATGCGCTCCACCGCGCTGCGCCTCGAGGGGGCGTTCACGCTGCTGGCCATCGACGCGCGCGAGCCGCACACTGTGGTGGGCACGCGCCGCAACTCGCCGCTCGTGGTGGGCCTCGGCGACGGTGAGAACTTCCTCGGCTCTGACGTGGTGGCGTTCATCGAGTACACGCGCACAGCCCTGGAGCTCGACCAGGACGAGATCGTGGAGATCACGCCCGAGGGCGTCACGGTGACCACTCTGACCGGAGCCGTGGTGGAGCGCGAGCCCTTTGAGGTCACGTGGGATGCCTCCGCCGCGCAGAAGGGCGGTTTTGCGACGTTCATGGACAAGGAGATCCATGATCAGCCTGCGGCTGTCGCCGACACGCTGCGTGGGCGCCTCGACGACCACGGCCGCCTGAAGCTTGACGAAGGCACCATTCCCGAGGCACTCCTGGCGGCGGTCGACAAGATCATCGTGGTGGCATGCGGCACAGCCGCGTACGCGGGCATGGTGGCCAAATACGCAGTGGAGCACTGGACGCGCATCCCCGTGGAGGTGGAGCTCGCGCACGAGTTCCGCTACCGGGACCCGATCCTCACAGCGCGCACCCTCGTGGTGGCGATGAGCCAGTCCGGCGAGACCATGGACACCATCATGGCGATCCGCCACGCGAAGCAGCAGGGCTCGCCCGTCGCCGCGATCGTCAACGTGCAGGGCTCCACGATCGCGCGCGAGGCCGACGCGGTGCTCTACACGCGCGCCGGGCCCGAGATTGCCGTGGCGTCCACGAAAGCGTTCCTTGCGCAGATCTCGGCCGCCTACCTGCTGGGCATCTATCTGGCCGAGCTGAGGGGAAACAAGTTCGCAGACGAGATTGCCTCGCTGCTGCGCGACCTTGACGAGATGCCGTCAAAGATTCAGCGCGTGCTGGACACTGCGGAGCCGCTGCGTGACCTCGCGCGCGACATGGCGTCGGAGAAGACTGTGCTGTTCCTCGGCCGCCACGTGGGCTATCCCGTGGCCCTCGAGGGCGCGCTCAAGCTCAAGGAGCTCGCATATATCCACGCCGAGGGCTTTGCCGCCGGCGAGCTCAAGCACGGCCCCATCGCTCTGATCGAGGAGGGCCAGCCGGTCTTCATCGTGCTGCCCAGCCCGCGCGGACGCGAGGTGCTGCACTCCAAGGTGATCTCCAACATTCAGGAGGTGCGCGCTCGTGGCGCCCGCACCGTGGTGATTGCCGAGGAAGGCGACGAGGCTGCGGCGCAATTCGCCGACCACCTGGTGACGGTGCCGCAGACGCCCACGCTGCTGATGCCGCTCGTGACGGTGGTGCCGTTGCAGATCTTTGCGCACGAGCTTGCGACGGCCAAGGGCTACGACGTGGACCAGCCTCGCAACCTCGCCAAGTCCGTCACCGTCGAGTAGCCGTGGCGGTCGTCGGCGTGGGCATCGACGTGGTCGAGCTCGAGCGCTTCGACCGCGCCGTTGCGAAGTCCTCAACCTTTGTGGAGCGCGTCTTCACGGAGGGTGAGCGCGGCCTTGGGCGCCACTCCCTTGCGGCGCGGTGGGCTGCGAAGGAGGCGCTTGCCAAGGCCCTGGGCGCGCCCGCCGGATTGGTATGGCACGACGCCGAGGTGGTGAAGGATCCCTCGGGTCAGCCGCGGTTGGTGATTCGTGGCACCGTAGCTCAGAGGGCGGCGGAGATGGGCATCGCTTCCCTCCACGTGTCGTTGTCCCACGACGCCGGTGTGGCGTCTGCTGTAGTGATTGCGGAGTCCTGATGTCTCGCCTGACAGTTGCTGTTGACGATGAGGCGATCGCCTCCAACGTCGCCTCCCTCGTGGCGCGCACCGATGCCGCCGTCATGGCGGTGGTGAAGGCCGACGCCTATGGGCACGGACTCGCTCGTGCCGCGGCGGCCGCTCGCAGGGGCGGGGCCGCATGGCTGGGGGTCGCTCAGCCGCACGAGGCGCTCGAGCTGCGGCTCGCGGGCGACACGGGCCGCATCTTCACGTGGCTTTACGGCCCCGAAGTATCGGCTGCCACCCTGATCGCGGCCGACGTTGACCTGTCATTCAGCTCGCCCGAGGTGCTCGCGGTGATTGCGGCCGCCGCGAAGGAGGTGGGCGCGACTGCCCGCGTGCATCTCTCCGTGGACACGGGCCTCGCACGCGAGGGCTCGACGCCAGCCGATCTTCCGGCCCTGCTCGCCGCGGCCAAGGCAGCGCAGGACGACGGCCTGGTGACAGTCGTGGGCATGTGGTCGCATTTTGCGTGGGCGGACGCCCCCGGCCACGCCACGATCGACGCCCAGGCTGACGTGTTCCGCGCGGCGTGCGATGCCGCCGCCGCCGCGGGGCTCACGCTCGAGGTGCGCCACCTCGCCAACTCCGCCGCGACGCTCACGCGCCCGGATCTGCACTTCGACCTCGTGCGACCCGGCATCGCGGTCTACGGGTTGCCCCCGGTCGAGGACCCGGACGGCAACAACTGGGGCCTCACGCCAGCGATGGCGGTAACGTCGCGCATCGTGCTTGTCAAGGACGTCGAGGCGGGCCAGGGCGTGAGCTATGGCCACACCTACACCACCTCCGAACCGACGACGCTTGGACTGGTGAGCGCCGGCTACAGCGACGGCATCTTCAGGTCCGTGGGCAACGTGGGCCAGGTGTCGGTGCGCGGACGCAGGTACACAGTGGCGGGGCGCATCTGCATGGATCAGTTTGTGCTCGACCTTGGACGCGGCACCGACGTGCAGGTGGGAGACGAGGTCACCCTGATAGGGCCCGGCGGCCCCACCGCGAAGGACTGGGCCGAGTACGCGGGCACCATCGACTACGAGATCGTGTGCAGGTTTGGCGGTCTGCGCCCCAAGGGAGTGTCATGAAGTACACGGCGGCCGACGGCGACGCGATGCGCTCGCTCGGCGAGGCCTTCGCGCGCGTGCTGAGGGCTGGAGACCTGGTGATCCTGTCCGGCGGGCTCGGCGCGGGCAAGACGACGCTGGTGCAGGGCATCGGCGCGGGCCTTGGCGTGAAGGGGCAGGTGGCGAGCCCCACCTTCATCATCTCGCGCACGCATGCACCCGCGGCTGACGGCCCGTGGCTCGTCCACGTGGACGCGTATCGGCTCGGCACGCTGAGCGAGCTCGACCACCTGGACCTTGATGCCTCGACCGATGAGTCCGTGACGATCGTCGAGTGGGGCGAGGGCAAGGCGGAGCAGCTGGCCGATGGCCACGCACTCATCGAGATCGAGCGCCCCCGCGGCGCGATCGAGGAGGGCGAGGACGCGTCGGTAGGCGAGCGCGTCGTCACCGTGACCACCACTGGCGACGCGTGGGAGGGCCGTGAGTGGCCCGCAGAGGGCGCGTGGGAGGCGAACGCATGATCGTGGCTATCGATACCTCATCGGCCATCTCCGTGGCCGTGACGGACGATCTGGCGAGCGAGGCGCTGGGGCGCCGCTCGGTGTTCGCGCCGCGCGGCCATGCCGAGTTGCTGAGCGGGCTCGTCAAGGAGGCCATGGACGAGGCGGGAGCAGCTCGCGCCGCCATCACAGCCGTGGTGGTGGGCACGGGCCCCGCGCCGTTCACCGGACTGCGCGTGGGACTCGTGACGGCTCGCATGCTGGCGCTCGCGTGGAATGTGCCGCTGTACGGCGTGTGCTCGCTTGACGCACTGGGAGTCGCCCACCCCACCTCGCTCGTGCTCGCGGACGCGCGTCGCCGCGAGGTGTACTGGGCGCGCTACCGCGACGGCGTGCGCGTGGGGGGTCCCGATGTGGCTGCGCCCGCGGACCTCGTGGTGGAGGCGGGCGAGGCCCTGGTGGGCCGTGGGGGCGTGCTCTACCCGGAGGCCTTCCCGGGCGCCGTTGAGGCCGATCCCGACCCGCTGCTGCTCGCGCGGGAGGCACTGCGCCGCCACGCCGCTGGCGAGGAGCTTCCCACCGAGCCGCTGTACCTGCGCAGGCCCGACGTCCACGGTGTCTGACATGGCGTCCGACGCGTCGGCGGGGGAGGCGCGCCTGCGCGATCTCACGGCCGCGGACCTTCCCTGGATGGCCGAGGCCGAGCGAGAGATGTTCGGCGCGGGCGCGTGGTCCGCGGAGCTGATCGACCACGACTTCCGCTACGGCTACAACCGTTACCGCGGCATCGAGGTGGACGGCGAGCTCGCCGGCTACGCGGTCTACGGCTACGAGGGTGACGCGTTCCACCTCATGAACGTGGCCGTGTTGCCGCCGCATCGCAGGCGCGGGCTCGCGCGCATGGTGATGGAGGAGTTCCTGGCGGAGGCGACACGGCTCAAGGCGCCCGATGCGTGGCTCGAGGTCGCGGTGCCCAACGAGAGTGCGCGGGCGCTGTATGAGTCCTACGGCTTCGAGACCGTGCGCGTGCGGCGCAA
>QKAX01000122.1 GCA_003246255.1 Demequina lutea
GATCGCGATACGCGTCTCGAGGTCCGGCGGCTGGACGTCGGTCATGAGGCCCCACTCGAAGCGGGTGCGCATGCGCTCCTCGATGCCGCTCAGGTTGCGGGGGCTGACATCGGACGTGATGACCACATGCTTGCCGGCGTTGTGTAGCGCGTTGAAAGTGTGGAAGAACTCCTCGAGCGTCTGCTCCTTGCCCTGCAAGAACTGGATGTCGTCAATCAGCAGCACGTCCACCTCGCGGTACGTGCGCTTGAAGCTGAGCGAGCGGTCGTCGCGGATGGAGTTGATGAAGTCGTTGGTGAACTCCTCGGAGTTCACGTAGCGCACGCGAGTCTGCGGCTTGATCTGGCGCGTGTAGTGGCCGATCGCGTGCAGCAGATGGGTCTTGCCTAGGCCCGAGTCGCCGTAGATGAAGAGGGGGTTGTATGTCTTTCCCGGGCTTTCGGCGACGGCGAGTGCCGCGGCGTGAGCAAAGCGGTTGGACGCGCCGATCACGAAGGTGTCGAACGTGTAGCGCGGGTTGAGGTGTGGGTCCTCTGGCGGCTGTGGTGCGGGGGCCGATGCTGCGGCGCGTGGGCTCGGGACCACCGGCTCGTCGTCGTCGAGGGCGAGAGCTGGGGGGATCACGGAGCTGTCGACAGTGACGGCGATACGCACGTCGTGACCCACGGCGTCCGTGAGTGCGCCCGTGATGGCGGGTCGCAGCGTCGTCTCCACGTAGTTCTTGGTGTAGTCCTCGGCGACGGCCAGAAAGACGTTGTCTTCGACGATCGCTAGAGGCTTGATGAGGCGGAGGAATGATCGCTGTTGCTGAGAGGTGGTCCCGTCCGACACCATGGCGCTGACCGCATTGGCCCACACCTCGTCGATGGGCTTTCCTACCTCGTCGTTCGCCACTGAGCTGTTCCTCTCCACAGCATTATGCACAGCCCGTTGAGAGTGCGTTACCCAACCGTCATGTGCAAGCAGCGGCGTGTCTTGGGGCCGCATGATGCGTTGATGGTGGAGCCTATACCGTTTGGGCAGTTGCTCCAATGGCGTCCGTGTGATTTGACCGGGGGCCCGCCAACGCGTACCGTAGGTGCGCTATTTGACCACCCCCTACTGTCGTGGAGTTTTCCCGTGAGCAAGCGGACTTTCCAGCCGAACAACCGTAAGCGTGCCAAGACGCACGGCTTCCGCCTGCGCATGCGCACCCGCGCCGGACGCGCCATTCTGAAGGCGCGTCGCCGCAAGGGCCGCGACGCCCTCTCGGCGTAGTGCTGGCCGCCGGCCAACGGCTTCGTAGCAGGGACGACTTTCGGGTCGTCATGCGTACCGGAGCCAAAGCCGGCAGTCGGACGGTTGTGGTTTATCTCGCGAAAACCGGCGATGCTTCTAGCATGGCCGGTTTCGCTGTTTCTCGAGCCGTAGGAGGTGCAGTGGTGCGTAACCGCATCAAGCGCCGCCTGCGCGCCATCATGGCGGAACTGTTGCCCGGGTATCCCGTCGGCACGCGCGTCGTGATCAGGGCATTGCCCGACGCCCGCGGGGCCACCTTCGCCGCCCTCAGGTCCGATGTCGCGTCGGGCCTTCAGCGCGCCCAGGCGAAGGCGGCGTGACCCCCGTGGGACGCGTCGTCAGGGCAGTGGTGCGCATTCCCCAGTTTCTGCTCATGGGACTCATCAAGGCGTATCAGATTCTGATCTCGCCTTTGTTTGGTCCCACGTGCAAGTACTACCCGTCGTGCTCCCACTATGGGCTGGAGGCGGTTCGCCGTCACGGAGCCATCAAGGGAAGCGCGTTGGCCGCGTGGCGAGTGCTGCGCTGCAACCCCTGGAGCTACGGGGGCGTTGACGAGGTGCCGGCGGTGGGGGAGCCACTGTTCGCGCGCCACACTTCGACTTCATCGCAGATGACGTAAAGGACCAGTCGTGGATCTCTTTCAAATCCTCTACCCCATCGAGTGGGTCGTGGCCAACATCATGGTGTTGGTGCACCAGGGCCTTGACTTCTTGGGCATGGACCCCGAGTCAGGGCTGACGTGGGCCCTGTCGATCGTGGGCCTCACCGTGGTGGTTCGCATCGCGCTCATCCCGCTGTTTGTGCGCCAGATCAACTCGCAGCGAGCGATGCAGTTGATCGCACCCGAGCTGCGTGCCGTGCAGGACAAGTACAAGGGCAAGAAGGACCAGGCGTCGCGCGAGGCGATGACCAAGGAAACGATGGAGTTGTACTCCAAGCACAAGACGAACCCCTTCGCCTCGTGCCTGCCGCTGCTGCTTCAGACGCCCATCTTCTTTGCGCTGTTCCGCGTGTTGAACAGCGGCTTCCGGACCGACGAGAATGGCCACAACATCGGCCTGCTGAGCGGTGAGTTGCGTCAGCAGGCACAGGACGCTCGCCTGTTCGGCGCCCCCCTGCACGAGACCTTCGTGGGCACCGATGTGACCTCTGTGCGCGTGATCGCCGCCGTGCTGATTGTGGCGATGGTGGCAACGCAGTTCTTCGCGCAGCGCCAGCTCACCATGAAGAACATGCCGCAGTCGGCACTCGAGGGCCCCATGGCGCAGCAGCAGAAGATGCTGATGTACGCATTGCCCTTCATCTTCGTGATCTCCGGCCCCAACTTCCCCATTGGTGTTCTGATCTACTGGACCGTCTCCAACCTGTGGTCCATGGGTCAGCAGTTCTACGTCATCAAGCGCAACCCCACCCCTGGCTCTGAGGCGGAGCGAGCGCTGCTCGCCAAGCGCGCCGAGAGGAACGCAGCGAAGGGTCTTGCTCCCGACGGCCGCACGCTGGAGGAGGTGCGCCTCGAAGAGGAGGCCGCCCAGCTCGCCATCGAGGAGGAGAAGCGGGAGCGTCAGCGCAACCAGCCCAAGAGCAAGAAGCGCAACAAGGGCTCTCGCCCCGCCGGACCGCCCCAGGCCTCCAACGACTCGACGCCTCCCGGCATCGAGGAAGACTAAGGACGTTGCCGCCACTCCGGCGGCCCAGCCCCAAGGACACTCATGACTGACGACACTCGCAAGGACCTCGAAGCAGAGGGCGATATCGCCGCCGACTTCCTCGAGGAGCTTCTCGACATCCTGGACATGGATGGCGACATTGACATCTCCGTCGAGGCTGGCAGGCCCAAGGTGGCCGTGGTGGCCGACGGACCGAGCCAGAACGTGGGCCCTGAGGGTGAGGTGCTCGACGCCCTGCAGGACCTGGCTCGTCTCGCCGTGCAGTCCGAGACAGGCAACGTGAGCCGACTCATGCTTGACATTGCCGACTTCCGAGCAGGCCGCAAGGCGCAGCTTGCGGAGCAGGCGCGCGAAGCGATCGCCAAGGTGCGCGAGTCGGGCCAGTCGGTGGCACTGCCGGCCATGAACGCGTTCGAGCGCAAGGTGGTGCACGACGTGGTACTCGAGGCCGGGCTGGGTTCCGAGTCCGAGGGTGAGGACCCGCACCGTCACGTGGTGGTTCTTCCCGCCGAGTAGGGGAGT
>QKAX01000010.1 GCA_003246255.1 Demequina lutea
GCGTAGACCGGCGGCGCGGGCGTGCCGTCGACGTCAAGACCGACGCGCCCCACGACCGCGTAGATCTCTGGGTCTGCGGCGTAGTCGACGCCCGGGCACATGGTGAAAGCGTTCACTGGATTCGTGAGAATCAGCTGGTCCTGCACAGCCCCTCCCAAGGCGATCACCGGCCCGGCGGGGCCTTCCCACGGATCGGGAATCGTCGCGATCACCATTCCGTCGCTAACCCCAACAAACGACTGCCCATGGACCACCCCGGTGCTCATGCCAAAGTCAGTGGGCGAGGAACCCTGAGGGTCCCCCCAGATGCCTGCCGCGCCCAATCGGTCATCCCGGCCCTCGTCGCTCAGGACGAACATCGGCATCGGGTCCTCCCCGTCGACCTGGCGGGCGACGCCTGCAGCGCGGATCCGATCGCGCGCATCGAGCGGGTCGATCCAGCCCGCGTCCTCAACGGAGAGCCCATCGACCGAGTAGGTCCGGCTTGGGAACTCGAAGCCACACGCAAACGGGGACTCCACGCCGCTCGTCGCAGGTAGCGGCGAGGGGTCCTGTGACACAGGCCCCGCGTCGTCCGTCGCCTGATCCTCCCCCGCAAACTGCGGCGGCAGGCAGAATGGCGCCGACGCGAGGGTCGCGTCGATCGGCGAGGTCACCTCGTCGTCGACCTGGACGGACCCGCTCGTCTCGTCGCCCGTCATCTCGAGCGCAATCAGCACCTCGCCCGTCCAGTCCACGGTGGCGATGCCGTCGTCACCGAGCGGGAAGGCGTGTTCCGAGCCGTCGGGCGCGGTGACGGTGAATTCGCCGGTCCCGGCAGACGTGACGGTCAGAGCGGGCACGTTCGTCGCGTCGTCCCACACGTACCAGGTGGGCACGTCAAACGCGGAACTGACATCAACTCCGTGATACCGGCGCTCAAGGTCTACGGCAGAGACGTCCGCAAACCTCGGCATCTGGACCGAGAAGTCACCCTCTGGGCCGTCGCTCGCGGTCACCGAGATCTCGGATTCAGTCCACAGCAGAGACACCGTCACGATGTTGCCCGAGGGCATCGTCACGTCGAGATCCTCGCCGGACACCGACGTCCCCTCAAGCAGGCCGTCGCGCACTGGTACCGCAGTGGTCGTCCCACCTTCCGCCACCTGCAACTCGTCCGAGGTGAGCGAGAACGACACCTCGGAGCCCGCACCCCACAGGATCTGACCATCGGGCCCCGTCACGTGCGGCCACGGGGCCTCCACACAAGCACCCCCGGCAGGCCCCGGCTGCGCAGGCTCAAACACCGGCGGCAGCGCCAAGTAGCCCACCGCCAGCAGCCCCACCGCGAGCGCCGATGCCCCCGCAGTCCCCGCCGCACGCACGCGCCGGCGCCTACGCACCCTGCCCGTCACGGCCGCGCCGAACGCGGACACGAACTCGTCCCCACTCAGCCGAGCCGCATCGGCGTTGGCCTGGCGGGCGATCAAGTCTCGAAGCTCGTCCATCTCAGCTCCTCTTGTTCTGCGCGACTGAGCGCGGCGCCGTCACAGTGGCGGCGGGGTCGGGTTCGGTATGCCAGTCGACGTCGACGGCGAGGGCCGACGCCATGGCGGCCGACGCGTCGGCCAAGTAGCGCTTGACGGTGCCCTGGGCGATGCCCAGACGATCCGAGATTTGCGGCACCGTGAGGTCGTCGTAGAAGCGCAGCACCATGCAGGCTCGCTCGCGGGGCGGCAGTGCGGCGAGGGCGGCGCGCACGTCCACCGCGGCGTCGGAGTCGACGCGCTGCGCCGGCCGCTCAGGGTGTGCGTCGTCGGCCACCGGCACCGGGACCCGCTTGCGCGCCCTGTCCACCACCAGCGTGGCGATCGTGCGCCGCACGTACGCCTCGGCCGCGTTGATGTGCTCAAACCTGGCGCGGCCGGAGAATGTCTTGACCAGCGCGTCCTGGAGCACGTCCTGCGCCTCGGCGTCGTCGCCGGTGAGCAGGCCCGCGTATGCCAGCAGCCTGCCCGCACGCTCGCGCATCACCGCGTCGAGCATCGGCTCCCACCGCGCCATGTGTCCCCCTTCGGCACCATCCTTTCCCAGACAACGGGAGGTCGCGCGCAAATCGTTGGGTCGCGCGGGGCGGCGCGCGACGCACGCCTCGCCCTTCCCGCACGCCGCCCCCACCCCTACCCTTGGCGCATGACCCTGCGCGTCGCCTCGCTCCGCCGCTACCCCGTCAAGTCGATGGGCGGCGAAGCCCTGGACACCGCGCCGTTCGACGCGCGCGGCCTGGCAGGCGACCGCGCATGGGCCGTGCGTGACGGGGAGAGCCGCCTCGCGTCGGGCAAGAACACGCGCCGCATGGTCAGGCGCGACGGCGTCTTCAGCTTTGCCGCCGCCACCACGGCCGACGGCGTGGTCACCATCACCGGCCCCACCGGGGAGCTGGGCACGGCAGGCGACGCGGCGGTGGACGAGGCCCTCACCAGCGCCCTGGAGGCCGACGTGCGCGTTGCCCCGGAGACGGACGTGCCGCACTTTGACGACGGCTCGGTCTCGCTGATCGGCACCGCGACCCTCGCATGGTGCGCGCATCACCTGGGCGTGGACGCGGACCCTCGCCGACTGCGCGTCAACGTCGTCGTCGAGACCACGGAGCCGTTCGAGGAGGAGGGCTGGTTTGGCCGCGAGGTCACGCTCGGCGACCCGGCCGCCGGCGCCGTCACCCTCAAGCCCGTGGAGCGCATCGAACGCTGCCGCACCATCGACCTGGCCCAGGACGGCGCCGAGGGCACCACCCGCTGGCTCAAGGCCCTGGGCGCCACGCGGGATCTGCGCGTGGCCGTCTACTGCGACGTCGTGACCCCGGGTAGCGCCGCCGTGGGCGACGCCGTGACGCTTGGCCCGCGCCGCTCGTTACAGTGAGCGTGATGTCCTCGCCCACTCCCGCCGCCACCGACGCCGGCTCCCCCGCACCCACCGACGCGCCCGCGGACGCGCCCGCAGACGCACCAGCACCCCCCAAGCCCCGCCTGCGCGCCGAGGTGCTCATCGTGCTCGGCCTGTCGCTGGGACAGTCGGCCATCTACGCGGCGCTGAACCTGCTCAACCGCTACCTCGCGGAGCCGTCGATCGGCAGCCAGACCACCACGCTCAAC
>QKAX01000127.1 GCA_003246255.1 Demequina lutea
GCCCACGAGCGCCAGGTGGAACAGCAGGTTGCCCCACTCGCGCACCGAGCCCTGCTCCAGCGTCACGGCCACCTCGCTGCCGCCGCCACGCACCTCGCGCTGCTCGACGCGCGTGCGGTAGCCCACGAACCAGCCGAGCGGCGCACGTCCCCTTCCCCACGCGGCGACCTTCTCGGCGGCCTCCAGCGCGGGCACGGCCGACGTGGTGGTCGTGTGGTGCTGGAAGCGCGTCAGTCGCTTGGGGGCCTGACCAACGGGCTCGCGCGCGTTGCGGCCGTGGGCCAGAGCGCGCGGAACGATGCAGCCCACGAGCGACAGGAACAGCAGCACGTAGATGGCCGTGAACCACGCTGACGCGAACACGTCGAGAAAGCCCGTGGCGTCCAGCAGCGGACCCCAGAACGGGTTGTCGTTGATAAACAGCTGCGTGCGCGCGGCGTCCTGCGACCACTGCGGCAGCAGCGAGCCGGGGATCGCGGCCACGCCGAGCAGCAGCAACAGCACCAGCGCGAGGCGCATTGAGGTGACCTGACGCCAGCCCCAGCGCAGCCAGCCCTTGATGCCAAGGCGCGGCGCCTGTGCATACGCGTAGTTGTCCACGGAGAAGCGCTTGGGCGCCTCGACGGCGTCGTCTCCCAGCGCGATGCGGTCCTGGGGACCGGCCGGGCGCGCCACCGCGTCGTCTGACTCGTCGCTCATACGGCCACCCAGAATCCATCGATCCATCCCTGCAGTTGGCCCGTGAGCGTGGTCCACAGTCCGGTCACCAGCAGCAGGCCGAGCACCACGAGCATGCCGCCGCCGATGCGCATGAGCGCGAGGCGGTGGCGTCGCAGCCAGTTCAGCGCGGTCTTGGAGCGCTCGGCCCACAGCGCGATCAGCAGGAACGGCAGGCCGAGCCCCAGCGCGTAGACCACGGCAAGGATCACGCCGCGCGTGGCCGTTGCCTCGGTGAGGGAGAGCGTCAGCACGGCCGCAAGAGTGGGCCCGATGCAGGGCGTCCAGCCCAGGCCGAACGTGATGCCCAGCAGCGGCGCGCCCCACAGGCCCGCGCGGGGCGAGAGGTGCACGCGGCGCTCGCGCTGCATGAACGGCATCGCGCCAAGGAACACAAAGCCGAGCACCACCACGAGCACGCCCAGCACGCGCGTGATGATGTCCATCTGAGGGCCAAGCCTCGCCCCGGCCGACGCGAACGCGACCCCCAGCACCACAAACACAGCGGCGAAGCCCAGCACGAACAGCGCGACGCCTGCGAGCAGTCGCGGGCGCGAGCCCTTCGAGTTGCCGCCCGATCCGGCCATGCCGCTCAGGTAGCCGATGTAGCCGGGCACCAGCGGCACCACACATGGGCTGGCGAAGCTCACGAGTCCCGCCAGCAGCGCCACGGGCAGCGCGGCGAGCAGCGAGCCGCTCAGCACGGTCGCGGCGAAGTCGGAGCCGATGCCGCCCATCAGTTCTCGGTGCCCGCGCCGGTCTCGTCGGGGAAGGTCACGTCGGGGATGTCCACGACGCCCTCGCCGGCGGTCTGGATGAGCGCGAGCATCGTCGACGGCTCGATGCGGCCCACGGCGCGCGCCGCCACGTGGCCTTCGGGGTCGATGATGAGCGAGGTGGGCACCGCGCGCATGGCCACGAGGCCCTGCATCGCGGCCACGGCCGTGCCGTCGGCTCCATCGATCGAGGGGTACGTGGTGCCGAACGAGCGCTGGAACGCCTGCGCGGTGGCGGCGTCGTCGCGCACGTTGACGGCCAGCACGCTCACGCCGTCAAGCTCGTCCATGATGATCAGGTCCGGCGTCTCCGCACGGCATGGCGGGCAGCTCGCGTACCAGGTGGTGATCACCACCACCTCGCCGCGGTAGTCCTCGAGCGACACGTCGTCGCCCGCAAACGTGGTGCCGCTCAGGTCGAGCGGCCCAGGGCGCTCCCCCGCCGACCACTCGGTCACCGCGCCGTCGCCCGACACGTAGCCGGGGCTGGTCGCGGCATCGGGCGGTGCGCACGCGGCGAGCCACAGCGTCACGGCAACAATCACGCCGAGCAGCACGAGCATGCGGGCCTTGCGGGTCACGGCACCTCCACGTGCGAGGCGGGGGTCGCGTACTGCATCGAGACAGGCTTGCCATCCTCGATGGTGAACGACGTGACGGAGCCCAGCGCGCACTCGCGCTTGCGCGGGTCGTGCAGGTACGAGCGGCGCTCAAAGACCGAGCGCGCCACCCAGATGGGCAGCTGATGGCTCACCATGACGGTGTCGCCCTCGGGGTTCGCGGCCGCGGCGTCGATGATGGCGTCCCACATGCGCGCGGCCTGCTCCTTGTACGGCTCGCCCCACGACGGCTTCCACGGGTTGCGCAGCAACCACCAGTTGCGGGGGTGCAGAAAGTCCCCTGCGCCCTTGGGCAGCGCGGCGCCCTCGTACACGTTGCCCGCCTCGATGATGCGGTCCTCCGTGTCAATCCCCACGCCAAAGGCCGCGGCGATGGGCGCGGCGGTCTCCTGCGCCCGCTGCAACGGCGACGCGATCACCCGCGTGATGGGGTAGCCCTCCTTGACCAGGTGGGCGGCAACGGCGGCGGCCATCTGCTTGCCAGCGTCGGACAGGCGGAACCCGGGCAAGCGGCCGTAGAGCACCTTGTCGGGGTTGTAGACGTGACCATGACGCACGACGTGGACGGTGGGCATGGGCCTATTGTCCCCCGCCGCGGGCCAGCGCCGTACGCACGTTCTCCGCGCGAATGCGCCAGTAACCCACCTGGATGCCGTCCACCTCGACTACGGGGACCAGATCCGTGAGGCGCGCGCGAAGGTCTCCGCCAGCCGCGTCGATGTCTACCTCGTCGAACCCGACGCCCGCCGCCTCGCACTCGGCAGCCACGACTTCCCTGGCCGGCTCGCACAAATGACAGCCGGGGCGCACATACAGGACAACGCGCTCGCTCACGCGACCACCCTAAGCGAGCAGCGACGCGTGAACATCGTCACTGGCTCACCTGGGACTTTCAGCGTGGGCCCGGCGCGCCGCTACTCTGGACCAATGACGCGTACCGACCCCACGGCGCAGCCCTCGGTCGCCGCGTTCTTCGATGTCGACAACACCGTCATCAGGGGAGCAAGTTCCTTC
>QKAX01000068.1 GCA_003246255.1 Demequina lutea
AGCGCGCCACGCTCCAGCGCGGGCCGCACGAGCGTGGCGATGTGGTGGGCACGGTCGGCTGCATACAGCAGCGCCTCCGCGCGGGGTGCGACGTGGTCGCCGTGCATGATCGCCTGACGCAGTTCCACGCCCAGGGCGGTGCCGCCGGGCTCGCGCGTCACGATCACCTCGCGCGATCCCGCAATCTCCCGCAACCACGCGGACAGCCGCTCAATTTGGGTGGTCTTGCCCACCCCGTCCCCACCCTCGAAGACGATCCAGAAGCCGCGCATGCGCCCAACCTACCCGGAGCGCCCCACACGGCCCTATTCGTGGATGTAGACCGGCGTCCCCAGCGGCAGCCCGTAGATCTCCACCAGCTCGGCGATGTCGTCGTTGACCATGCGCAGGCAGCCGTGCGACACATCGGTGCCGATGCTCTCCGGCTCATTCGTTCCATGCAGGCCGATCACGGCGTCGCCGCCGCGGAAACTGTCGAGCACGGGCGAGAAGCCGCTGAGCCCGTACGCATAGACGCCGTAGACATCGTCCGGGTCTGGCGGCTGTAGCACCTCGCGCAGAAAGTACACGCCTCCCGGGGTGGGCATATCGGATCGGCCCACGCCAATCGAGTAGGTCTCGAGCGTGTCACCCGCCTGGGTCAGCACCAACTCGTGATCCCCAAGATAGGCGTCAAGCCTGAACGACGTCGCGGTCACCTCAACCCGAGACGCCGGCACCCACCCCGTCGCACCATTCGGACGAACCGGCAGGTAGATCTCGTACCAATCGGCCCGCTCCTCCTTGATGAGGAACGTCAGCGGCGTCGTCTCGGGAACCGTCAGCACCTCGTCGGCATGGATCGTCTGGACGACGGTGCCGCCGGGCGAGTCCCAGACGTCTACCTCGGGGCCGTCGGCCGAGGCGATCAGCGCCACGCCCTCGCTGCCGCCTAGCTGCACCCGCAGATGCTCGTCCGCCATCGCCGAAGAGGCCGAGGGAGCAAGGGTCGCCGCCTTGTCGGCGACCGGCCCTGCACCGCCGCAGCCGGCAAGCGCGAGCGTGAGCAGCGCGACGCCGAGGGCAAGAGGGGATCGTGGCACGGCGCCACTGTAGCGAACGCCCGCAGCCGTGACACGCGAACCCCAGCCGGCCGGCCGGTCGCAGGCGGGGCATGAGTAGAAAGTACCCATGGATCGCCACGTGCGGCGCTCCTAGCCTCGTCACGACACCAGCTGAGGAGGAGAAGGTATGTCCCCGTTGTCATCCGCCACCACACGCAAGGCCCTCGCCGCCGTTGCCGCCGCGGGCGCGCTCTCGGTCGCGGTCGCGTCCGCCGGAGCCGCCGCGCCGAGCCCCACATCTGCCATGGCGCCGGGCGTGATCATCAAGGGGGCGCCCGTGCGCACCGAGCCCGCCGCTGGCACCGATGCCGTGTACGCCGACATCCGCGTCGAGCTCAGCGGGCCCGCGGGTTACGCGGGAGACCCGTTCACGTTTGTCGCGACAAACCGGCTCGTCGGCCCCGGCCCCGAGCTCACTCATGCCGACCTCTCGTACTCGCCGTTCGAGCGATGGTCAGACGTCAACGTGGACATCACACTCGACCCGCTCACCGTCTACATCGATGGCGGCGAGTATGTCTCGTACGGGTCCGCCTACCTAGAGGTCACGCTGCATGGCAAGGACTTCGGCGCCGTCACCGTCACGCACGACGACCTCTTCTCGCCCGAGGTCGAGGGGCTCGACAGCGAGCAGGTGGACAGCGCAGACTCCGCGCCGTCCGACGGCGTCTCCGGTTTCACCGGAAGCGGCGGCCGCGGCATGGCGGCACCGCTCATGACGGCGGTGCTCGACTACCCCACTCTCCAGTCGTATGGCGTGGCGGGATCGACCTTTGCCGCCTCGTGGCTCGGCACGTATCAGACGTCCATGTCTGGCAGCGCGACCTTCAGCCTGACCCCCACAGCGCCGGCTCCGGTGGTGCCGGCAGCGAGCCCTGTCTTCACCGGCTAAGCGCCTCAACACGCGAAAGGCCCCGACGGCTGCCGTCGGGGCCTTTCGCGTGCGCGCCTTGCGAGGCTGGCCGCTACTTCTCGTTCGGGTAGACCAAGCCGATCTGGGCGCGCACCTCATCCATCATCGCCATGATCTCGCGCGTGGCGCTCCACGGCATGATCGGGCTCTCGGTGAGCCCCGCCGCCAGGCACCGCGCCACCTCTGCGGCCTCGAACTGGAAGCCGTTGTCCACGCGGCCGTCAAATTCGCGCACCACCTCGTCGTCGACAATGACGCGCAACGTTGTGGGCGAGTAGAACACGCCGTCGATGATGATGCGGCCCTTGGCGCCCACCACCTGCGCGTAGTTGTCGGTCCTTGCAAGCAGCGTCGTGTGGAGGCTTGCTTGCCTTCCCGGGTAGCTCAGCACCATCGACGTGAGGTGGTCCACTCCGTCCACGACCTGGCCCACGGCCGTGAGCGACTCGGGCTTGCCGAGCACATCGTGCGCAAACGCGAGCGGGTACACACCCAGGTCCAGCAGCGCACCGCCGGCGAGCTCTGCCTGCATGAGGCGCGGCACCCAGGTGAGCGCCTGGCCGTGATCCGCCATGACTACCACGGGGTCGCCGATCACGCCGGACTCAATGATGTCGCGCATCTCGTGGATGTGCGGCAGGTGGCGCGTCCACATCGCCTCCATGACAAACACGCCGGCCTTCTCGGCGGCCGCAAGGATCGCCTCGGCCTGCGCGCTATTCTGCGCGAAGGCCTTCTCGACGAGCACGTGCTTGCCGGCCTCGATCGCCAGGATCGCCGGTTCGTGGTGGTTGTTGTGGGTGGTGGCCACGTAGACGGCGTCGATGTCGTCTCGCGCGAGCAGCTCGCTGTAGGACTGGTAGGCGTCGCCAGCGTCGTGCTCGGCCACGAAGGCCTGAGCCTTCTCGAGGCTCGAGGCGGACGCAGCGGCCACCACGGTGGACTGCGTGTAGTTCTTGACGGCCTCAGCGAACTTGGCGGCAATGCCTCCTGCGCCGAGGATGCCCCAGCGGATGGCGGGGGCCTGCATGGGATCGGGTGCACTCATGAGCACACCCTAGCCCCCTGCGGGTCGAAACGTTACGAGTTCCACGCGGG
>QKAX01000080.1 GCA_003246255.1 Demequina lutea
GTCGGTGAGCTCCTTGACCTTCTCCACCACGTCCACGGTGGCACCGTTGATGACCTCGTCGGGGTGAACCGCGTCGGCCGTCATCTTGAGGCGCTCGTCGTTGACGTCGATGAGGAAGATGCGGGCCGCGCCGTTGGCACGGGCCAGGCGGATGTGCATCGCGCCAATGGGTCCGGCACCAAACACCACCACGGTGTCGCCCTCTTCGATGCCGAGGATGCGCTGCGCGTTGATGGCGCAGGCAAGCGGCTCGGCGGCCGAGGCCTCGTCAAAGCCCACGCCCTCGGGGATGCGGTTAAGGCCGTCCACCTTCATGACCTCGCGGGGCACGATCATGTACTCGGCGAAGCCGCCGTCGTACTGGTAGCCCATGGACGTCTGGTTCTGGCAGACCTCCATCCAGCCACGCGAGCACTCGTAGCAGTCGCCACAGGGCACGGCCGCGATGACCTGCACGCGAGCGCCGATCTCCCAGCCCTCGACACCCTCGCCGATCGCGACGATCTCGCCGGCGATCTCGTGGCCGATGGTGCGCGGGGGCGTGAGGTTCTGGTGGCCGTTGTAGAAGATCTTCACGTCGGTGCCACACGTGGAGGTGTTCCGCACACGGATCTTCACCTCACCAGGGCCAACCTCCGGCTCCGGGACATCCTCGATGCGGACGTCTTCCGGGGCATAAAACTTCAGGGCTTTCACGACGTGGTCGTCCTTCCTTGCGCGTGGGGTATTCAGGCTTGGGGAGTGAGCAGCTCGAGCACCTCGTCGATGGACGAGGCCTCTCGCAATGCGGCGGCCGATTCAGGGTTCATCAGAACGCCCGCCAGGGACTGCAGGATGTCGACGTGCTCCTCGGACTTGGAGGCGATGGCGATGCACACGGTGACCGTGTTGCCGTCCCAGTCGATGCCGTCGGGAAACTGGAGGTACGCGAGGGCTGCGCGCTCGATGAACGCACGCGCCTCGTTGGTGCCGTGGGGGATCGCGACGCCCTCGCCGATGTACGTCGAGACCGAGGCCTCGCGCTCGAGGATGGCATCGGCGTAGCCCTGCGAGGCGGCACCGATTCCTACGAGAACTGCACCGCACTGCCGCAGCGCGTCCGCCTTGTCCTTGGCAACAAGGCCAAGGCGGACGGCGCTGGGCTCGAGGATGCGCTGAGCATCAGGACTCAAGGGTCTGTCCCGTCTTGATCGCGTTCTCGACCTTCGCAAAAGCGGGGTCGCCCATGAAGATCGCGAACGGAATCACCACGGTGTCGGGCACCTTGGTCTGCGCGCGCTGCGCGAGACCCTGGTGGCACATCACCACCGAAGCGTCGGCGGGAATCTCGTCGACGGGGGTGTGCACGACCTCGATACCGAGCGGGGACAGCTTGGAGCGGAGGGTGGAGGCCACCATCACGCTGCTGCCCATGCCGGCGTCGCAGGCCACAACCACTCGCTTAACGTCTGAACCATTGATCGTAGGCATGAACTGCTCCTTTACCTCGTTGTAGTTGGTGCTTCGACCTTACGCCGCAGCGGTGGCTGCAGCGTGGGCCTGCGCGGCGTCGAACTCTTCGTTCTCCTTGCGCGTGGTCTTGTCGGTCTTCAGCAGGAACCAGGCGACCACGAAGGACACCACGGCGGCCAGCGTCACCTGGAGCAGCATGCCCACGATGGCGTTAGGCGGGCAGACCGCGAAGTACGCGAAGATCGATCCGGGCGAGGGCGGGCCCGAGAGGCCGTTGCCCATGAGCGTGCCGACGAGAACGCCGGTCATGCCACCCAGGATGGTCGAGGCGATCAGCTTTGGCTTCATGAGGATGTACGGGAAGTACACCTCGTGGATGCCGCCGAAGAAGTGGATGATCGCCACACCGGGGATCGAGCCGCGCAGCATCTTGGGGCCGGCGACCATGAAGGCAAGCAGCATGCCCAGGCCGGGGCCGGGGTTGGACTCGACCATGAACAGGATCGAGCGGCCGGTCTCCTCGACGTCGATCGAGCCCAGCGGCGTGAACACACCGTGGTTGATCGCGTTGTTGAGGAACAGCACCTTGGCGGGCTCGACGATGAGCGAGGCGAGCGGCAGCAGGTTGTGGTTCACGAGGAAATCCACGCCGTTGCCGGCCCAGTTGACGAGCTGCGTCACGACCGGGCCGATGGCCCACTTGCCGACGATCGCCAGCGCGGCACCGATAATGCCGAGCGAGAAGTTGTCCACCAGCATCTCAAAGCCGGACTTGACCTTGCCCTCAACGGCCTTGTCGAACTGCTTGAGGACCCACGCGGCGGCGGGACCGGCGAGCATCGCGCCGAGGAACATCGGCACCGAAGCACCGGCGATCACACCGGCGGTGACGATCGCACCAATCACAGCACCACGCTGACCGTGCACCATGCGACCACCGGTGTAACCGATGAGCAGCGGGAGCAGGTACGTGATCATGGGGCTGACCATCTCGGCCAGACCCTCGTTCGGGAGCCATCCGGTCTCAATGAACAGCGCGGTGATGAGACCCCACGCCACGAAGGCACCGATGTTGGGCATGATCATGCCCGACAGGAACCTTCCGACCCGCTGGACGGACGCGGCGACGCCGTTTCCGGTGCGGTTCTTGTTTGCCTGACTTGCCTGAATATCAGGAGTTGACATGCGTTCCTTCCCTTCCTTGCCCCGCGTCGTTGCGAGAGGCGAAGATGCATGTTGCCCGTTTGGGCCTGTCTGCGTTGACATTCGGCAATCTATTCGTCGATTCGGGCAGAGTCAAGCGTCAAACGGGCAGAAACGGGGGCCCGTTTGCCCGGCACCGGTTGCTACCTCCGATTTCCGGGACGTCGGCCCCGGCTAAAATGGGCACATCCGACAACGCGGGGGCCACGAGCGAGGTACTGAGTGATACGTGTAGGCGTCGTCGAGGACAACGCGGGCTACCGCAGAGAGATCCTCGACCACCTGTCGCGCTACTCCGAGGAGCACGGACTCGAGTTCGCCATCTCGGAGTACCCAGATGGCAAGGACCTCGTCGACGCGTACCGCCCCGAGTACGACGTGCTGCTCCTGGACGTCGAGATGCCGGGACTGGACGGCCTCGAGGCCGCCCGCCGCGTGCGCGAGGTGGACCCC
>QKAX01000022.1 GCA_003246255.1 Demequina lutea
AGGTGGCCGACATCGGCTTCAAGGGTCAACTGGTGCTGGACGAGGCCTCGGGCGAGCAGGTGCCCGGCTTCCAGGTGCACCTGGGCGGACGCCTGGGCCAGGGCGAGGACAACGACTTTGGCCGCAAGCTGCGCGCGCACAAGGTCACAGCCGACGGCATGCCCGAGTACATCACGCGCGTCACCACCAACTACCTGGGCGACCGCGCCGAGGGCGAGTCGTTCGCGGCGTGGGCCTTCCGGGCGGAAGAGGAGCTGCTGCGATGAACTCCCTCACGCTGCTCAACCCGTCCGTGTGGAACGCCGAGACCGTGGGCGAGGTCAACGCGAGGCTCGAGTCGGCATCGGCCGGGCACGTCGCCGACTGGGCCGTGGCCACGTTTGGCCGCGACCTGATCGTCGCCGCGTCGATGCAGGACACGATCCTGCCGCACCTGTTTGGCACGCGGCTCGAGGGCGTGGACGTGCTGTTCCTGGAAACCGGGTACCACTTCCCCGAGACCATCGTGACGCGCGGCGAGGCAGAGCGCTGGCTGCCCATCACCATCGTGGACGCGCTGCCGCTGCAGACGGTCGCCGAGCAGGACGCGCAGTACGGAAAGGATCTGTTCGCCCGCGACCCCGGGCTGTGCTGCCAACTGCGCAAGGTCGAGCCCCTTGGCCGCGCGCTCGAGGGCCGCGCCGCATGGGTCACCGGCCTGCGCCGCGCCGACGGCCCCACGCGCGCCAATGCCCCGGTGCTCGACTGGGACGCCAAGCACGGCCTGGTCAAGATCAACCCGATCGTCACGTGGTCCGACGAGCAGGTGGAGGCGTACCAGGCCCAGCACGACCTGCCCCGCAACCCGCTCGTCGCGCAGGGCTACCCGAGCATCGGCTGCAAGCCCTGCACCCGCGCCGTCGCCCCCGGCGAGGATGCCCGCGCCGGCCGCTGGTCCGGCACCGACAAGACCGAATGCGGGCTCCACGCATGACCTCCACGACAGAGAGGACCGACGTGTCCCCCAGCAACGCCGGCACCCCCACCGGCCCCACGACTCTCGACGCGCTCGAGGCCGAGGGCATCCACATCCTGCGCGAGGCGGTCGCCACCGCGCGCAAGCCGGTGATCCTGTTCAGCGGCGGCAAGGACTCCGTGGTGGTGCTGCACCTTGCCACCAAGGCGTTCTGGCCTGGCCGAGTGCCGGTGGAGCTGCTGCACGTGGACACTGGCCACAACTTTGACGAGGTCATCGAGTTCCGCGACGCGACCGTCGCGCGCCTTGGCCTGCGCCTGCAGGTCGCAAGCGTGCAGTCGTATATCGACGACGGCCGCCTGCGCGAGCGCCCCGACGGCACGCGCAACCCGCTGCAGACAGTGCCGCTGCTGGACGCGATCGCTGGCCACGGCTACGACGTCGTCTTTGGCGGAGCCCGCCGCGACGAGGAGAAGGCGCGCGCCAAGGAGCGCGTGGTGTCGCTGCGCGACGAGTTTGGCCAGTGGGACCCGCGCAACCAACGCCCCGAGCTGTGGAGCCTGTACAACACGCGCCACCTGCCCGGCCAACACGTGCGCGTCTTCCCGCTCAGCAACTGGACCGAGCTTGACGTGTGGCGCTACATCGAGCGCGAGGGCATCGAGCTGCCATCCCTTTATTACGCGCACGAGCGCGAGGTGTTCGAGCGCGACGGCATGCTGCTCACCCCGCACCCCTCGGTGAAGCTGCGCGACGGCGAGGCCACCGCGCCGCGCGTCGTCCGGTACCGCACCGTGGGCGATGCCTCGTGCACGGGCGCCGTGGAATCGGGAGCCGCCTCGGTGGCCGACGTCATCGCCGAGGTGGCCGCCACCCGCATCACCGAGCGCGGTGCCACGCGCGCCGACGACCGCATGAGCGAGGCCGCCATGGAGGACCGCAAGAAGGAGGGCTACTTCTAATGACAGCTCTGGATCTCACCACCGCTGCCGACGCGGCCCCCGTGACCTCGCTGCTGCGCTTCGCCACCGCCGGATCGGTGGACGACGGCAAGTCCACTCTTGTGGGCCGCCTGCTGCACGACACCAAGTCGATCCTTGCCGACGCCTACGAGGCCGTGGAGCGCGTGACCCGCGAGCGCGGCGGCGAGGGCGTCGACCTCGCGCTGCTCACGGACGGCCTGCGCGCCGAGCGCGAGCAGGGCATCACGATCGACGTCGCGTACCGCTACTTCTCCACCCCGCGCCGCACGTTCATCCTGGCCGACTGCCCCGGGCATGTGCAGTACACGCGCAACACGGTGACGGGCGCCAGCACGGCCGACGCCCTGGTGGTGCTGATCGACGCGCGTCACGGGGTCGTGGAGCAGACACGGCGCCATCTCGCCGTGGCGGCGCTGTTGCGCGTGCCGCACGTGATCGTGGCCGTCAACAAGATCGACCTGCTCGCGTGGGAGCGCGCGCCGTACGAGGCGATCACCGCCGACGTCGCGACGCTTGCCACGGGTCTGGGGCTCGAGGTGACCACGGTGCCCGTGAGCGCGCTGCTGGGCGACAACGTCGCCACGCGCTCCGAGAACACGCCCTGGTACGACGGCCCCACCGTGCTGGATCTGCTGGAGACCCTGCCCTCGGGCGACGAGATCGCCGCCGCGCTGGATGCTGACGGGGCTACCTCGTCGGCCTGGCGCCTGCCCGTGCAGTACGTGCTGCGCCCGCAGGACGCGGCCATCGCGCCCGAGTACCGCGAGTACCGCGGCTACGCGGGCCAGGTGGCCGAGGGCGTGGTGCGCGTGGGCGACGAGGTGCGCGTGCAGCCCTCGGGCCGACGCTCCACGATCGCTGGCATCGACACTGCCGACGGCCCGCTCGAGTCCGCGCGCGCCGGCCAGTCCATCGCGGTGCGGCTCGCCGACGACGTCGACGTCGCGCGCGGGGATCTGCTCTCGTCAGTGGCCGACGCCGCGCTGCCCACCAAGCACCTCGACGCGCACGTCGCGTGGCTGGCCGAGCGCCCGCTGCGCGTGCGCGACCGCGTGCTCGTGCAGCACGGCTCCGCGCTGGTGCAGGGGCGCGTCTCCGGCAGCACCGGCGTGCTCGACATCGCGCTGCCGGGCGGCACGCTTGA
>QKAX01000138.1 GCA_003246255.1 Demequina lutea
CTCGGGAACGACGTTGTCTGTCGAGCACTTCCGTGCACAGCAGGTGATGGCGGGCGCCGCGGGCCTGGCCGCTGGCGCTGTCGCATCCGTGCTTCTCGCTAGCGTGCGCAACTCGCCGCCGATGTCGCTGGTCGCCCTGACCCTTGCCGCCTCGCTCGCGGGAGTGGTGCTGCGCGACGTCGCGCTGAGCCGCTCGATTGAGCGCCGCAGCGCACGCATCGAGGTCGAGTTGCCCACGGTGTCGGAGCTGCTGGCGATGTCGGTGGGTGCTGGTGAGAGCGTCGCGGGCGCCATCGAGCGTGTCACGCGCGTCACCGCCGGCGTGGTGTCCGAGGAGCTGGGAGTCGTGCTCGCCTCCTCCAAAGCAGGCATGCCTCTCACCGAGGCGCTGCGTGCCATGGGCGACAGGAGTGCCGTGGAGGCGCTCCGACGCTTTGCCGACGCCATCGCGACGGCCGTGGAGCGCGGCACGCCCCTCGCGGAGGTGATGCGTGCGCAAGCGCGCGACGTGCGCGACGCCGGCCAGCGCGCGCTCATGGAAGAGGGCGGCAAGCGCGAGATCGCGATGATGGTGCCGGTTGTGTTTCTGATCCTGCCGGTCACGGTCGTGTTCGCCGTGTTCCCGGGCCTCGCCACCATTCGCTGGGGGCTTTGACATGTTCACTACAAGAGGGGAAGCACGATGAAGAAGTGGAAGCGCATCGCCAATGCGGCGGCCGACGATCGAGGTGACGTGCCCGGCTGGGTGCTCATCACCCTCATGACGGCCGGTCTCGTTGCTGGACTGTGGGCCATCGCCGGTCCCACGCTCAACGACCTCTTCACCTCGGCCATCGCCGGTGTTACGGGAGGCTGACTCCGACGAAGGCGCGGCCGTCGTCGAGTTTGTGCTGGTCTCAGCCCTCGTCGTGGCGCTGGCGCTCGGAGTGATGCAGCTCGCACTGATGCTTCACGTGCGCAACGTGCTGGTCTCGTGCGCATCTGAGGGTGCCCGCCTTGCCGCGGCCAACGACCGCGAACTCGCGGACGGTGCGGCGCGCACCGATGCGCTCATCGACACCTCATTGGGCGGGTACTCACACGAGACATCGGCGGCCATCCTGACGGTCGACGGGGCGCAGGTGGTGCAGGTACGGATCACGGCGCCCGTGCCGGTGGTGGGGTTGTGGGGTGCGGGATCCATGACCGTCGAGGCGCATGCCCTCGAGGAGGTCGACCGTGGCTAGGGCTCGTCGCTGGAGACCATGCAGCATCCAGCGCATGCGGCACCGCGCACAAGGAGAGGAGGGCGCCGCGATGATCGAGTTCGTGGCCCTCACGTTGCTGTTCATGGTGCCGTTGATCTACCTGGTGCTGGCGTTCGCTCGCGTCCAGGCGGGCTCGTTCGCGGCAGAGGCCGCTGCCGCGTCGTCGTCCCGAGCCGCCGTGGTGGCCGGCGTCGAGGCGAGCGAGGAGGGGCTCAGCTCGAGCCAGGCGCTTGCGGTCGCGGGGCGGAGGGCCTCCGCCGCGGTGGCGCTCGCGGCAGGCGACTTCGGCATCCCCGAGGATCGCGTCGCGCTAGAACTCGACTGCGAGGGCTCGTGCCTCGATCCCGGCACCAACGTGGTGAGCACTGTCACTGTCACCGTGCCGCTGCCTGGACTGCCGGGGTTTCTGGCGGGGGCCTTTCCGCTGGAGGTGGAGGTGCAGTCGCACTCGCGCTCGCCCGTGGACTCCGTGGTGGTGGACTCGTGACGTTTCGTTCCGTGCCGCAACGCCTGCGGAGCGCCGCCCGCGACGACGAGGGCACCATCGGCGTGCTCACGCTCGGCTTCTCCGTGCTGGCGATCATGCTGATCCTTGTGGGGGCATCCGCCACGGCCGTGCACCTCACACACATTCGCCTGGGTCACCTCTCCGACGAGCTCGCGGCGGACGCGGCCGATGCCATGGGCGTCGGCTCGTACTACGACGCCACGAACCCGGACAGCGCCCCGCTGCTCGCGGATCAGGCGATGCGCGATGCGATCCAGACGCACCTCGCATCCCGGGACCTGGAGCAGCTCGAGGGCGTGACGGTCCTAGACGTGGAGGCGCTGGACGCCCAGACCGCGTCGGTCACCGTCGCGATCACCGTGTACCCGCTGTTTGGCCTCGAGGCGCTCATGCCGTTTGCGGACGGCATTGAGCTCAGGGCCACGAGCGTGGCCCGCGCGTTCTAGCAAGCGGCGCCGCGAGGCGCTCTACCCGGCTGCCGGCGTTGGCTCGGCCGACGGGGGTGCGGATCCGTCGGCCAGCGCCGCCGCCTGTTGGGCGACGGCCCATGCATCGGCGGTGGGCACGTTGCCTGCCTGCGCCTCGTCAAGCACCTGTTGGAGCGTCGACTCCACGGTGCCGTTCTTAGCGGCGTACGAGGACTGCACAGGCAACTCCTGCGCCGCGCCAGAGAGCAGCGCTCCCACCGGTGCGTCGTTGAAGAACGAGTTGGTGTACCCGGAGACCGAGCCCTCCGCGTACAGCGCGGGCTGGGCGGGCAGGTTGCCGGTGGCCTGGAACAGCGCGATCTGCTGGTCGCGCTCGGCGAGCCAGCTCAGCAGGTCCCATGCGGCGGCCTGCTGATCGGGCGTGGCCTGCGCTGGAATCGCGTAGAACGTGCCGCCCCACGAGCCGCCGTCGCCGGGGATATCCGCGACGTCCCACACGGCGTCGGAACCCGACTCGGTGAGCGTGGCCTGGATGTAGCCCATGCCCCATGACGGGCACAGCGTCGCGGCGAAGTCGCCGTTGGCGAGGGCGGCGTTCCATGCCTCCGAATACGGTGCGATACCAGCGGTGATGCCCGCATCGATCGCGTCGAGCGCGGTGGAGAAGGCGGGCTCCGCATCGTCAAGGGCGAGCGCGCCGCTCGCGTCGTAGTACGACGCGCCATCCTGCTGTCGCACGGCGCGCAACAGGGGCGCACCGCTGTCCAACAGGTGCTTGTTCGTCGCGTCCTGGTACTCGCCGCCCAGGCGGATGAGGCCGTCCCACGAGTCGCCGATGTACTCGGTCACGTCCGCGCGGTCTGTCGGGAGGCCTGCCGCATCGAACAGATC
>QKAX01000154.1 GCA_003246255.1 Demequina lutea
GTCTCGCAAAGTAGACGCACGCTCGCGCGCGGGCGTACAGTCAAGGCATGCGCAAGCTTCTCGTCGTAGTTACCGGGCGCGCGGACATCTAGTCCGGCTCACACGGTTCGTTCCGCGCGCTTCCCCGAGGTCCTCAGGCCAAGGGGTTTTTTCATGCGGGACGACGACGAGAATCCCGCGAGGCACAACACAGGGGAGTGACATGACTCAGGTGCAGGCAAAGCCCAGCGCCCCGGCCAAGCCGCGGTCCGCGGACGCGCGCCCAACCAGCCCTCACAACGGGCAGCAGATGACCGGTGCCCAGGCGCTCATTCGCGCCATCGAGGCGACGGGCACCACCGATGTCTTTGGCATCCCCGGCGGCGCGATCCTCCCGGCGTACGACCCGCTGATGGACTCGAGCCAGATCCGCCACATCCTTACGCGGCACGAGCAGGGCGCAGGCCACGCCGCGCAGGGCTATGCCCACGCGACCGGCAAGGTGGGCGTCTGCATCGCCACCTCGGGCCCCGGCGCCACCAATCTGGTGACCCCCATCGCCGACGCGAACATGGACTCGATTCCCATGGTGGCTATCACGGGCCAGGTGGGCGCGAGCCTGATCGGCACGGACGCCTTCCAAGAGGCGGACATCGTGGGCATCACTCAGCCCATCACCAAGCACAACATGCTGGTGAAGGACCCCGCCGACATCCCCGCGGCCATCGCGCACGCCTTCTACATCGCGAGCCACGGCCGCCCCGGCCCCGTGCTGGTGGACGTCGCCAAGTCCGCGCTGCAGTCCATGACCACGTTCCAGTGGCCCGAGCGCATCGAGCTGCCTGGTTTTAACTCGGGCGCCAAACCCCACGCCAAGACCATCCAGGAGGCCGCGCGCCTGCTGGCCACCTCGCGTCGTCCCGTGCTGTACGTGGGTGGTGGCGTGATCCGTTCCGGCGCTTCGGCCGGGCTGCGCAAGCTGGTGGACATGTCCGGCGCCGCCGTTGTCACCACGCTGATGGCGCGCGGAGCGCTGCCCGACAGCCACCCGCAGCACCTGGGCATGCCCGGCATGCACGGCACCGTGCCGGCCGTGGCGGCGCTGCAGAAGGCCGACCTTGTGGTCGCCCTGGGAGCCCGCTTCGACGACCGCGTGACGGGCAAGCTCGAGAGCTTCGCGCCCAACGCCGTGATTGTGCACGCCGACATCGACCCGGCCGAGATCGGCAAGAACCGCGCCGTGGACGTGCCGATCGTGGGCGACCTCAAGGACGTGTTCGCAGACCTGGTGCCCGCGCTGGACGAGGAGCACCGCAAGCACGGCAAGCCTGACCTGGCCGCCTGGTGGGCGCAGTTGGATGACTGGCGCAGCACCTACCCGCTGGGCTACACGCCCACGCACGACGGCCTGTCCAGCCCGCAGTACGTGATCCAGCGCCTGGGCGAGCTCAACGACCCGGAGACGACGATCTTCACCTCGGGCGTGGGCCAGCACCAGATGTGGGCCAGCCAGTTCATCAAGTACGAGCACCCGAACACGTGGATCAACTCGGGGGGCCTTGGCACGATGGGCTTCTCCGTGCCCGCTGCCATGGGCGCCCAGGTGGCCGCACCGGACAAGCAGGTCTGGGCGATCGATGGCGACGGCTGCTTCCAGATGACCAACCAGGAGCTGGTCACGTGCGCCATCAATGAGATCCCCATCAAGGTGGCGGTGGTGAACAACAGCTCGCTGGGCATGGTGCGCCAGTGGCAGACCCTGTTCTACGAGGGCCGTTACTCCAACACGGACCTGCACACGGGTCATGGCACGCGCCGCACGCCCGACTTTGTCAAGCTCGCCGAGGCCATGGGTTGCGTGGGCCTGCGATGCGAGTCCGACGCCGACGTGGACGCGACCATCAAGCGCGCCAACGAGATCAATGACCAGCCGGTGGTGGTGGACTTCACCGTCTCCAAGGACGCGATGGTGTGGCCCATGGTGGCCGCCGGGGTCAGCAACGACGAGATTCAGTACGCCCGGGGCGTCGCCCCCGAGTGGGACCGTGAGGACTAAGAGATGACCAAGCACACGCTCTCGGTGCTCGTCGAGAACAAGCCCGGCGTGCTCGCGCGCGTCGCGGGCCTGTTCTCCCGCCGCGCCTTCAACATTCACTCGCTCGCGGTGGGCCAGACCGAGCACCCCGAGATCTCGCGCATCACCGTGGTGGTGGACGTGGAGGACCTCCCGCTCGAGCAGGTCACCAAGCAGCTCAACAAGCTGGTGCACGTGCTCAAGATCGTGGAGCTCGAGCCCGGCAAGTCAGTGCAGCGCGACATGCTGCTGGTCAAGGTCCGCTGCGACGCGCGCCAGCGCGCCGACGTGCTGCAGATCGTTGACCTGTTCCGCGCCCACGTGGTGGACGTCGCGGCGGATTCGCTCGTCATTGAGGCCCTCGGCTCGCCCGAGAAGCTCGAGGCGCTGCAGGCAGCCCTGTCAGTGCACGACGTGCGCGAGATCGTCCAGTCCGGCACCGTCGCCATCGGCCGCGGCGCTCGCTCCATCACCGAGCGCGCGCTCGACCGCGCGGCAGTGACCGCCTAGCTTCACCCGCCTTACCCGGCCGGCGCGTCGGCGTGGCTTCCCGCCCCGTCCCGCCCGGCTCCCCATCAGACGCAGGCGCACCCCGCGCCGACATATCAAGGAGAGACACCGCACATGGCTGAGATGTTCTACGACGACGACGCTGACCTTTCGATCATCCAGGGCAAGAAGGTCGCGATCGTCGGCTACGGCTCGCAGGGTCACGCTCACGCGCAGAACCTGCGCGACTCGGGTGTGGAGGTGCGCGTCGCGCTGCGCCTCGGCTCGAACTCGCAGGCCAAGGCCGAGGCCGACGGCTTCACCGTCATGACCGTCGCCGACGCCGCGCAGTGGGCCGACGTCATCATGATCCTGGCGCCGGACCAGCACCAGCGCGGCATCTACGCCGACGACATCGCCCCCTACCTGACCGAGGGCAAGGTGCTGGCGTTCGCGCACGGCTTCAACATCCGCTTTGGCTACATCGACGCCCCCGAGGGTGTGGACGTGAGCCTGATCGCCCC
>QKAX01000160.1 GCA_003246255.1 Demequina lutea
AATCGACGTCTGCGCGTCGGAGATCTGCTGCACCAGCTCGTGAATGCCATCGAGCGCACCGGACATGGCGCTCGCGGTGGTCTGCAGCGAGGTCACCATCTCGGTGATGCGCTGCGTGGCCTCGGCGGTCTCGCGGGCGAGCTCTTTGACCTCGGACGCCACCACAGCGAAGCCCTTGCCGGCCTCGCCAGCGCGGGCGGCCTCGATGGTGGCGTTCAGAGCCAGCAGGTTGGTCTGCTCGGCGATGTCGGTAATCAGCTTGACGACCGCGCCAATCTCTTGGCTCGCGGAGTCGAGGTCGCGCACGGTGGTGGTCGCGGCGTCGGCGGCGTGGACGGCGTCGCGGGCCACCGAGTCGACACGGGCGGTAGAGGTCGCAATCTCGGTGACGGCGGCGCTCATCTGCTCGGCCGCAGCGGCGGCGGTGGCTGCGCCCGCGGAGGTCAGGCTCGACTGCTGCTCAAGCGACGTGCTCAGGGTCTCGATCTGCTCGCCCAGCGACAGAATCGACGAGGTCGCCCACCTTCTCGTCCCACGAGGCATCGGTCCACACGACGCAGTAACCGATCATCTCGCCGGAAGAGTTCTTGACGGCGTTGATCTCGGTGTGGAGGGTCGTCTCGCCGAAGGTGAAGCTCGCGTGACGCGGAAAGTTGGTGCCGCTACCCAGCAGCTGCTTGATGCGCTCGGGGTCGCGGTGGAAGCGGTGAATCGAGCCGCCCACCATCTCCTTGGAGTCCACCCCAAAGCTCGAGTCGATGGGGCCGTGCAACGCGGTGAGGGACTCGATCGCCTGGGGGTTCGCGTAGATCATGTTGTGATCCATGTCCGCGACAAAGACGTTGGCGCGCAGCGCATCCAGGACTGCTCGCAGGCTGTCGGCCTGTGTCATCAGGGCGTGGCCCTTGCTGTTGGGTCGCGACTTGGTGAGCATAGACATGGGGACTCCTCGGTCTCGGGGCCCCGCACATGGCCCCTATGGCCCACTTATCGAGCCGCGCGGCCCTCTTGCAAGTCGTTATCACTATTGGTGTGACAACCTGCACAACCTTCGCAAGCGTGCCTTTCCGAGTAGTCCCGGGACGGCCCGATTGCGCCCGATATCAGGCGGGCTTTGGACCCGACGCGGCGGACTTGACCGACGCGCGCGGAGGCCTAGGCGTGCTCGAGTCGCCTTCGTAGGGCCTCGATCACACCCAACTGAGGCTGGATCGCCACCGAGGCGAGGTCTTCGAGAGCCGATCTCAGCCGCGCCCGTACCTGGGGCGCATCCGCGCCGTAATGCACAATCTCGTCAAACGCGAGCTCCACCAAGCCCGCCACCGTGTGCGGCTGCCACACCACCCGCACGGCCCCTGCATCGTCACGAAAGACGGACGACGGGTTGTGGCGCGCGACCGCCGGCCGGAGCACGCGGTGGAGCTCGTCGAGGCACTCGACGGCTGTTGTGGGGTCGTTGACTCCCGGCGACAGCGCGCGGCACGCAATATCCACCAGCTCCCTGATGCCGCACCCTGGGTCAACGCGAGACTGCCGCGTGGTGGCCAGGTGGAACGCGCGCGCGACCTCCTCCGCGGCAGTCCCGTCGCCGATGCCGTGCAGCCGAGCGAGCGTCTGGCCGGGAGCACGGTGGTCGCCGTGCCTCGCGAGCACCTCGATCGCGCCGCCCTCGCGCTCCGCGATGCGGCGCAGCCACGCGAGGTCGATCTCCGCCACCACGCCGTGTCCCGCCGCCCCCACGGTGCGAGAGACGCCCTCGAACGCGACGTCGGGCGCATCGGGCCGCTCGCTGGGGAAGTACCGGTCAAGCAGCGAAGCCGAGCGGTCGCCGATGACGGAGATCACCTCGCTCACCTGAATGGACTCGGTGATGTGGCGAATGAAGCCGATGAACAGCACCACCGACGCGATGACCAGAGCGAACGCGAGGGTGACTGACAGGTGCGGCACAAACTCCGTGCCCTGCTCGCGTACCGAGCGCATCACGGTGAGGCTGTAGACGAACGACGCCGTGAAGACACCCAGCGTGAGCTGCGAGACCCGATTGCGCAGAAAGCCGCCCAGCACGCGGGGTGTGAACTGGCTGCTCGCCAATTGCAGCACCACCATCGTGATGGAGAAGACGAGGCCTGTCACGGAGATCATCGCGGTGGCGATGGTGGACAGGAAGGACCTCGCGCTGGACGGCCCGCCGTCGAATAGCCACGCGAAGTCGAGCGGGTGGCCGATCTCCCACTCGGGCAGTACGAGCGCCACGATCCAGCTGAGCAGCACCACGGCGAGCGGCAAGACCCAGAACGGCGCAAAGACGGCCTCGATGCGGTTCTGGCCGGTGGGAGATAGCTGCCAGATGGTCAGGCCTGGACGGGCCTCGGTGGGGGACGCCATGCGTTCATCGTGCCTCAGGCGCGGCGCGATGTACTAGCCATGTGCTGCCTAGCCCACCGCGCGCTTGACCAGCTCCGCGATCCTGGCCGCCACGTCGTCGTCAATGGCCGTGAGGGCGTAGGACGTGGGCCAGAACGTGCCCTCGTCCAAGGCGGCCGGGTCCTGGAACCCGAGCGTCGCGTAGCGCACCTTGAACTTTCCGGCGTCTTGGAAGAAGCACACGACCTTGCCGTCCTTGGCATACGCGGGCATCCCGTACCAGGTGCGAACGTAGAGATCGGGGGCCGTGGTGGTGACGATCTCGTGGACGCGCTCGGCGAGGGCCTTGTCCTCCGGCGCCATGCCAGCGATCTTGTCGAGGCATGCCTTGAGGTCTTCGCCCGCGCTCGCCTTGGCCTTGGCGCGCTTCGCCTCGGCCGCGGCCTCCTTCATGGCCGCCTTCTCTTCCTTGGAGAAGGTTCCGCTCGCCTTGCCAGCCATGGGGGACACCTTTCGTGAGGCCGATGGGGGACACGCTACTCCGCGCGCCGATAGCCTGGGGGAGGAGTCGCGGCGCCGCCGCGGGCCCGACGATGGAGGTTGTGATGGACGCGGAGCGTCGCCTGATTCATTCCGGTTCGCCGTTCGAGGAGTCGGTGGGCTACTCGCGTGCTGTGGTGCAGGGGCCGTGGGTGTGGGTGTCCGGCACCACTGGCTACGACTACACCACGATGTCCATCTCCGAGGACCCGGCGGAGCAGGCCGAGCAGGCGCTGCGCAACATCCAGACCGCGCTCTTTGAGGCCGGCGCGAACATGTCCGACGTGGTGCGGGTGCGCTACCTGATGCGCGAGGCCGCGTACGCGGAGCCGTGCTTCCCCGTGTTCGGCAAGTGGTTCAAGGACGTGCGCCCGGCCGCCACGATGGAGGTCGTTGGTCTGCTCGACGAGAACATGAAGCTCGAGATTGAGGTCACCGCCTACCGTCCCGATTGGGTCTAGCGGCTACGCGCCCGGGGAATCGTCCTCGGCCTGACGCGCGC
>QKAX01000088.1 GCA_003246255.1 Demequina lutea
TGGATAGGCTCACGGCGATGGTCGAGGAGCTGCGCGGGGAGAAGGCGCCCGCTGTGCGGTTCGACATGCGAAAGAAGGGAAGCTCGTGAAGGCTGCGGTTCTGGGCGCGGGCGCGTGGGGCACCACGTTCGCCGCGGTACTGGCCGATGCCGGATGCGAGGTCACCCTGTGGGGCCGCGACGAGGCGGTGGCCTCCTCGGTCAACGATTCCCGCCGCAACGAGCGCTTCCTGCCAGGCGTGGAGCTTCCAGCAGGCGTGAGCGCCACGACCGATGCGTCGGCTGCCCTCGCGGGGGCAGAACTGGCGGCCGTCGCGCTGCCGTCTCAGAAGGTGCGCGCCATCATCGAGCCGTTCGCGGCGCTGCTGGAGCCCGACGCCCTCGTGGTGTCGCTCATGAAGGGCGTCGAGCGCGACACGCACGAGCGCATGTCCACGGTGCTGAGCGAGGCCTGGGATGTGCCCACGTCGCGCGTCGTGGTCGTCTCTGGCCCCAACTTGGCCAAGGAGATCGCCGCCAAGCAGCCCACCGCCACGGTGATTGCTGCGGAGGACGAGGCCGTCGCCGAGCGCGTGTCCCACGCCACGGCATCGGGCTACTTCCGGCCCTACACCAACACCGATGTGCTGGGCGTGGAGCTGAGCGGCGCGTATAAGAACATCATCGCGGTGGCTGTGGGCATCGCCGACGGCATGGGCTTTGGCCACAACACCACCGCCACTGTCATCACGCGCGGCCTCGCCGAGATCACGCGCCTTGGTCTCGCGCTGGGCGCCAAGCCCGATACCTTCTCCGGCCTCGCAGGCATGGGTGACCTGATTGCCACGTGCGCGTCGCCCCTGAGCCGCAACCACACGCTCGGCTCGCACATCGGCGCAGGGCTGTCGCTCGAGGACGCGATCGCGCGTACCGGCGGCACCGCGGAGGGCGTGACCACGTCGCAGTCCATCCAGGAGCTCGCCCGCGAGAGCGGCGTGGACGTGCCGATCTGCGACGCGGTGGTGGCAATGCTGCACGACGGCCAGCCAAAGGAGGCAGTGCTGGGCGCGCTGCTGTCCCGCCCGCGCAAGGCGGAGGGCGCGTGAGCGCGCGCCGCACAGTCGCCATCCTGTTTGGTGGGCGCTCGTCCGAGCACGAGGTCTCGTGCACCACGGCGGGCGGCGTGCTGGGCGCCATCGACCGCGAGGCGTGGAACGTCATCGCCGTGGGCGTGGGCCGCGACGGCTCGTGGACGCTGCAGAGCGACAACCCCGCCGACTGGGCCCTCGCCGATGGCACGATGCATCACGTGGAGCCCTCCGAGCGTCGCGTGCTGCTGCCCGTGGCCGCGGGGGAGCGGATGTGGCGCGTCGAGTCCGGCGGTGTGGTGAGCGACCTCGCCGAGGTGGACGTTGCGTTCCCGCTGCTGCACGGCCCATGGGGCGAGGACGGCACGCTGCAGGGCGCGCTCGAGCTGCTCGACGTGCGCTACGTGGGCGCGGGCGTGCTCGCCTCCGCGATGGGCATGGACAAGCAGTACATGAAGGCCGCATTCCGCGCTGCGGGGCTGCCGGTGGCCGACGACGTGGTGCTCATGCCCGGCGACAACGTCGCCGATGTGCGGGACCAGGTGGAGGCGCTCGGCCTCCCGGTCTTTGTGAAGCCCGCGCGTGCCGGGTCCTCGATGGGCATCTCGCGCGTGGACTCGTGGGAGCAACTCGACGCCGCGCTGGCTGACGCCGTGAAGCACGATCCCAAGGTGCTGATCGAGCGCGGCATGGTGGGGCGGGAGATCGAGACCGCAGTGCTGGGTGCGCGCGACGGCGTGCGCACCTCGCCCCCCGGCGAGATCGTGGCCGTGGGCGATCAGGCCTTCTACGACTTCGAGTCCAAGTACTTTGCCGATGACGCTGTGCGCCTTGACTGTCCCGCGGACCTGCCCGCGGCCGATGCGGAGCGCGTGCGCGACGTCGCGGCGCGGGCCTTCCGCGCGGTGTCCGGCGAGGGCATCGCCCGCGTCGATGTGTTCTACGCGCCCGACGGCACCGTGACCGTCAACGAGATCAACACGATGCCCGGCTTCACGCCCACCTCGATGTACCCGCGCATGTGGGCCTCGGCTGGGCTTACGTACCCCCAGCTGATCGAGGAGCTGCTGGAGGCCGCGCTCGCGCGGCCCCTAGGTCTGCGCTAGGCACCCTCGGCTCTACTGGCAGGCGAGCCCGTTGCCGTCGGCCAGCACTGCCGACGTGTTGAACAGCCCCAGGATCTCGCCCACGGCCTGATCCGCGCGCGCCTTGGGAATCAGCACCTCGAGCGCGGGCGCGCGTCCAAAGGACACGCCGCGCCACACGTCGGCCTCCTCAAAGACGAGCCAATCCTGCGCCGCGCCGCCCGACTCGACGGAGATGCACCGCTCCTCGGACGGCCCGGGCTCCTCGACGCCGCAGCGCACGATGACCACCGGATCGTCGCCATACGCGGCCGTCGCCTGGGACGACGTGGCTCGCAGCTCAAGCCCGCCGATCTCCTCGGGGATGCCCAGCATGATGTTGGCGCACAGCGGCTCGGCCGCGTAGGGCGCCGGGTCCACCGACACGGGGGGAGAGCACGCTGCCACGACGCTCGCGGCGGCCACCGCAAGGGCCGCGAGGAGGGCTCGGCGGGGGCGTCGGAGAAGCGGCATGCACCCAGCCTACGGGCCCGATTCATCACGGCGAGGACACGGCCAGATCACGGGAAGGTCACGGTGATTGCGATTGTGCATCCGAGGCGCATTCCGCCTGGCAATACAGCGCTTGCACGCAGTAGAACTGGACATGTTGCGACGCCGGGGGCCCGGCGATAGACCTGATGAGTCGGTAGCGATGAGGGCGGGTGAGCACGGCGCAAGCTGTGGTCCTCTTGCTCGCGCCTGAGGCCCCTGGCGTCGCCTTTTTGCGCCCGGCCCTCGCCCCGCGTGGTGCGGCGCGAGTCCCTGGACCGCCTAGGCTTTCTCGGGTGACGAGCATCGGCGACATTGGCGAGGACGCGCTCATCGCGCTCTTTGCCCC
>QKAX01000152.1 GCA_003246255.1 Demequina lutea
GAGCCGCGCTCCACCAGGAACTTCGCGAGCTTCTGCGCGCTCGTGAAGTCGATGGCTCCGCCCTCATGCATGGGCGTCACCATGGCGGTCAGCACTGTGCCAAAGGGGCGGTGGGTCATGGCCCTAACTTACCGCGTCGGCGTGTCGCTCCCCTGCCGCGCAGGTCCCGAGGCTCACGAGGCTTCCCTGCTGTCACCGTTAGCGCTTTGCAACGGTGAGGATCATCACGGCGTCCTCCAGTGCGGTGAGGCCATGACGAGTTCCCGGAATGACTAGCAAGTGACCGGCTGTGAGGCGCAGCTCGCTCCCTTCACTACGAAACTCCACCGAGCCTTCGAGTACCGTCAACGTCGCCTCGCCCGGACTCTCGTGGTCCTGTAGTGCCGCACCAGCGGCAAGCGCGATGAGGTTGGATCGCATGAGGGCGGTATGGTCGCCCACCAGCTTGGTCGAACTGCGGCCATGTGACGACGCCCTTGCGGCCGCGAGATGATGTCGCGCTAGTGCGTTGAGGTCGATCGCTCCGTCATCCATCACACATGTCCTTTCGAGGCGAGGTGCAACCACCGAGGCTACGCGCGAGTTCGGTCCCCTGCACGATCGCCCCCGTGCGTGGCGGGCGTCGGCGCGCTCCTATCCCCCGGCGTCGGCGCCGCGTACGCTGAACCCGTGACCGCCATCCCCACCCCGTACGAGGACCTGCTGCGCGACGTGCTGGCCACCGGCACGCAGAAGTCGGATCGCACCGGCACCGGCACCGTCTCGGTGTTCGGCCGTCAGCTGCGCTACGACCTCAGCCAGGGGTTCCCGCTCATCACCACCAAGCGCGTGCACGTGAAGTCGATCGTGGGTGAGCTGCTGTGGTTCCTGCGTGGCGACACCAACGTGAAGTGGCTGCAGGAGCGCGGCATCACCATTTGGGACGAGTGGGCCGATGCCGAGGGCAACCTGGGCCCCGTCTACGGCTACCAGTGGCGCTCGTGGCCCACGCCGGACGGCAGGCACATCGACCAGATCGCCGAGGTCGTGGAGCAGATCAAGAACAACCCCGACTCGCGGCGCCTCATGGTCTCGGCGTGGAACCCCGCCGACATCCCGAACATGGCGCTCGCACCGTGCCACGCGATGTTCCAGTTCTATGTGGCGGACGGCAAGCTCAGCTGCCAGCTCTACCAGCGCTCCGCCGACCTGTTCCTTGGCGTGCCCTTCAACATCGCGTCGTACGCCCTGCTCACGCACATGATCGCGCAGCAGGCGGGGCTCGAGGTGGGCGACTTTGTGTGGACCGGCGGCGACTGTCACATCTACTCCAACCACTTTGAGCAGGTGGAGCTGCAGCTGAGCCGCGAGCCGTACCCGTATCCCACGCTGCGCCTCACGCCGCGCGAGAGCCTCATGGACTACGACATCGACGACGTGGTGATTGAGAACTACCAGCACCACCCCGGCATCAAGGCTCCTGTGGCAGTCTGATCCCGTGACCCTCAAGGCCATTTGGGCTCAGGCCCGCACCGCTGAAGGCCGCCCCGTCATCGGACGCGACGGCGACATGCCCTGGAACCTCCCCGAGGACCTCGCTCACTTCCAGCGCCTCACGCGCGGCCACGCCGTGATCATGGGCCGCAGGACGTGGGAATCCCTGCCCGCGAAGTTCCGCCCGCTGCCCGACCGCGTCAACATCGTGGTCACCTCGCTTACCGCGCTGGACGGTGCGTACGTCGCGGGCTCCGTGGCGGGCGCGCTGGAGCTCGCCGCGCGCCTGGAGGAGACCGGCGACCTCGCCGACGACGCGATTCGCTGGGTGATCGGCGGGGAACGCCTCTACGCCGAGGCCGTCGAGGTGGCCGACGCGCTGGAGGTTACCCAGATCGATCTGGTCACGCCCGGCGACGCCTTCGCACCCGAGCTGGACCGCGCCGTGTGGGTCGAGGCGGCGTCCAGCGAGCCCCCCGTGAGCTCCTCAGGTCTCGGCTACCGCTTTGTGACGTACACGAGGGCCTGAGCGCCTCCCGCTGGCCCCGTCCCGGCGTGCCAGAATCGCCGCATGACCTGGCGCGTTCCCTACCGCATCGAGACGGAGCGCCTGGTGCTGCGCGTCTACGAGGTGGACGACGCCGAGCCCCTTGCCGCCGCCGTCAACGCGAGCCGCGCTCACCTCTCGCGCTACCTGCCGTGGGCGCGCGGCCCCGAGGATCTAGCGAGCGCGCGCCGTGCGTGGATCAAGAGCACGCGCAATGAGTTCGATTCCGGCGATGAGTACACGATGGGCATCTTCGCGCGCGAGGACGGCCGACTCCTGGGCGGCACGGGCTTTCACCCGCGCACCGAGCCCACGCGGCTCGACATCGGCTACTGGATCGCGGCCGACGCTCGGGGCAAGGGCTACGTGACGGAGGCTGCCGCCGCGCTCACCTGGGTCGCGTTCGGGCTCGCCAACGCGCGCATCGTCAGCATCGCGCACGCGCCCACCAACTCGACCTCCGCTGCCGTCCCGCAGCGCCTGGGCTTTGTGCGCCAGGACGAGCCCATCGGGCCGTGCACCGACGGCGCCGACAGCGTCGAGGCCGTCGTGTGGTTCGCGGGACCCGAGATGCTCGCGCGCGAGCCCCTCGCGTCTATCCCCCGCCCCCGGGCTTTCGACGCCGCGGGACGCGAGATGGAGTGGCCCGCCTGATGGGCGTTCCCGTGCTCGGCAGGCTCGACCGCGCCCGCCAGCAGGCAGTCTCGGTCTCGGTGGCCACCGGCGCGTACGCGCTGAGCTTCGGCGCGCTGTCGACCGCGGCCGGGCTGGACCTGTGGCAGACGCTCGCGCTCAGCCTGCTGGTGTTCAGCGGAGGGTCGCAGTTCGCGTTCGTAGGCGTGATCGGCGCGGGAGGCACTCCCGCCCTCGCGGCAGCCACGTCGACGTTCCTCGGCCTGCGCAACGGCTTCTACGGCGTGGCCCTCGCGCCCGTTCTGAGGCCGTGGAGCGGCGCACGCGCCATGTGGGGCACGCAGATCACCATCGACGAATCCACCGCCGTCGCCACCGCCCAGCCCGCGAGCGACCCCGCCGCGCGCCGCGCTGGCTTCTGGTGGACGGGCGTGGGCGTCTACATCCTGTGGAACGTCATCACCGTGCTGGGAGCGCTGCTGGGCCAGCGCGTTGGCGACCCCGCGACGTGGGGACTCGATGCCGCCGCTGCCGCCGCGTTCCTCGGCCTCGTGTGGCCGCGCCTCGCGAACCGCACGGCGCTGATCGTGGCCGCGACAGCATCAGCGGTCGCCCTGGCGCTCACGCCGTTCACGCCCGCGGGCGTGCCCGTCATGGTCGCGGCGGTGGTCGCAGTGATCGCGGGCTGGCCCACTCCCCGGCGACGCCCTGGCATGCCGACCGCGGAGGCGGAGGTGGCGCCATGACCGAGTACGCGTGGACATGGGTCGCGATCGTGGGTGCAGGCGTCGCGATGTGGCTCGTCAAGGCCCTAGGGCACCGCGTCCCGGAGCATGCGCTCGAACACCCTCGCCTCACGCGCATCGCCGCACTGGTGACGGTGTCTCTGCTCACCGCGCTCGCCGTGCTGCAGACCCTCGTGAGCGGCCGAGAGATCGTCGCCGACGCCCGCATTCCGGCGCTGGCGGTGGCCGCGATCCTGCTGTGGCGCAGGGCACCCTTCATCGTGGTGGTCGCGGCCGCCGCAGCCACGGCCGCGGGGCTGCGCGCCCTCGGCATGGCGTAGGACACGCCCGGCGGGACCGTCCCGGACGTTTGGCCATGGGAGTTTGGCGGGTCACCCCGTAGTCTCGGAACCATGAGCGACACTGCCCCTGGTTTCGTCCGTCCCGCCCGCCCCGGCGATGAGGCCGCTATTGGCCGCATCCAGGTTGATGCCTGGGTCGCCGCCCTCGGCGAGCGTCTCGGCCGCCGCCGTCACGACGCCTTCGATCGCGAGGCCGTCATCGCTGGGTGGGCGCAGTCGCTTGCCACCCCTCCCTCGGACGGGCACGAGGTGTTCGTCGCCACCGTCGAGGACACGATCGTCGGCTTTGTGGCTGTCGCTCCCCCGCGCGACCTTGTCGCTCTCGAGGTGGACCCGGCCAAGCGCCGACGCGGGCACGGCTCGCGCCTGCTGGCCGCGGCTGTGGATCACCTCCGCGCGTACGGCGGCACGGAGATGCGCGATCCGCTCGGAGTACCTCAAGGGCGCAGGCTTTGGCGAGGCGGGCAAGACCCGCGAGCTCGAGGGTCCCGGCATCTCCATCCCCGAGAAGCTGTGGCACGCCTCGATCGAGGCGTAGAGAGCGTCTAGTTCGCCGCCCGAGCGCTCTCGCGCCTGCTGGCGCGATACAGATCCGCCGCATGGCGCAGCGACTTGCGCGCCATCGACCTATCTCCGGATGCCTCGTAGGCGTACGCGACGTGGAACCATGCCGCCCAGTCCTTGGGTGAGTTCTCCACGTTGAGGCGCGCCATCTCAAAGACGGCAGCCTGCGCCTCCTCTGTGAGTTTGCCCGAGGCATCCTGCTCACCGTCGTGGAGGGGCAGACGACCCTCGCGCTCGAGCGCATCGGCCATGTGCTGCACGGTGGTGCCGAGCCGCCACTCGTGCGCGAGCCACCACAGACCAATCAGCGGCAGCACCAGCAGTGCCGAGCCGAGCGCAACAGCAACGGGGTCGCCGGAACGGATGAAGGCGAGCGAGGCACCAGCCACCACGGCCATGTAGATGCCAAGCAGGGCGGTCATGGTGACCGCCGCGAGAAAGCCCTTACGGCGCAGTAGCCCCACTAGAACTCCATGTACTTATCGAGGCCCACTGTGAGTCCCGTGTGCATTTGCACCTCACGCACCCCGAGCAGCACGCCAGGCATGAAGCTCACGCGATCGAATGAGTCGGTGCGAATGGTGAACTGCTCGCCCGGATTGCCAAACAGGATCTCCTCGTGCGCCACGAGGCCACGCAGGCGCACAGCGTGGACCCTGACGTCGTCGATGAGCGCTCCGCGAGCGCCGTCGGGATCGTGAGCGGTCGCGTCCGGCGAGGGAGCGACACCTGCGGCCCGGCGAGCCGCCGCGATGCCCCGCGCCGTGTGCACCGCCGTGCCCGAGGGCGCGTCCACCTTGTCCGGGTGGTGGAGCTCCACCACCTCCACCGACTCGAAGTAGCGGGCCGCGGCGGCGCTCAAGCGCATCGCGAGCACTGCGCCCAGCGCAAAGTTGGGGGCGATCAACACGCCCAGGTCTGGACGCTCCTTGAGGTGCTCCTCGACGCGCGCGATCGACTCGGGCGTCCAGCCCGTGGTGCCCACCACTGCATGGATTCCCGCATCGATCAGCGCGTGCACGTTCGCCTCGGTGGACGACGGCACCGTGAAGTCGATTGCCACGTGGGCCTTGGCGCCGGCGGCGGCGGTGACGTCGTCGTCGGCATCCAGGGCCGCCACGAGCGTCATGTCCTCGGCCGCGTCCACAGCGCGCACCACCGTCTGTCCCATTCGGCCAGCCGCACCCAATACCGCCACGTTGATCATGTGCCTAGCCTACGGCGAGGCACAGGGGCGCCGCGGACGGTGCCGCGACGCCCCGCACCCCGCGGGGGTTACCCGCTCGGCGGGCCGAAGTTGCCTGGCATCTGGCCCGAGCCGGGCCCCATCTGCTGCGTCGAGCTCGACGAGCTGTCGCTGAGCCCCGAGAGGAGCCCGGAGCTCGAGTCGCTCGTGTCGTCGGTCTCGATCGCCTGCGTCAGGTCGGCGAGCACCACCACCTGGCCCTCGGTGAGGCCCGACGTCACTTCGGTGTACTCGGCGCCGATCGCGCCTGTCTCAATCGACGTGGTCACCGGATCCTCGCCGTCGCTCACCACCTGCACCGTCGCGGATCCCGCGGCGTCGCTCACCGCAGACGTGGGCACCACAAGCACACCATCCGCGCTGGCCACTGTGATCTCGAGCCGCGAGGCCGCGCCAAGCCGGATGGAGAATCCGGGATCCGGGATCGCGACGGTGACGGCATACGACTGCGAATACGAATTTCCAGTGTTGACGTGGCTCACGCTCGCGACAGAGCCAGACACGACCGTGCCGTCCGAGAGCAGCGTCACCTGCACGTCTTGGCCCACGGCCATGAGCTTCGCGTTGGCGAGCGACATCGACAGCGACACCACGTAGCTGTTGTCAGCGACGATCGTGATGGCGGTCGAGGTGTCCGCCGCCGTCACGGAGTCACCGTCCGCCATGGTCACCGACACCACGGTGCCTGCCACGGGAGCCGCCAGCGTCGCGTACTCGACCTGGGCCTGGGCCACGGCGAGCGCGGCCTCGGCGGCCGTGATGTCGGCCTTGTCGGCGAGGATGTCCGACGCGGTGGGCACCGATGACGAGCCCGACGTGCCGCCTGACATCGACGCGCCCGAAAGCGAGGACGAGGCGGTGGCGGACGGGGTTCCAGTCGCGTCACTTCCCGTCGACGCCGCGCCGCCCGCGCTGGTGCCTCCCGCCGTCGTGCCGCCCGTCGTCGTCCCGGACGTTCCAGACATTGCAGCCGCGGCCAGCGCCTCGACATAGCCGGTGACGGCGGTGTCGAGCTGCGACGCCATCTGCATGAGCGTCGCCTGCTCGGCCACCGACTCCTGCTGGGCCGAGATCGCCGCCGCCGTCGCGTCCTGGCAGGCCGCGAGGGCATCCTCGGGCGAGGGGGTTGGCTCGGGGGACGCGGTGGAGCCCGCATCCCCCGACGTGGCATCACCTGCGCTGGAGCCGGTGAAGTCTGCGCACACGGTCTGGGCGTCGTCGGCCGCCGCCTGCGCGGCCTGCAGCGCCGCCGTGGCCCTGTCGTACTGGTCAAGGAGCGCCTGCTGGGCCGATGTCAGCCCGTCGCGCGCCTGCTGCACCGCCGGGTCGCCGGAGCTCGACGCGTCGCCGGGCTGGTCGCCGGAGGTCGTTCCTGACGACCTCGTGTCAGCGGAGCTCGTGGCGGAACTCGAGGTGGACGAGGACGAGGACGATGAGGAGCTCGTGCTGCTCGACGTCTGCGCGTCGAGGTCCGATGCGAGCGCCTCCTCGGCCACAGCCAGCGCCTCTTGGGCCGCTGTCACCGCCGCGTCGAAGCCAGAAGTGTCCATCGTGGCGAGCAGATCGCCGGCCGCGACGGTATCGCCCTCGGCGACGTCCACGGAGTCGACGGTGCCCGAGACTTGGAATGTCGCGTCGTACCGGCTCGCCGACGCGATCGAGCCCGTCGCCGCGAGGGTTTGGGTCACGGCACCCGTGGCGACGGTGGCGGTGCGGTAGTCGCCGTCGGCCTGCGCGTTCGTCGTGCCCGCGACCACCGCGGTGGCGGCGGCGCCTACCACCACGAGGGTGCCGATGCGCCACCACCAGCCGCGCCGAGTGGTTGAAAGGAGTGTCATGGCCCGTTCCCTTAGCCCTGGCCGCCGGACCGATCCGGACGTCCGCCGCCGGGCATTCCGCCGGGGCCGCCCGCGCCGCCAAACGCCGCCATCGTGTAACAGCCGTCGCTGGTGGGAGTCGAGATCGTGACGCTCGTCGCGTCGTAGCCGCCCGAGTCGTCGGCCGTGCCCTGCGCGGTCATACACAGGCCCACCACGACGGCGGACGCATCGGCGTCCTCGGTGGCGGTGATCGAGGTGGAGTCGTCCACCGTCACTTCGGTCACGGTCCCGTCGCTCGCCTCGACAGTGAGAGTGCCGTCGCCCACGGCGGTAACGGAGCCGAACGCGCGCGTGCCCGAGGGCATCTGGAACCCTGAACCGTCGGACGGCATCGCGGAGGGATCGATCTGGCTGGGGTCGAGCGTGATGGTGCCGGCGTCGCCGGAGTCGTCCGGCGCGATCGTCGGCATGTTTCCGTCACCCATGCCCGTGCCGTCGCCCATGCCTGTGCCGTCGCCCATGGCGCCCGGCGCTCCGTCGAAGCCTCCCTGAGACGCGCACTCGCCGTCCACCGGGTCCGTGAGCGTCACCGACCTCGCAAGGCCCGCGTCGTCTGCGCTCACCATCGCGCATTGCCCTACGGAGACCTCCGCGAGCGCCACCGCAACCTGCTGCGAGAAGGCCGTCGCATCGGTATAGCGCACGGCCGTCTGGTACTCGCCGTCCTGCACCTGAGCGGTGCCGTCGGCCACGTACACGATCTCGCCCGTGACGCCTCCACGGCTCGCACTGTCGCCCATGGCGCCCGAGCCGCCCACGTTGTCCAGCACGATCGTGCTCGGCGTGGCGGAGGCGGCCACCTCGGCGTCGCTCGCGGAGCAGCCCGCCAGCACCAGGGTTGACGCGGCGATTGCCGCGAGCGGGATGGTCATCTTCAGCATGAATGTCTCGTTTCTCTTCACAGTTCTTTGGGACGCGCAGCTACTGCGCGCGCAAAGCGTCGATGGGGGCCAGGCGGGCCGCGCGCGCGGCCGGGTAGACGCCGAATACCGCGCCGATGCCGACGGCCACCACGACCGACAGCACGAGCGCCTCGCCCGAGATCACGATGGTGGTGCCCAGGGCGGCCGGCAGGGCGAGCGCCAGGCCCACGCCGATGCCCACCCCGAGCGCTCCCCCGCTCAGTCCCAGGATCATGGCCTCGGTGAGGAACTGGTTGCGGATGCTCGCGGGGTTGGCGCCGAGCGCCTTGCGCAGGCCAATCTCGCGGGTGCGCTCGGTGACGGACACGAGCATGATGTTCATGACTCCGATCCCGCCCACGAGCAGCGCGAGCGCGGCGATGCCAGTCAGCAGCACCGTCAGCTTCTGATACACCGAGGTCGCGGCGTCGATGAGCGAGCTCTGCACCGCGATCGTGAAGTCCGCGCTGTCGGCGCTCGAGATGCCGTGAAGATTCAGCAGCAGGGCCTCCGATTCCTGCGACGCGGCGCTCAGAAGATCCGACGAGGCGGCCTTGATGTAGATGGTCTGCACTGACTGCGAGCTGGAGTTCAGCTCTTCCGACATCGTGGAGATCGGCACGATCGCGAGGTCGTCGAGCGACGTGTCGCCCGAGGAGCCCGCCGACGTCAGCACGCCCACGATCGTGAACGTCTGGCTGTCGATCGTCACGTCCTGGCCCACCACAGCCGTCGAGCCGAAAAGCTCCTGCGCCGTGTCGGAGCCGAGCACGATCACGTTCGCCTGGCTCGCCTCGTCGTCCTCGGTGATGAACGAACCGTAGAGCAGGTCCCGCGAGCGCACCTCAAGCCAACTGGTGGAGGTGCCGGTCACGTCGGTGGTCCAGTTCGAGTCGCCGTACTCGATCGACAGGCTCGAGGTCATCTCGGGCGCCACGCCGATCGCGTCCGGCACCGCCACCTGGGAGGCGAGAGCGTTGGCATCCGCCACCGTCAGCGTCGTTCCCGAACCGAAGCCTCCGCGCATGCCCGAGCTGTCGGTCGAGGATCCCGGCGTGACGATCAGCAGATCCGAGCCGAGCGACGCGATCTGCGCGCTCACCTCGCGCTGCGTGCCGAGGCCGAGGCCCACGGTCAGCACCACGGACGCGATGCCGACGATGATGCCTAGGATCGTGAGCAGGGACCGCATCACGTGCGAGCGGATCGCCCGCCACGAGCTGTCAAGAAGGTCGCGGGGCGTCACTGCCGGGCCTCCGCTCCGTGCTCGACGAACCGGCCGTCGGTGACGTTGTGCACCGTCTGCGCGCGGCTCGCGACGTCGGCCTCATGCGTGATGAGCACGATCGTGCGGCCCACGGCGTGGAGATCGTCAAAGATGCCCAGGATCTCCTCCGTGGAGGTGGAGTCGAGGTTTCCCGTCGGCTCGTCGGCGAGCAGGATCGTCGGCTCGGTGACGAGCGCTCGCGCGATGGCGACGCGCTGCTGCTGACCACCCGACAGCTCGCCGGGTCGGTTGCCGCTCTTTGACTCGAGGCCCACCTGGGCGAGCGCGGCAAGTGCACGGCGCTTGCGTTCGGCCGGCGCGACCTTCGCGTAGACCAGCGGCAGCTCGACGTTCGCGGCCGCGCTGAGCGACGGGAGCAGATTGAACTGCTGGAACACGAAGCCGATGCGCCGGTTGCGGACAGCGGCGAGGGCGTCCTCGTCGAGCCGCTCCACATCGTCGCCCGCGAGCACGTAGCGGCCGCTCGTGAGCACATCCAGGCAGCCAAGGATGTTCATGAGGGTCGACTTTCCGGAGCCCGAGGGGCCGACGATGGCCACGTACTCGCCCTCGCGAATGGTGCAGTCGATGCCTCGCAGCGCCTCGAACTCGATGTCACCGGTGCGATAGGTCTTGCGTGCGGCATCGAGCTCGATGACGACGCGGCCCGGGGCCGCGAGCTCGCGCGAGGCGAGGTCGGCGGTAGTGATGGTGGTCATGAGAAGTCCCTGCGTCCCGTCCCGGCCATCAACCGTTGTTCCTCTGGCTGGGATCGAAGCCGCCGGGAAGGTTGCCCATTTGGCTCGGGTCAAAGCCCTGCATTCCGCCCATCTGGCCGTTCTGCGTGGAGCCCGTTGACCCCGTCGTGCCCGCCGTCACAGTGGTGACCTCGATCGACTCGCCCTCCGTGAGCCCGTCGGTGATCTCGGTGTACGAACCGATGACCTCTCCGGTGGTCACCTCGCGATCCTCGGTGGTGCCGTCGCTTGCGACCACTGTCACGCTGGACACTCCGTCGGTCGAGGTCGTGATGGCGTTGGTGGGCACCGCGAGCACGTCCACCTTGCGCAGGTACACGATCTCTGCAGTGACGTCGATGCCGTCGAACAGCCCGTCAGGGGCACCCGTCACCGTGAGCGTCACCGGGTAGTACGCGGTGCCCGAGGTGGTGCTCGGCAGCGCCGAGATGTCAGTGACCACTCCGTAGAACGATGCGACGTCGTCGGACGAGAAGGTCACCTGGTCGCCTACCGAGATGAGCGACACATCGGATTCGGAGAGGCTCACCGACACAGTCCAGTCCTGCTGCCCCACGATCGCGATCCCGGACGACGTCGTGGTCGAACTTGTCGTGCCAGTCTGCATGGCGCCCCCGGACGACGCTGCTGCCCCAGACGACGAGCCGCCACCGCTGACCGCGTCGCCCACGGCGTAGCCAACCGACGTGACGAGCCCGGAGATCGGTGCCACGAGCTGAGCGTTCGCCATGTTGGACTCGGCATCGTCCGCGGCCTCCTGCTTCACGGCGAGCGCCGCCTGCGCGGAGGCGATCTGCGCGTCGGACTCGTCGGTGCCGTCCGCGGCGTCCTCCGCGTCGGACAGCATCGCCTCGGCGCGCACGAGGTCGGCATTGGCCGATGCGAGGTCCGCGGTGAGCTGCAGCGTGTCGATCTCGGCGAGAACATCGCCGGCCTCGACCACGTCGCCCTCCTGGACATACACGGCCGTCACCTTGCCGGTGGCCTCAAATGCGAGGGAGTCGCTCGTCACCGCGGCCAGGCTACCGCTCGTGGAAACCGACTCCTCGAGCGTCTGCAGCGCCACCGCGGTGGTCTGCTGCGTCGTGTCGGCCGCGGCGAGGTCGAGGCTCGCGGCGTCGGCCGAGCCGCCGCCCCACAGCGCCATGGCGCCGATGCCGAGGGCCGCCCCGGCCACCGCGCTCGCTACAGGGATACCGACCTGACGCCATCTGGCGCCGCGCAGGCTGAGCCGCTTCATGTCCATCCGATCTCTGTGTGAGGTCCTTCACACGGAAAGGTATGGACGGAGTCTCAGAGATTCCTCAGACCGGGTCAGGAAGTGCGTGGATCAGCAAAGTGCCTGCTAATTCGTCGCATTGCGCGAACGCCTACGCGGCCGAAGGTCCTACGCGCACCTCGACACGGGCGCGATTCGCCAGATCTGCTGAGAGTGCGGTGACCTGGTCGGCGGTCACGGCGCGGACGTTGTCGAGCGCCTCGCCGATGGAGTACAGCTCGCCGAACATGAGCTCGGCCTTGCCCAGCCGCGACATGCGCGAATACGAGTCTTCGAGCCGCAACACGGTCGAGCCCGAGATCTGACCCTTCGCCCGCGCCAACTCGCCCTCGGTGATGCCCTCAGCCATGCGCTCAAGCTCCGCGTTCAGCAGGGCCGCCACTTCGTCGGCCTTTGACGGGCTACAGCCCGCGTACATGCCAAACTGCCCCGTCTCCGCGTGGGGCGACGAGAATGAGTACACCGTGTAGGCGAGGCCGCGCTTCTCGCGGATCTCCTGGAACAGTCGCGACGACATACCAGCGCCCAGGATGGTGGACAGCACGCCCATCTCGCTGCGACGCGGGTCTGCGGTGCGCAACCCTTCCGAGCCGATCAGAATGTGGGTCTGCTCGATGTCGCGCGGCAGGATCAGGCGCGGCGTGAGCATCGCCTTGACGGGTGCCGTCACGTCGCGGCGCGGCAGAGGCACCGCGTTGGGGTCGAGCGCCCAGCCGCCCGTATCGAGGGCCTCGAGCACCCACGCGCACAGCTCGTCGTGGTCGATACCGCCGGCCGCCGTGATCACGAGCCCTGCGGGCACGTAATGGCGCTCGTAGTGCTCGCACACGGCCTCGCGCGTCACCGCGCGGATGATCTCGGGTGTGCCGCCGATGGGCCTGCCCAGCGGGTGTCCACCGTGAATCGCCTCAGAGAAGCGCTCGTGAGCGACGTCGCCCGGATCGTCATCGCTCATCGCGAGCTCTTCAAGGATGACGCCGCGCTCCATGTCAAAGTCGGCCTGGTCGAGCTTCGCCGACGTCACCATGTCCAGGATGGTGCTCACCGCCATGCGCAGATCAGTGTCGATCACGCGCGCGTAGTAGCAGGTGTACTCCTTGGCGGTCGCGGCGTTCGACTCGCCGCCCACCTGATCGAAGGCCTCCGCGATGTCCAGCGCCGTGCGCGTGGGCGTGCCCTTGAACAGCAGGTGCTCCAGGAAGTGCGTGGAGCCCGCGTGCTCGGGGGCCTCGTCGCGCGAGCCGATGCCCACCCATGCGCCCATCGTCGCCGAGCGCATGCCGGGGATGTGCTGCGTCAGCACGCGCACGCCGCCCGGGAGGATGCTGCGCCTGATCACGGCCCCGTGATCCTGCTCGACGGTGAGGTGGGCTCCTGCGTGAGCCGTGCTCACGAGCGGAAGGTCATGCGGCATGAGGGAGAGCCTACTGCGCTCTCACCACCCCTCCCCTGCGTGGGCACTTTTCCGGCGAAATCTGGCGATTTCGCCGGAACGTGGGCAGTTGGTGCACGCGCCTCCGGGTGAGGGGGGCGCGGACGGAGGGAGCTCTTGAGTGCGGATCTGTGGCACCTGGTCACCTGCGAGGTGTCACAAAGTGCCCACGGACGGCCCGAAACGGCCCGTAAGGCCGGAAAAGTGCCCACGTAAGGGTGGGCGGGTGGGAACGCGAAAGGTTGGATGGGGACGCGAAAGGGCGGGCCAGGTGTCCCCGGCCCGCCCTTTCGGTGTCAACCAGACTTACTCGGCGGCGTCCTCAGAGGCGGCCTCGTCCGACGACTCGCCGGTCTCGACCACGCCAAGCGACAGCTTGCCACGCGGGTCGATCTCGGTGATCTCGACCTGGACCTTCTGGCCAATCGAGAGCACGTCCTCGACGTTCTCCACGCGCTTGCCGCCCACCAGCTTGCGGATCTGCGAGATGTGCAGCAGACCGTCCTTGCCGGGCGAGAGCGACACGAACGCGCCGAAGGCAACCGTCTTGACGACGGTACCGACGAAGCGCTCGCCCACCTCGGGCATGTGCGGGTTGGCGATGGCGTTCACGGCCTGGCGAGCGGCCTCGGCCGAGGGGCCGTCGGTCGCGCCGATGAACACGGTGCCGTCGTCCTCGATCGAGATGTCGGCGCCCGTGTCGTCCTGGATCTGGTTGATCATCTTGCCCTTGGGGCCAATGACCTCACCGATCTTGTCGACGGGGATCTTCACCGTGATGATGCGAGGAGCGGTGGCGCTCATCTCGTCGGGCTCGGTGATGGCCTGGGCCATCACGTCGAGGATGTGGAGGCGCGCCTCCTTGGCCTGCGACAGCGCGCCGGCCAGCACCGAGGCGGGGATGCCGTCGAGCTTGGTGTCCAGCTGGATCGCGGTCACGAACTCGCGGGTACCGGCGACCTTGAAGTCCATGTCGCCGAACGCGTCCTCGGCACCGAGGATGTCGGTGAGCGCCGCGTAGCGGGTCTCACCGTCAACGGTGTCGGACACGAGGCCCATGGCGATGCCGGCCACGGGGGCCTTGAGCGGCACACCGGCCTGCAGCAGCGACAGGGTCGAGGCGCAGACGGAGCCCATCGAGGTGGAGCCGTTGGAGCCGAGAGCCTCGGACACCTGACGGATCGCGTAGGGGAACTCCTCGCGGCCCGGGAGCACCGGCACGAGCGCGCGCTCGGCGAGGGCGCCGTGGCCGATCTCGCGACGCTTGGGGCTACCCACACGACCCGTCTCGCCCGTGGAGAAGGGCGGGAAGTTGTAGTGGTGCATGTAGCGCTTGTGCGTCTCGGGAGAGAACGAGTCGATCTGCTGCTCCATCTTGAGCATGTTGAGCGTGGTGACACCCAGGATCTGGGTCTCGCCGCGCTCGAAGATCGCGGAGCCGTGCACGCGAGGCAGGACCTCGACCTCGGCGGCCAGCGGACGGATGTCCTTGAGGCCACGGCCGTCGATGCGGACGCCGTCCTTGAGGATGCGCTGACGGATTGTCTTCTTGGTCACCGAGCGGACGACCGCGGAGATCTCCTTCTCGCGACCCTCGAACTGAGCGTCGAACTGCGCGTGAGCGGCGTCCTTGATCTCGTCGAGGCGGTTCTCGCGGGTCTGCTTGTCCGCGATGGTGAGCGCCTCTGACAGGTCGCCCTCGATGGCGGGGGCCACGGCCGAGTAGATGTCGTCCTGGTAGTCCAGGAAGCGCGGGAACTCGGCGGTCTCCTTGGCAGCCTTGTTGGCCACCTCGACCTGCGCCTCGCACAGCACGCGGATGAAGGGCTTGGCGGCCTCGAGGCCCTGAGCCACGACCTCCTCCGTGGGGGCCTGGGCGCCCTCGGAGATCAGGTTGAAGGCGTCGTCGGTCGCCTCGGCCTCGACCATCATGATGGCGACGTCGTCACCGACGACGCGGCCGGCCACGACCATGTTGAAGACGGCGCGCTCCATGTCGGAGTACTTGGGGAAGCACACCCACTGGCCGTCGATGAGGGCCACGCGCACACCGCCGATGGGGCCCGAGAAGGGCAGACCGGCGAGCTGGGTGGACATGGACGCGGCGTTGATCGCCAGCACGTCGTACATGTCGTCGGGGTGGATCGCGAGGACGTCGACGACGACCTGGATCTCGTTGCGCAGACCCGACACGAACGACGGGCGCAACGGGCGGTCGATCAGGCGGCACGTGAGGATGGCGTCCGTGGTGGGACGGCCCTCGCGGCGGAAGAACGAGCCGGGGATCTTGCCGGCGGCGTACGAGCGCTCCTCGACGTCCACCGTCAGGGGGAAGAAGTCGAAGCCGTCGCGCGGCGCCTTGGAGGCGGTGGTGGCGGCGAGCAGCATGGTCTCGCCGTCGAGGTAGGCCGCGGCGGAACCGGCGGCCTGCTTGGCAAGGCGGCCGGTCTCAAAGCGGACTGTACGGGTGCCGAACGAACCATTGTCGATGGTCGCCTCGGCGAACTGGATCTCGGGACCTTCCATTAAGGTCACACGCTCCTTTTCGGGAGGGAGCGGGCAGGCAGAACTCGGCTATCTCGCCGTTGCTGATCGTCAGTCGACACGCACAGAACCGAACCGTGAGAGGTTCTGTTCGTCTCCACCGAGGATCAGCGTCCAGCCGACCCGCTCGGTATGCAGGTGAAACTCGCGCTTGCGAGCACGATCAGCCTACCAGGTCGTCCCCAAAATCTGCCGGAGGTCCAGGAAAAGCAGAAGGCCCGGCCGCTCAAACCCCGATGGGGCGAGCGGCCGGGCCTGAGCGCGGCAAGGCGCGTCGGTCCGGTGAGGGACTTATCGACGCAGGCCGAGGCGCTCAATCAGCGAGCGGTAACGCTCGATGTCGACCTTCTGAAGGTAACCGAGCATGCGGCGGCGCTGGCCAACCAGCAGCAGCAGGCCACGACGCGAGTGGTGGTCGTGCTTGTGCTCCTTGAGGTGCTCGGTCAGGTCCTTGATGCGCTGCGTGAGCATCGCGATCTGGACCTCGGGCGAGCCGGTGTCACCCTCGGACGTGGCGTACTCGGCCATGATGGACTTCTTGACAGCTGCGTCGAGCGGCATGGGCTCTCCCTTGTCTCGTTGCGCGGCGCGCCCGGGCTTGTTCTCCGGGGCTCTACGATCCGCGGCCGTTTCACGGCGACGGTCAACTATACAGGACGCGCGGGGCCGATGCGACCCTCACCAGACGAACGGCACGAAGCTCTTGGTGCGGGCCTGGTAGCGCGTGAAGTCCTCACCGTAGCGGCCCGCGAGGTAGGCATCCATGCGCGGGATGTGCATCCAGATGAACATCGCAGTCATCACCAGCGGGATCCACGCCGACCACCACGCGGCGGTCGCGATCGCGAGCCCCGTGAAGGCGAGCGAGTCGCCAAAGTAGTTGATGTGCTGCGACCACGCGAACATGCCGCCGGTGTACAGCTTGCCCTTGTGCGCCGGGTCCTGCTTGAAGCGCTTGCGGCCCCATTCGGACCCCGTGTTGAGCCACGATCCCACGACGTAGAGCGCCACGCCGACCCAACCCCACATGCCCCACGCGGCATCTGTGGAGGCGGCACCAGCGGCCATCGTGAGGTCGATCGCCACAATCCAGGTGGAGACTCCCCACACCTCGCCCCAGGGCACGTCGCGCTGCAGCATCACGAACAGCGTGATCGCCTGTCGCACCACGTACGCGGCGATCATGGCGCCGACGGCGGCGAGCCGAGTCGCGTCGGGCGAGGTCCCCCACCAGCCGGGAAACACCCCCACCATGAGGCCGACGCTCGCCGCGGCGATGGCGGCGTGCAGCGCCAGAAAGACGACGCGGGAGGTGGATCCGGGCGTGGCGGTGGTCATGAGTTCCCCTTCTGATGGCGGGGAACCATCCCCGCGTAGATGTCGATGAGTTGCCTGCCCCAGCGCTCGGCCCCCGCGGGGCGCAAGGGGTCCTCCCCGAGCGCCGCGGCGAGCGGCTCGCGCAGCAGGAGCACGGCGAGGTCGTGAGCTGTGAGCACAAGGCCACGGTCGCGCGGGGAGTCGCCCAACGCGAGCAGGCCCGACGCGGCCATCGCCTCCACGTTGCGCACGCCAGCATCGAGAATCGCGGCAAACAACGCAGCCCCGGCCTCGCCGCCGTCGACGAGCATGCGTAGCAGGTACCGGGGCACCGGAGACCCGCCCGGCAGGTGCGCGAGCAGGGCCGCTGCCAGCGAGTCCTGACGCTCGGACTCCCACACGTCCTGGGTGGCGAGCGCGGCGAGAGCTGCAGTGACGGCGTCGGCCGCGAAGCCGTCCGCGGCCTCCCGCAGGCCAGCCATGGAGCCGTAGTGCTTGATGACGAGCGCGGGCGAGGCGCCGGCAGCGGCGGCAATATCGCGCACCGTCGCGGCCCCTCCCCCGGGGCCGGCGAAGAGCTCGAGCGCGGCCGCAAGAATGCGGGCGGAGCCGGAGGCGGGTGGAGGTGTCACCCCTCAAGGGTAAACATCTGTTCACCCCACGTCAACGCGAGCGCTACGCGTCGAGCCCGAGCACGTCCCTACACCAGGCCACATCGTCCTCAAGCGCCGCTACCAGGGCCTCCAGCCCGCCAAAGTCCAGCATCGGTCTGCGCCACGCGACAAGGTCGAGCGCGACCCTCGCGTCGTACAGATCAAGGCCTTCGCGATCGATGACGAAGGCCTCGACCCGGAGCGAATCGCCGCCCACCGTGTAGTTAATGCCCAGGCTGATCGCGGCGGGAAGCCGCTCCCCCACCAGGTGCGCCGCACGCTCGTTGGCGCCGGCGTCGGTCACCACAAGCCAGCCCGCGTACACGCCGTGGCGCGGAATGAAGCCGGCATCCACCGCGACGTTCGCCGTGGGGAAGCCGATGGTGCGCCCCAGTTTGTCGCCGTGCACCACCGTGCCGCGCAGGCGGTGATGACGCCCGAGGATCTCGTTGGCGCCGGGCACGTCGCCCGAGTCGAGTAGCTCGCGCACCCAGGTGGATGACCACCTCCGGGCCCCATCGTCGCCGGACGCCTTGTCGCCCACCGAGTCCACCTCGAGACCTAGCCGCTCGCCCAACTCGCGCAGGGTTTCCACGTCGCCCGCGTTGCCGCGGCCAAAGCGCGTGTCGCGCCCCACGACCACTGCCTGGGCCTGCAGCCCGTTGCACAGGTACCCGCGTACAAACTCCTCTGGCGTCTGCTGCGCGAACTCGATCGTGTACTCCTGCACCAGGACGGCGTCGAGCCCTGCCTCCGCGAGGCGCTGCACGCGGTCCTCGACGCCCGTGATGAGCGCGGGCTTGTGGGCGGGGTCGTGAACGGCCTTGGGGTGCGGATCAAAGGTGACAGCCACCGCCTTGGCGCCGCGAGCCTTCGCGGCCGCCACTACCTCGGCCAGCACGGCCTGATGTCCACGATGGACCCCGTCGAAGTTGCCCACCGTCACCACGGTGGGGCCAAAATCGGCGGGCACGTCGTCGAGCGAACGCCACACAAGGGTCATTCGGTCATTGTGCCGCACAGCGCGCTGTTCGCCGGTCATGCCTGGGAGGACGACGGCCTAAACACGATCACGGGCCTCACGTCCTTGCCCGACCGCCGCACGATCGCGATCGCCGCGCCGGTGGGGTCGAGCGCCACGGCATCGGCCGCGGTGTCGTCGCGATGAGAGGGCTTCGCTAGCTCCGCTCCCCTGCCCGGGAGGATCTTGCCAAAGCCGATAGTGCGCGCCTCCGCGTCATCGAGAGCGAGATGCGGCAGCACGGCCGCCGCGGCATCGTCGAGGCCCGCGAGCGGGATGGGCTCGCCGTCCTCCTTGAGCGCTGCCAGTCGCTCGAGGTCGATGGCATGGGCCACCTGCAGATCGCCGATGCTGGTGCGCCGCAGGGCCGTCAAGTGACCTCCCACGCCCAGCGCCTCGCCCAGGTCGCGCGCGAGCGCGCGCACGTACGTTCCCGAGGAGACGTCCACGACCACGTCGAGGTCCACGACCTCACCGTCTCTCCGCGTCGCGAGCACGTCGAAGCGGCTCACCGTCACTGGGCGTGCGGGAAGCTCCACGTCCTCGCCCGACCGCACGCGCGCGTACGAGCGCTTGCCGTCCACCTTGATGGCGCTCACGGCGCTCGGGCGCTGCTGAATGTCCCCGGTGAGGTGGGCAATCGCCGCCGCGATCGCCGCGTCCGAGACGCCCGAGGCATCGGCCGACGCCGCCACCTCGCCCTCGGCATCGTCCGTGACGGTGGATTGGCCAAGGCGAATCGTCGCGTCGTAGGACTTGTCGTGGCCCGTCACGTACGTCAGCAGGCGCGTGGCCTTGCCCACGCCGAGCACGAGCAGCCCGCTCGCCATCGGGTCGAGCGTGCCGGCGTGGCCCACCTTGCGCGTGCCCAAGAGACGCCGAGACCGGGCCACCACGTCGTGGGACGTCCAGCCTTGCGGCTTGTCCACGAGCAGGAGGCCCGGCGTCGGGTCATCGGCCTCACGGGCCACTGGCTATGCCTCGTCGTCCTCGTCGGCGGGGTGCTTGTACGGGTCGGCGTCGCCGGCGTACGTGGCTCCCTCGCGCAACTTGGCAAGTTCCTGATCACGCAGGTGCGCCTCGTGCAGCGCCTTGTCGAGCGAGGCGGCCGTCTCCGGCACCGCGTCGAGGTGGAACTCGAGCGATGGAGTGAGGCGGATGCCCAACTCGGCGCCCACGAGGGACCGCACGCGGCCCTTCGCGGAGGCGAGCGCCTTGGCGGTGTTCTCGCGGTCCTCGTCAGAGCCGAGCACCGTGTAGAACACCGATGCCTGCTGAAGGTCACCGGTGACGCGCACATCGGTCACTGTGACGAACCCCAGGCGGGGATCCTTGATTTCGGTCTCCAGCGCGCGGGCCACGATCTTCTTGATCGTGCCCGCGAGCCGGAGCGCACGGGGGCTGTCTGCCATTACGACCTCGGGATCTCGACCATCTCGAAGGTCTCGATGATGTCGCCCACCTGGATGTCGTTGAACTTGCCCAGGCCGATACCGCACTCGAAGCCATCGCGGACCTCGGTGACGTCATCCTTGAAGCGACGCAGCGTGTCGATGACGGGCTCGCCGATGACGACGCCCGCACGCACGACCTTGGCCTTCGCGTTGCGCTTGATGAGACCCTCGCGGACGATGCAACCGGCGATGTTGCCAAACTTGGACGAGCGGAAGATCTCCTGGATCTCCGCCGCGCCCACCTGGCGCTCCTCGAACTCCGGCTTGAGCATGCCCTTGAGCGACGCCTCGACGTCCTCGATCGCGCGGTAGATGACCGAGTAGAAGCGCATGTCGACGCCCTCGCGGTCGGCCAGATCCTGGACACGCTCCGCGGGACGCACGTTGAAGCCGATGATGATCGCGTTGTCCACGGTCGCCAGGTTCACGTCGTTCTGCGTCACGGCGCCCACACCACGGTGGATCACGCGCAGCTGCACCGAGTCGTCGATCTCGATCGCCAACAGCGCGTCTTCGAGCGCCTCAACGGCACCCGACACGTCACCCTTGATGATGAGGTTGAGGGTCTCGACCTTGCCGTCCTCGAGGGCCTTCGTGAAGTCCTCGAGCGAGATGCGCTTGCGGCGCTTGGCGAGCTGAGCGGCACGCTCGGCGGCCTCGCGCTTCTCGGCGATCTGACGGGCTGTGCGGTCGTCCTCGGCCACCAGGAAGGTGTCGCCTGCGCCGGGAACCGACGTCAGACCGATCACCATCACGGGGCGTGCGGGCAGCGCCTCAGCAACGGGCTCGTCGTGCTCGTTGAACATCGCACGCACGCGGCCGTACGCCGTGCCAGCGACGATCGCGTCGCCGACGCGCAGCGTTCCCGAGTTGACAAGCACCGTGGCCACGGGTCCACGACCCTTGTCCAGGTGAGCTTCCACCGCCACACCTCGCGCGTCCTTGTTGGGGTTCGCACGCAGGTCGAGACCGGCGTCGGCAGTCAGCAGCACGGCGTCGAGAAGGTCGTCGATGCCCTGACCCTTGAGCGCGGAGACGTTCACGAACATCGTGTCGCCACCCCACTCCTCGTCCACCAGGTTGTACTCGGTGAGCTGCTGGCGGATCTTGTCGGGGTTCGCACCCTCCTTGTCGATCTTGTTGACCGCCACCACGATCGGCACATTGGCCGCCTGAGCGTGGTTGAGGGCCTCGATCGTCTGTGGCATGACGCCGTCATCCGCGGCGACCACGAGGATCGCCACGTCTGTCACCTGCGCACCACGGGCACGCATGGCGGTGAACGCCTCGTGACCAGGGGTGTCGATGAAGGTGATGGCGCGCTCGACGCCATCGTGGGTGCGACGCACCTGGTAGGCACCGATGTGCTGGGTGATGCCGCCGGCCTCGCCGGAGACGACGTCGGCCTTGCGGATCGAGTCGAGGAGTCGAGTCTTACCGTGGTCAACGTGACCCATGACCGTCACGACCGGAGGACGCGCCTCGAGGTCCTCGTCGGTCTCGGCAGCCAGCTCGGCCTCCAGGTCGAGGCCGAAGTCCTCGAGCAGCTCCTTGTCCTCCTCCTCGGGGGACACGATCTGGATCTTGTAGCCCAGCTCCACGCCGAGGGCCTGGAAGGTGTCCTCGTCGAGCGACTGGGTCGCGGTGGCCATCTCTCCCAGGTGGAAGAGCACTGTCACGAGCGACGCGGGGTTGACATCAATCCGCTCGGCGAAGTCGCTCAGCGTGGCGCCGCGACGCAAGCGGATGGGCGTGTTGCCGTCTCCACGAGGGATCTGCACGCCGCCGATGGCGGGAGCCTGCTGCTGCTCGTACTCCATCCGCTTTGCGCGCTTGGACTTACGGCCGCGAGCCGGCTTTCCGCCCTGACGACCGAACGCACCGGCGGTGCCACCGCCGCGACCACGGCCACCAGCTGCCGGACGCGAACCGGGAGCCGCGGCACCGGGGCCGCCGCCGAAGCCGGGGCGAGCGCCACCGGGACCGCCCGCTGCGCCGCCGGGGCGGGGAGCGAACGAGCCGGGACGACCACCGGGGGCCGGACGGGCACCGCCGGGTGCGCCACCGGGACGCGGACCAGCACCGGGACCGCCGGGACGACCACCGGGGCCGGGACGGCCTCCAGCCGCACCGGGACCACCGGGACGCGCGGCCTGGAACGGGTTGTTGCCACCCGGACGCGGACGGGGGCGCGGGCCACCGTCACGCTGCTGGAACGGGTTGTTGCCACCCGGACGGGGGCGCGGTCGCGGCATGTCGGAGGGCAGCGGGGCCTTCGGACGCGCAGCATCGGCCGATGCCTCGGGCTTGGCTTCAGCCTGCGCGGCAGGCGCGGCGGGGCGGGGGCCGGGGGCCGGTGCCTTGCGCTCGGCAGGCGCCGCCTGAGCGGCGGCAGCGGCGGGCGCGGGGGCCGGGGTCGGCTCCGGCGTCGTCACGGGGGCAGCCTCAACGGCGGCCTCTGCGGGCGCGGGCTTGGGGGCAGGCTTGGGCGCGCCGGGCTTAGCGGCGGGCCTTGCTGCTGCGGGCTTGGGTGCGGTTGCGGCGGGCTTTGAAGCGCCTGCCGACGACGCGGGGAACGCCTCCTTTGCCTTGCGCACCACGGGTGCTTCAAGGGTGGAAGACGGACCCTTCACATACTCACCGAGCTCGTTGAGCTTGGTGATGAGGTCCTTGCTGGAAACTCCAAGTTCCTTCGCGATCTCATGAACGCGGGGCTTTGCCACAATTCTCCTGTCTTGGTCCGACCAAGACAGGGTCGAACCATCGTTACTGCGGGGCACTCATTTCGAGGTACTCATCGGATTGCCATGGGCTTTCATCCCGTCCGGTCGATGGTGGGGTGCGGTCCTCACGAGGAGCTAAACGCCGGGTGCTCGGCCAGGGCCGACGCATCCGCCTCGGGCGCACGTAGGGCGCGTCCGATTGCGCGACGCTTCATCGCTAGCGAGAGGCATCGCCCGTCAGGGTGGAGCCATGCTCCCCTTCCGGGCGACGTTGCTGCTTGATCGACCGCGGCGCGGCCGTCGAGTAGCACCACTCGCACGAGAACCGACCGAGCGCCCTTGCCTCGGCAACCGACGCACGTCCGCTCTTGCACATGGCTCGGGGGGCGCGCATCAGCCACGTTGGTGGCGTTCGGCTCGTCCAGTCTACCGCTCCCTCGTCAATTCAGGCACCCGGCGTGTCGCCGGCCTCGTCGGAGCGGATGTCGATGCGCCATCCAGTGAGTCGCGCGGCGAGGCGGGCGTTCTGGCCCTCCTTGCCAATCGCGAGCGAAAGGTGAAAGTCGGGAACGACCACGCGCGCCGCGCGGGCCTCGGCATCCACGACCTCGACGGACACAACGCGCGAGGGCGACAGGGCGTTGCCCACGAACGTGGCGGGATCCTCGTCCCAGTCCACGATGTCAATCTTCTCGCCGCGCAGTTCGCTCATCACGGCACGCACGCGGGCACCCATGGGGCCGATGCACGCGCCCTTGGCGTTCACGCCGGGAACCGTCGCGCGCACTGCCATCTTGGAGCGGTGGCCGGCCTCACGGGCGAGGCTCATGATTTCGACGGTGCCGTCGGCGATCTCGGGCACCTCCATCTCGAACAGGCGGCGCACCAGGCCGGGGTGCGTGCGCGACAGCGTGATGGCGGGGCCCTTCTGGCCACGCGCCACCGTCACGACGTAGCCGCGGATGCGCTGGCCGTGCTCGTACGTCTCGGTGGGCACCTGCTCGTGACCGGGCAGCAACGCCTCGATGTCGCCGATATCCACGTGCACGTTCTTGGGGTCCGCGCTCTGCTGGATGATGCCGGAGACCAGCTGACCCTCCTTGTCGGCGTACTGGCCGAGCACTGCATCGTCGCCCGCCTGGCGCAAGCGCTGCACGATCACCTGGCGGGCCGTCGCGGTGGCGATGCGGCCAAAGTCGTCGGGGGTGTGCTCAAACTCGGGGCCGAGCTCGCCCTCTTCCAGCTCCTCGCGCGCGCGGATGGTCACCTTGCCGGAGTCGCGGTCAACGATCGCGCGGGCGTGCGCGTAGGCGCCGGGAGTCTTGTGATACGCGCTCAGAAGCGCCTGCTCGATCGCATCGACAAGCACGTCGAGCCGCAGGTCGCGCTCCTTTTCAAGGCCCTTCAGGGCGATCATGTCGATGTCCACGGCTACTCCTTGTTCCACTCCAGGACGATCGTGCCGCGCACGATGTCGTCCCAGCCCAGCATCGTCTTCTCCCCCTCGGTGGCGCCCTCGAGCGTCACGCCCTCGTCGCCCACGGCAAGCACGCGGCCCTCGACCGGGCCGCCCTGCTTGAGCGTCACCGACACCCTGCGCGTGCGTGCGCGGGCAAAGTGCCTGCGCTCGGTGAGGGGGCGGTCGGTGCCGGGGGTCGAGACCTCCAGCACATACGCGCCGGCGGGCACGTTCGCCTCGTCCAGCGCGGCGCCGATGGCACGCGACGCCTCGGCAATCGCGTCAAGATCGGCGGAGCCCTCGGCGTCCTCAGGCAAGTCAACGGTGATGAGCACTCGCGAGCGCTTGCCAGCGGCGCTGACCTTGACCTCGTCGATGATCAGGCCCGCAGCTTGCGCGCCAGGTGCCGCCAGGTCGGCGATCCGGTCGTTCACGTCCATCCGTAGCCTCCCCGCGCGCTCTGCGCGTTCCGTTTCTTCACTTGCCAGCACCGATTCTAGTGACCGCTACCGGGCCGTGCGAGACTAGCGCACATGACGCACCGCTCGGCACACAGGGGGCTCACGGGGTGGGCAGCGGTGGCCGTCGCGGCCCTCGCGCTCACGGCGTGCGGGGTGCGCTGGGAGACGGCGCCGCTCGCGCAGCCAACGCCTGACGCGCAGACGCTCGCTCGCGACACCCTTGCCGTGGCCGAGCAGGTCGTCGCGGAGGCAGTTGCCGCGGACCCATCGAGCGCGGGCTCCGCTGCGCTCAGGCTCGCACAGGCTCACCTCGACGTCCTCGGACCCGTCTACGTCGCCTACCCGTCGGCCGAGCCCTCCCCCGCCCCGGTGCCCGCGCCGCCCCCAGTTGACGTGGCCATCGCCGCCGCTCGCGTGACGGCAGGCGAGGTCGCATCGGACCCCTCGCTCGGCGAGATCGCGCGCATCGCCGTGGCCCTGGACCTGAGCTGGGCGCTCGAGCAGACGCTCGCCGCGGCTGTGGACGCCGGCACGATGCGTTCGGCCCCGGAGGGCGATCAGCCACTGCCGCTGCCCGATGGCTCACCGAGCAGTGCAGGCTTCTCGCCGGGCGCTGACACGGCCCTCTCGCAGGCCGAGATCGCGACGCTCGCCGCGGCTCACGATCAGGCGCGGTTCGTCTACGAGACTGTCGCCGCATGGGAACAGGGTGACGAGCGCTCCACAGCGATGCTGCTGGCCTCCGCGCATCAGCGGCGCTCTGATGCTCTTGCCACGACACTCGCGGAGGATCCACGGACGCCGCTCTACCAGCTGAGCGCTACCGATCTTGGCGACGCCACTGCACGCGAGCGACTCGCTGTGAGCGTCGAGGTCGACCTGGGCGCGCGCTATGCAGCCCTGGGGGTCCAGGCCGCCGCGCCTGATCGAGCGTGGCTCATGAACTGCGCGTACGACTCGTATGCGCGCGCCATGGCGTTGCCCGGATTCAACGCAGGCGACCTGCCTGCACTGCCGGGGCTTGAGGTGACGGCGTCCATCAACGCGGCCACGCCGTCGGCGTCAGGCGACGAGGGCTAATCGCCCAGCACCGCGTCCCTAGTCTCCACCGCGTCTCCGGGGAGATCGGTGATGATGCCGTCAATCCCCGCCTCGATGAAGCGAATCCACAGGTCCATCTCGTTGACAGTCCAGGGCCTCACAGCAATCCCCGCGTCCAGCAGGCCCTCGATCGCACCGGGAATGAGCAGGTTGGGGTAGAACGGATGCACCTCATCAAAGCCCGCGCCCTTGAGGTAACGCCACGGGTCCACGAGGCCGTCTCCGTACAGTGCCGCGACGCGCGCCTCGGGGTCGCGCTGGCGCAGATTGCGCAGCGTGTAGTGGTTGAAGGACGAGAACACCACCCGATCGGCCATCCCGGAGGCGTCGCGGGTCGCAATCAACGCGTCCTCAATGCCCTCGTAGTAGGCGTCCGCGCTCTTCGCCTCGACGTTGAGCTCGACCCCCGTGGGCGCGAGCAGGTCGTAGACCTCCTCGAGCGTGGGGACACCGTGGAAGCCCCACACGCCGCCCACGTCCACGTGGCGCAGGTCCTCGAGAGTGAGTCCACCGATGCGCGCCACCTCGCCCTCGGGCAACACCACCTCGGCATCGTGCCGCACCACGAGGTGGCCGTCTGAGGTGAGATGCACGTCGAGTTCAATGCCGTCCGCCCCTTCTTCGACCGAGAGGTCAAAGGCGGCCAGGGTGTTCTCGGGCGCTCGAGTGCGCGAGCCGCGGTGAGCCCAGATTTTTGTCACGAACCGACGCTATCGCTCTCTGGTTGCCGTCAGATGTCCGACGCTCGGGTTAGGCAGGCAGCGCGGCGCGGACGGCCGCGACGGTCCGGGCCACGACGTCGGCCACGGGAAGCTCGAGCGCGGCGCCGGTGGCCCGCGTCTTGAGCTCCGCGGTGCCCGTCTCGAGGCCGCGACCCACCACCAGGATGTACGGGGCACCGAGCAGCTCGGCGTCCTTGAACTTCACTCCAGGTGAGACCTTGGGGCGGTCGTCGTACAGGACTTCGATGCCCTGAGCCTCGAGCTCCTTGGCAAAGCGCTCGGCCGCCTCGAACACCGAGTCATCCTTGCCGGTTGCCACCACGTGTACGTGGAAGGGCGCCACCTGAATCGGCCAGCGCAGGCCCAGCTCGTCGTGGTTGTTCTCAGCCAGCAGCGCCACGGCGCGGGTGACGCCGATGCCGTACGAGCCCATCGTCACCACCTGCTGCTTGCCGTTGACGTCAAGCACCTTGAGGTCGAGCGCCGCCGCGTACTTGCGTCCCAGCTGGAAGATGTGGCCGATCTCGACTCCGCGCGCAAGCTCAAGCGGGCCCGAGCCGTCTGGGGCCTCGTCTCCCGCCCTGACCTCTGCACCCTCGATCACGCCGTCGCCCTCGAAGTCGCGACCAGCCGTGAGCTCGAACACGTGACGCCCTGGCTCATTTGCACCGGTGATCCAGCGCGTGCCAGGCACCACGCGGGGGTCAAGCAAGTACGGGATGGCCGTGTCGCCCTCGTCGCCGCGCGCGATGCCCTCGGGGCGCGCCTGCGGGCCGAGCACGCCGGGGCCGATGTACCCCTTCACGAGCTGGGGATACGGCTTGAAGTCATCCTCGGTGGCGGGCTCGACTGTCAGGGGAGACAAGGCCGCCTCGAGGCGCGTCATGTCCGCCTCGCGGTTGCCGGGAAGTCCCACCACGAGCAGGCTGCGGTCGCCCTCGGGCGTGGTCACGGCGAGGACCACATTCTTGAGCGTGTCGGCTGCGGTCCACTCGCGGTCTGCGCGCGGGTGAGCCGAGTTGGCGACGTCGACGAGCGAGGCGATCGTGGGCGTGTTGGGGGTGTCCTCCACGTGGGCCGCCGGGGCATCGGACCAGTCGATGGCGGCGGGGACCGGAGTGGTCACAGCCTCAACGTTTGCCGCGTATCCCCCAGGCGAGCGCACAAAGGTGTCCTCTCCCACCTCGGTGGGCGACAGGAACTCCTCGGACTTGGACCCACCCATCGCGCCGGACTGCGCCTGCACGATCACGTACTCGAGTCCCAGGCGGCTGAAGATCTTGACGTAGGCCTGCCGCTGGTTCTGGTACGACGCCTCGAGGCCCTCGTCTGTCACGTCGAACGAATACGAGTCCTTCATGATGAACTCGCGGCCGCGCAACAGTCCCGCGCGGGGGCGCGCCTCGTCGCGGTACTTGGTCTGGATTTGGTAGATCGTGAGGGGCAGGTCCTTGTACGACGAGTACAGGTCCTTCACCAGCAGCGTGAACATCTCCTCGTGCGTAGGCGCAAGCAGGTAGTCCGCGCCCTTGCGGTCCGCGAGGCGGAACAGGTTGGGGCCGTACTCGGTCCAGCGGTTGGTCGCCTCGTAGGGCTCGCGCGGCAGCAGGGCCGGGAAGTGCACCTCCTGGCCACCCGCGGCGTCCATCTCCTCGCGCACGATGTTCTCAACCTTGGCGAGCACCTTGAGGCCCAGCGGGAGCCACGTGTAGATGCCGGGCGCGGCGCGGCGGATGTAGCCGGCGCGAACCAGGAGCTTGTGCGAGGCGACCTCGGCGTCGGCCGGGTCCTCGCGGAGCGTGCGGAGAAAGAGAGTGGACATGCGAAGCATGTGCCCATGCTAGCCGTGCGCGGGGGGGACGAACGTGTGTCCGCCTACCCGTAATCTGGCGAGTCCTCGACGCCCATGAACTCCTGCAGCGTGGCGTGCCCCGACGCTCGCATCGCGGACGCGACGTCCGCCCCCACGTAGCGCAGATGCCACGGCTCCCAGCGATAACCGGTGACCGCCTGCCCTCCCTGCGGGTAGCTCTCCACGAAGCCGTACTCGTCCGCATGCTCAGCCACCCACACGCCCGCAGCCGTGCTAGCAAACACGGCGCTGCCGCGGTCCTCCTCGGTCACGTGCAGGTCCACGGTGAGGCCCGTCTGGTGCTCGGAGTACCCCGGTCTCGCCGAGATCGTGTCCGCATAGGCACGCCCATACTGCGCGACGTACTGCCCGTACTGCGCGCGCTGGTCGGCGTACGAGCGATACCCGCTCGACACGCGAAAGCCAGCGCCTGCGGCGCTCGCGTCGGCCGCCATGCGCACCAGCGCGTCGGCTGCGTCCGAGCGCAGGTACAGGCCGTCCCCGCCGGGGACTCCCGCGAGCGACACGAGGGTCTCGGGGACGTAGTCCAACGGTTCGAGCGGCCTGCGCTTGGTGACCACCACGGTGACTGACGACGCGGTGGTCACGTCGTATCCCGCGTCCACCGTGGGCACGTGGTCAGTGGCCTGCGCGCCAGCGGGAGCGCTGACCGGCGGCTGCCGATCCGGGGCGGGGGCGCTACTGGGAGCCGGCCCTGCTGGGGCGCCTTGGCACCCGCTCGCCCCCAGGGCGAAGAGCGCCGCGAGGGCGAAGCCACGCGGATTCACACGGCGTCGCATGACCACCAGACTACGAGGGGGCGGACCGAGCGCGCCGAGCCACGCCCGAGTCAGAACATGACGGTGGAGAACTCGCCGACGCGCGCAAAGCCCACCTTGTCGTAGGTGCGCAGGGCTGCCTCGTTGAAGTCGTTGACGTACAGCGACACCGTGGCAGCGTGGTCCCTCCTTACCTGGCGTACTACCTCGCGCATGCCCGCCGTGCCCACTCCCCGCCCGCGCACCTCCGGGTGAGCCCACACTCCCTGCACCTGCGCGACGTCGAGCCCCACCACGCCTACCTCGGCCTTGAACACGATCTCCCGGGTGCCGCCGACCTCGCCGTACTGCACATAGCTGCGCCCCTGGCGCACCAGCTGGGTCAGCCTGTCCTCGTATGCCTCGCGCCCATGGCGCAAGGGGTCGTATCCCACCTCACCGATGAACATGTGGACGGCCGCCGGCAGCAGCGCTGCATAGTCAGCCAGCGAGGCGCGTCGCAGCGGCTCCACTCGCACCGTCGGCTCGCCTCCTGGGCGCGGGTCGCCGCTGATGGCCATGGACACCTGGCGGCCCCGCACCTGTCGCGCCGGGCCCCACGTCTGTTCGAGCCTGCCCCACAGGTCGAGGGTCAGATCGCTCGGGCCGACGATGGCCGCGGGTCGCGCAAAGCGCACAAGGATCGCTGCGGCGAGCTCCGCGCGGAGGTCGTCGTCCTCGTCGGGATCGATCGCCACGATGGGCGTGAGGTTTGCTCCCGCCCACACCACGGCGACGAGCTCGCGGTGGCCGCGGTTACGCCGTCGCATGCACCACAGCCCCGTGGGTACGATGCCTGACTTCGCGGCGATCTCGAGGTGCATCGCTGGCACCACGCTTGCCACGGCGTCGGTCGCGCACAGACGGAGCGCCTCGGCGAGGTCGCGCCGCTGCACGGGATCCAGCGAGAACTGGCCCCTGCGCAGCAGCGAATCCGTCATCCGGCTGTAACCACCTGCGGCGAGGAACCCTCGACGGGCTCCATGGTCTCGGCGATACGCATGGCCTCCTCGATGAGGGTCTCCACGATCATCGACTCGGGCACCGTCTTGACCACCTCGCCCTTCACAAAGATCTGGCCCTTGCCGTTGCCGGACGCCACGCCAAGGTCTGCCTCGCGGGCCTCCCCGGGGCCGTTGACGACGCAGCCCATGACGGCCACGCGCAGCGGCACCTCCATGCCCTCGAGGCCGGCGGTGACCTTCTCAGCGAGCTCGTACACGTCCACCTGGGCGCGGCCGCACGAGGGGCACGACACGATCTCGAGCTTGCGGGGGCGCAGGTTGAGCGCCTGCAAGATCTGGATGCCCACCTTGACCTCCTCGACCGGCGGGGCCGAGAGGGACACACGGATCGTGTCGCCGATGCCCTTGCTGAGCAGCGCGCCGAACGCGGTGGCGGACTTGATGGTGCCCTGGAACGCCGGGCCGGCCTCGGTGACGCCGAGGTGCAGCGGCCAGTCGCCGCGCTCGCTCAGCAGCTCGTAGGCGCGCACCATGACCACCGGGTCGTTGTGCTTCACGGAAATCTTGAAGTCGTGGAAGTCATGCTCCTCGAAGAGGCTCGCCTCCCACACTGCCGACTCGACGAGCGCCTCGGGCGTGGCCTTGCCGTACTTGGCAAGCAGGCGGGGGTCGAGCGAGCCGGCGTTCACACCGATGCGCAGCGACGTGCCATGGTCCTTAGCCGCCTGCGCGATCTCCTTGACCTGGTCGTCGAACTTCTTGATGTTGCCGGGGTTGACGCGCACGGCGGCGCAGCCGGCCTCGATCGCCGCGAACACGTACTTGGGCTGGAAGTGAATGTCGGCGATCACGGGGATCTGCGACTTCTTGGCGATGGCGGGCAGCGCGTCGGCGTCGTCCTGCGTGGGGCACGCGACACGCACGATGTCGCAACCCGCGGCGGTGAGCTCAGCGATCTGCTGCAGCGTCGAGTTGATGTCGTGGGTCTTGGTGGTGGTCATCGACTGCACCGAGACGGGCGCATCGCCGCCCACGTCCACCGTGCCCACCTTGATCTTGCGCGTCTTGCGACGCTCGGCAAGCACGGGGGCGGGCATGGCGGGCATTCCCAGACCAATAGACACAAGTACTCCTTACAGTTCAGCCGCTCAGGCGACCCGGACGGGCGCCACGACATCGGCGTAGACAAGAACGAGGCTCATGAGGATGAGTATTCCGAACACTCCGTACGCGACCGGCATCATGCGCGCGACGTCCACCGGCGCGGGCCTGGGGAGGTTGCGCACGCGCGCCCAGCCGTTCTTGATGCCCTGCCACAGCGCGGAGGCGACGTGGCCGCCGTCGAGCGGCACCAACGGAATCACGTTGAAGACGAACAGCGCGAGGTTAAGCCCCGCGAGCAGCAGCAGGAGCTGCGCCACGCGATCGGTGAGGGTGATGCCGGGGCCCTCAACCGAGGTGACGTCTCCGGCCGCGCGGCCGATGCCCACGATGCCCATCACGGACGACTCCGAGCGCTCCTCAAGGCCAATAGCCGCGCGAGCCACGTGATACAGCTGCGAGGGCAGCTGGGCCACGACGCCCACCGTCTGCCCCAGGTAGCTGCCTGTGTCCAGCACACCCTGCCACCACGGCTGACGCTGATACTCGACGAGCGAATACACGCCCAGGTAGCCGATGGTCTGGGTGGCCGACGCGCCGGCCGGGTCAGTCACCTCGCGCGACGCGGGCGTCAGGGTCAGGTTCAGGAGCTCGCCGTCGCGCTCCACCACCAGGTCGATGCTCTGGCCGGGTCGCTCCGACACGTAGCTCGTGAGGTCGCCCCACTCCCCAAGCTCCCGGCCATCGGCCGAGACGAATGTGTCCCCCGGCTGCAGTCCCGCGGCCACCGCGGGCGACGCCTGGTCGCCAGGGGCGCACTCGGTTGCGCCCGAGGGCAGCACGCACGCGATGGTGTCGCGCACGGTAAGAGTCTGCGCGGGGACGCCGATGCCGGAGACCACCACTGTGAACAGCACCGCGGCGATGATGAGGTTCATGACGGGGCCGCCCGCCATCACGATGATCTTGCGCCACCAGGCGAGGTGATAGAACGCCCGCGCGTCATCGTCGCCGATCTCTTCCTCGGCGGCCTCGCGCGCATCGCGGATCAGGTTGCCCGCCCAGCCGCCGAACGTGACGGGCTTCACTGCACGCGCGGGGGGCACCATGCCCACGAGCCGCACGTAGCCGCCCAGCGGGAACGCCTTGAGCCCGTACTCGGTCTCGCCCCGCTTGGTGGACCACACAGTGGGGCCGAAGCCCACAAAGTACTCGGAGACCTTGACGCCAAACTTCTTGGCTGGCGCGAGGTGGCCGATCTCGTGGAGGGCGATGGACACCATCAGGCCCACGACCATGACGGCGATTCCCAGCGCGGCAAGCATGGCTCCACTGTAAGCCAGCGCGATGAGCGCGTCGGCTGTGCTTCTGGCGAACGCCTCCGCGTGGTCGACCGCGTCGAGGCTCACCTCGGAGGGCGCGTCGTACTGCTCCAGGACGCGGCGCACCGTCTCCACGATCTCCAGGAAAGGGAGCCTGTCCGCCGCGAAGGCGGCCACCGCCTGCTCGTTCGCAGCGTTGAAGACGGCCGGGTGAAGGTCCGATGCGGCGGCGGCCTCGCGCGCGACGCTGATGGCTGGGAACGTCTGCTCGTCGAGGGGCTCGAACGTCCACTCCTGCGCGCGCGTCCAGTCCATGTAGGGCGTCACGTCGTCGAGGCGCTCGGGCCAGCTGAGGCCCAGCGCGATGGGCAGCCGCATGTCGGGCGGCGAGGCCTGCGCGATCGTCGCCCCGTCCACAAACTCCACCATCGAGTGCACGATCGACTGGGGGTGCACCACCACGTCGATGCGCTCGTACGGCATGTCGAACAGCCAGTGTGCCTCGATCACCTCAAGCGCCTTGTTCACCAAAGTCGCCGAGTTCATGGTGACCACGGGGCCCATGTCCCAGTTGGGGTGTTTGAGCGCCTGCTCGGGAGTGACGTCGGCGAGCTCCGCGCGCGTCTTGCCACGGAACGCCCCGCCCGATGCCGTCAGCACCAGGCGCTTCACCTCGCCGGTGGTTCCGGAGCGCAGCGACTGCGCGAGCGCTGAGTGCTCGGAGTCCACCGGCACCATCTGATCTGGCCGTTGCAGCGCGCGAGTCACCAGCGCGCCGCCCGCCACAAGAGACTCCTTGTTCGCCAAGGCCAGCGTGGAGCCTGCCCCAAGGGCGGCGAGGGTGGGCCGCAGGCCCACGGATCCTGTGATGCCGTTCAGCACCACATCGGCACCGATGCCCGCGGCGGCGACCACGGCGTCCATGCCGCCCTCCACGGGGATGTCGCCGGCTCCCGCCGAAGCGAGCGCGTCGCGGACGGCCTGCACCGCATCGGAGTTCGCGACGGCCACGAGCCGGGGCCTCGTCGCGGCCGCCTGCTCGGCCACCCGCGCGGGATCCGAGCCGCCGGCCGCAAGCGCGACCACGTCAAACGCGTCGCGATGGCGCGCGATGACGTCAAGCGCCTGCACGCCGATCGACCCCGTAGAGCCCAGCAGCGACACAGTGCGAGGGGTCACTGCGCGCCCTGGAGCACGTCGATAGCTCGCGCGAGGTACGCGTCCACCGTGCGCTCGTCGTACGCCGCGCGCTTTCCCTTCGACGCGAAGGTCGCAGCGCGCAGTTCCTCCGCCGTGAGGGGGGCTCCCGTGTCGAAGAACGCGATCAGCCTGTCGAGGAGGTCATCAACCTGCCGGGCGTCGTACCCACGACGGCTCTTGACCGGTCCGCGGAAGCGCTGGCCAAGCGGGCGGCGCAGGCGCGGATACAGCACCTGTGCGCGCTCGGCGAGCTGCGACATCCATGCCTCCTGCCCGTAGGCACGCACAAACTGGTCCCGCGCCCGCGTCGCGAAGGCCGTCTCGAGGCGATCGAGCGCTGCGTCTACCGCGTCGGTCTTGTAGCCGCCCCGTGCCATGTCAAACGCCGCACGATGCACATCGAGCGCCGACATCGCCTGCTCGTCGAGAGCGGGGCGCTCGTAGGCCATGCGTGCCTGAGCAAAGAAGTCGTCCACCTGACCCCGGTGATAACCACGGGATAGCTGGTTCACGTGGGGGAACATGTCCCTCATTCGCCCTCCTTGATCGCAAGCTGGCCGCACGCGCCATCGATATCGCTTCCACGAGTATCGCGGATGGTCACCGGGATGCCGTGCGACGCGAGCGTGTCGACAAACTCCTGTTCAACAGCCGGGTCCGACGCCGTCCACTTGCTACCCGGCGTGGGGTTCAGCGGGATCGGGTTGACGTGCACCCATCCCTTTCCTCGCTCGGTGAGCTTCTTGCCCAACAGGTCGGCGCGCCACGCGTGGTCGTTGATGTCGCGAATCAGCGCGTACTCGATGCTCACCCGGCGGCCGGTGGCGTCGAAGTACCTGCGCGCGGCGTCGAGGGCGTCGTCCACGCTGTACCGCGTGTTGATGGGCACTAACTCGTTCCTCAGCTCGTCATCGGGGGCGTGCAGGCTGAGCGCAAGCGTCACCTGCAGGCCCTCCTTGGCGAGCTTGTCGATCGCAGGGGCGAGGCCCACAGTTGACACGGTGACGTGGCGAGCAGACAGCCCAAAGCCTTCGGGCGGCGGCGCAATGAGGGTGCGCACGGCGGTGATGACTGACTTGTAGTTGGCGAGCGGCTCGCCCATGCCCATGAACACCACGTTCGAGAGTCGCACCACCTCACCCAACTCACCATCGCGGGCGGCGCGCGCAGCGAGGCGTACCTGTTCGATGATCTCGGCGGCCGAGAGGTTGCGGGTGAGACCCATCTGGCCCGTGGCGCAGAACGGGCAGGCCATGCCGCAACCGGCCTGGCTCGTCACGCACAGCGTCGCGCGCTCGGGGTACTTCATCAGCACCGACTCGACCTTGACGTTGTCGTGCAGCGCCCACAGGGTCTTGATCGTGGCGCCCTTGTCGGCCTCGAGCGTGCGCACCGGCGACATGAGGCTGGGGAACAGCACCTGCGCCATGTCGCCGCGTGCGCCAGCCGGCAGGTCCGTCATGTCGTCGGGATCCACAGTGAGGTGATCGAAGTAGTGGGCCGCGAGCTGCTTGGCACGGAAGGCGGGTTGACCCATGGCCTTCACGGCCTCGACGCGCCCGGCGGCGTCGAGATCCGCAAAGTGAGTGGGGGCCTTGCCGCGCTTGGGCGCTGCCATCTGTAGGAGCGGCCGCTTCGTTTCTTCCGTCACAGGCCACCACCTCCCAACGTTCCGAGGAAGATTGCGAACACCACGTAGCCCACGGGTGCCGCGAACAACAACGAGTCGATGCGGTCCAGGATGCCGCCGTGGCCGGGCAGCGCGCTCGACATGTCCTTGATGTGAATGTCGCGCTTGAGCGCGCTCTCGGCGAGGTCGCCAATGACAGCGGCGACGGTCGAGGCAAAGCCCACAGCCGCGCCGATGTACCACGCACCATCAAAGAAGAAGAAAGCGGCGACGGCGGCAGCGGCCGTACCGAGCACCGCGCCACCGATGGCGCCCTCCCACGTCTTCTTGGGACTCACGCGCTCCAGCAGCTTGTGCTTGCCCCACAGCATGCCCGCGACAAGGCCGCCGGTGTCGTTGCCCACCACCGCGAGCACCACCACCACTACTCGCATCCAGCCCTCATCCGCGAGTTCGAGTAGAAAGAGGAACGAGCCCAAGAACGGGATCCACAGGAGCGTCAACACACCAGCGAGGGAATCGGCCAGCGTGTTCTCCACGCGCTCATCGCCCAGGCGCCACGCCACGACGCCCGCAGAACCGATGAGCATCGCCACGACGAGTCCCTCGGGCTTGGCAAACCATGTCGCCACTCCCATGCCAAGGGTCGCTGCCACCAGCGGCACCACCGGGATCGAACGGCCGTGCCGAGCGACGGCGCGGGACCACTCGATGACCGCGCCCACGACGAAGGCATACAACACGCCCGCAAACACCAGCGGGTGGAGCCACGCGGCTCCGATGGCCAACGCCAGCAGCACCACTCCCACCAGCGTGGCGACGGGCAGATTGCGCCCGCCCGACGACGGGGCGGGGTGCTCGTCGACGTCGGACGCACTCGCGGGAACGGCCTGGAGCACCTCCGTGCGATCCTCGCCTGCCTCGGGGCCGCGATACTGCACGGGCTCTGCCGACCACTCCCCCGTGTGGGGCGCCGCCGCCATCGCCTCAGGCGTGAAGTCCTTGCCGATCACGAAGTCCTCGTCGGGACGCCCAAAGTCTGTCGTGTCCTCGGCGTCCGGCCACGGGTGCGACACCTGCGGGACGTCCTGGCCCGGTTCGATCTCAAGGGCGCCAGTCTCCGGGGCGTCGACTGGCGACAGGATGTCGTGACGCTCGTGCACCGGCTCGCCGTCGAGGTCGGCGCGCGCGGCGACAGCCGCCGGGGCGGCCGAGTCGAGCGGGGGGTCCACGGCGTCGTCTTCGGGGGCGAAGCCCTCGGGAGTAAAAGCGCGCCGCACGTCGTCGGTGTCTGCCTCGGCCACGCCCTCGTCGCGCGCGGTGCTGTGGCCGCGGCGCTCGAACATGCTGCGCTGCAGCTCGCGATACCGATGAGCCGAGAACAGGTCCGCTGCACGCAGGCGCCGGTTCGCCTGGCCAGCATCCGCCTCGGGGCTCTCGATGTCCTCCGGGGCGGAACGCGTGGACTCGGCGTCGTCGCCAGCCATTAGACCTCGAGCAGCTCGCTCTCCTTGTGAGCGAGCAGTGCGTCGATCGCGTCGACGTGCTTCTTTGTCAGGATGTCGAGGTCCTTCTCGCCGCGCGTGCCCTCGTCCTCGCCCACGTCGCCATCCTTCACGGCAGCATCGATCGCGTCCTTCGCCTTGCGGCGCATGTTGCGGATGGTGACGCGGGACTCCTCGGCGCGCTGCTTGGCGAGCTTCACGTAGTCGCGTCGGCGCTCCTCCGTCAGCGGCGGCATATTGACGCGCAGCACCTGGCCGTCGTCAGACGGGTTGATGCCAAGGTCCGAGGAGCGCAGCGCCTTCTCGATGTCCTTCTTGGCGGTCGCGTCGTAGGGCGCGATCACCACTGTGCGGGGCTCGGGGATCGAGATCGACGCGAGCTGCTGCAGCGGCGTCGGCGCGCCGTAGTACTCGACCGCAATGTTGGCGAACATCGCCGACGACGCCTGGCCCGTGCGAATCGTGGCCATGTTGTCGCGCGCCACATTCAGCGCCGTGTCCATGTTCTCCTCGGCGTCGAGGAGGATCTCGTCAATCACGTCTGTCCCTTCGTGCCGGCACCTACGCGGTGACCAGCGTCCCGATTCTCTCACCCAGCAGGGCCCTGGTCACATTGCCGGGCTCCTCCAGGCCAAACACCACCATGGGCAGTTTGTTATCCATGCCCAGGCTAAACGCCGCAGCGTCCAACACCTTGAGTCCGTTGCGCAACGCATCGTCGTACGTGACGTGCGAGAGGCGCTCGGCCGTCTCGTCCTTGCGCGGATCAGCCGTGTACACGGCGTCCACGCCGTTCTTGCCCACGATCACCTCGGCACAGCCAGTTTCCAGCGCGCGTTGGACCGACACCGTGTCGGTGGAGAAGTACGGCATGCCAGCGCCTGCGGCAAACACCACCACGCGCCCCTTCTCCAGATGACGGATCGCGCGCAGCGGGATGTAGGGCTCGGCCACTTGGCCCATCGTGATGGCGGTCTGCACGCGGGTGACCACGCCCGCCTGCTCCAGGAAGTCCTGCAGGGCGAGGGCGTTCATCACGGTGCCCAACATGCCCATGTAGTCCGCGCGCGACCGCTCCATGCCAGCCTGGCTGAGCTCGGCACCGCGGAAGAAGTTGCCGCCGCCCACGACGATGGCCACCTGCACGCCCTCGCGGACTGCCTCGCCGATCTCCCCGGCGATGCGGCGCACGACCACGGGGTCAAGCCCCACCGAGCCGCCGCCGAACATCTCACCGGAGAGCTTCAGCAAAACGCGACGCGCCGCGGGAGGGACCGAACCCGGTTCGGGATTGGAATCGGGCATCGGGGCATCCTCCTCGCGGCGCGTGCTACAGGTTGTGAGACTTAGGCTCCCACACGGAAACGGGCGAAGGCGACAACCTCGCCGCCCGTCGCCTCGACGACCTTGCCGACCGTGGTCTTGGGGTCCTTGGCGAACGCCTGCTCGGGCAGCACGTTCTCCTTGTAGAAGCCGTTCATGCGGCCCTCGACGATCTTGGGCAGCGCGGCCTCGGGCTTGCCCTCGTTGCGCGAGGTCTCCTCGGCAACGCGGCGCTCGTTCTCCACGACATCCGCGGGAACCTCGTCTCGCGTGAGGTACGCGGGCGAGTAGGCGGCGATGTGCATGGCCACGTCGCGAGCAACCTCGCCGGCCTTTGCGTCGGCGCCCACGAGCACGCCCACCTGAGCGGGGAGGTCCTTGTTGGTCTTGTGGAGGTACTCGGCAACAACCGGTGCCTCGACGCGTGCCACGCGACGCAGCACGATCTTCTCGCCCAGCACGCCGGCGTTCTCGTCGATGACGTCCTTGACGGTCTTGCCGTTCAGGGGCGCCTCGAGAGCGGCATCGAGGTCAGCGGCACCAGCGTCGACGACGGCCTTGAGGACCTCGTCTGCGAGCGCCACGAACTTCTCGTTCTTGGCCACGAAGTCGGTCTCCGAGTTGAGCTCGATGAGCGTGCCCACCTGGCCCGACGCGGCGTCGGCGATGTGCGTGGCCACGAGGCCCTCGGAAGCGGAGCGACCCTCGCGCTTGGTGACGCCCTTGAGGCCCTTCACGCGGAGGATGTCAACTGCCTTGTCGATGTCGCCGTCGGCCTCGTCGAGGGCCTTCTTGACGTCGAGCATGCCGGCACCAGTGCGCTCGCGGAGCGCCTGGATGTCAGCGACGGTGTAGTTCGCCATGTCAGTCCTTACTTGTCGTCGGCGGACGCCTCGGCGGCGTCGGCCTGCTTGGTCGTCTCTTCGGCAGCGGGGGCCTCTGCGACCTCAGCGGCTGGCGCCTCCTCGGTCTTCGCCTCAGCACCGTCCAGGAGCTCCTGCTCCCACTCGGCCAGCGGCTCGGCGTCGGCGGTCTCGGCGGCCTCGTCACCCGACTTCGCCGTGTAACGCTGCTTGATGCCGTCGGCGACGGCGTCGGCGATCACGCGGGTAAGCAGGCCCACCGAGCGGATGGCGTCGTCGTTGCCGGGGATGCCGTATGACACGTCGTCGGGGTCGCAGTTGGAGTCGAGGATGCCCACCACCGGGATGCCCAGCTTCTGAGCCTCGTCCACGGCGAGGTGCTCCTTGTTGGTGTCGACGATCCAGATGACGGAGGGCGTCTTGCCCATGTCACGGATGCCGCCGAGCACCTTGTCCAGCTTCTCCTTCTCGCGGCGCAGGCCCAGGAGCTCCTTCTTGGTGCGGCCCGAACCGGCCACGTCGTCGAAGTCGATCTCCTCGAGCTCCTTGAGGCGCGCGACGCGCTTGGAGACGGTCTGGAAGTTGGTCAGCATGCCGCCGAGCCAGCGCTCGTTGATGAAGGGCATGCCCACGCGAGCGGCCTGCTCGGCGATGGTCGACTGCGCCTGGCGCTTGGTGCCCACGAAGAGCACGGTGCCGCCGTGAGCGACGGTCTCACGCACGAACTCGTACGCGGTGTCGATCTTGGACAGCGACTGCTGCAGGTCGATGATGTAGTTGCCGTTGCGCTCGGTGAGGATGAAGCGCTTCATCTTGGGGTTCCAGCGGCTGGTCTGGTGTCCGAAGTGAACACCTGCATCGAGCAGCTGGCGCATGGTCACGACTGCCATGGCTTGTCCTTGTCCGCACGCGCACGCGTGCTGAGGCGTGGGAGGGTTGCTCCCAGGTTTTGGTTGTCGATGCCGGCCGGGTGGACGGCATCCCTAGCGCCAACGCGGGTCAGCACCGAGTTGCCTCGGACCTTGCCTTCCCGGCGCCCTCCTGCATGCAGGCGGTCGAATGGCGCGCGTTGTCACCCGCTCGCACGGGTGCGCGACTATCGTAGCCGATCCGGGCGCTCGCGTCGCGCTGCGAGCGTCGTCCCCTGTCCCGGTCCCGCTCCGAGTTCCACAAGGCACCGATGTTCGACTCGCGTGCACTCGCCGCGCGACGGTGGCATCACCTCATGAGTCCACCGACAGTCGACCACCCGTCCGTCAACTCCGGGCGCGCTGGCGCCCTGCTCGTCGTTGCCGCACTGCTCACTCTCGCCGCCTTCGCTGATGCACCTGCGGCGCAGGCATCGACCCCCGCTCCGACCACCACGCTCGCCCTTCCGGTCGACGGGGCATCGATCGTCTCGTTGGCCCGCCTGCCCGAGGCTCCCTGGAGGCCAGGACACCGGGGTATCGACGTGGGTGCGCGAACAGGCGAACAGGTGGTCGCCCCTGGGTCCGGCACCGTGGTGTTCGCCGGATGGGTGGTGAACAGGCCCGTGGTGACGATCGACCACGGGCGGGGGCTGGTGACCTCGCTCGAGCCCGTTGACGCGGGCGTTGTCGTGGGCACCACCGCCAGACGAGGGGAGCCCATTGGCACTGTGGCAGAGGCGCCTGGTCACTGCACCCCATCGATCTGCATCCACTGGGGAGTGAGGCTCGATGGCATCTATCAGGATCCGCTTGACTACCTCGAGGGTTTTGGGCCGGTGGTCTTGCTCCCGACGCCGTCACCCGCCACCGCGCTGGCACCCGCACGGGGCGGTGCCGCGGGGCGCTACGAGAAGGCGCCCGACTTGATGAGGCTGTCGCGCAGCTTCTTGACGGCGGCGGAGTGAATCTGCGACACCCGCGACTCGGTCACGCCGAGGATCTGCCCGATCTGCGCGAGAGTCAGGTTCTCGTAGTAGTAAAGGTGCAGCACCTGCTGTTCGCGATCGCGCACGCCCTGGATAGCTGTGGCCAGGAGAGTGTGGGTCTCGCGGGCCTCGACCGAGGTGGAGGCGCCCGGCACCGCCGTCGACGCAAACGTCTCGATCGCGATCGTGTCCGGCTCGGCGCCCAACGAGTCCAGCGCGGCCACGTGGCTCAACGTCACCTGCGCGCGCACCGTACGTACCTCGGCGACAGCCCAACCGAGCGCGCGCGCCACGTCCTCGTCGCCCACCTGACGCTGCAGCTGCTGCTCCAGATCCCGCACGGCCTGCTCCACCGCCCGCGCCTTCGTGCGGACACTGCGCGGCACCCAGTCGGCGGCACGCAGCTCGTCGATGATGGCGCCGCGAATGCGAGTGGAGGCATACGTCTCGAACTTGAATCCCCGCTCGAGCTCAAACTTCTCGACTGCGTCGATGAGGCCGAACATGCCGTAGGACACCAGGTCGGCAAGCTCCACGGAGTCTGGCAGGCGCCCGATCATCCGCGTCGCCACCTGCGACACCAGCGGCGCGTAGTGCGTGATCAGCGCGTCTCGAGCAGCGAGTCGCGTGGCCTCGTCATCGCCCGCGTACGCACGCCATGTCGCCGCGAGGTCGTGGTCGCGAGTCGAGACGCGCGCCTGCGCGGTGTCGATGGTGTCGATGAACATGCTTCTCCCCTTATGCCCGCGGGTGCGCGAGCGCGTAGGCGCTGCGCAGCCGATCGGCGGATACATGTGTGTAGCGCTGGGTCGTGGTCAACGACGCGTGGCCCAGCACCTCCTGAACCGAGCGAAGGTCGGAACCCCCCTGGAGCAGATGAGTCGCTGCGGTATGGCGCAGCGCGTGCGGCGCGATGCTCGGCACTCCCGCCGCGTTCGCGACCGTGTGCACCGCCTCGCGTACCTGGCGCTGATTGACGCGGCCACCACGCCTACCGACAAAGAGAGCCTGGTGGGTCGCGCCGGCACCTCGCAGGCACGTCTCGCGGCCGTACTCGATCCAGCGATCGAGCGCTCGAGCGGCCGGGAGCCCAAAGGGCACCACACGCTCCTTTGCGCCCTTTCCGAGGACGCGCACCGTGCGCTCCACAAGATCGATATCGGCCAGATCGACGCCGGTGAGCTCGCCCACGCGGATACCTGTGGCGTAGAGGAGCTCCAGCATCGCCCAGTCACGCAGGTCGATCGGGTCGCCGGAGTCAGCACGCACCTGCGCGATGTCCATGAGTTCGCGGGCCTGGTCCACGCCCAGCACCGCCGGCAACGTCCGTGAGGGGCGCGCCGACGCGAGCCGCAGCGCGGGGTTGTGCTCGCACTCGCCTGAGCGGTGGGCCCACGCAAAGAAGGTGCGGATGGCCGCCCCCCTGCGGGCAAGGGTGGCGCGGCTCTTGCCGTCGCCGGCCTCGCTGGCGAGCCACGCGCGCAGGTCCGCGAGCGCCACGTCCGTCCACGTGGAGTCGTCGTCGAGCCCCAGGTACGCAGCGAGCGACTCGACGTCGCTCACGTAGGCCCGCACAGTGTTCTCGGCCGCGCCGACGCCGTGGCGGAGGTACTCCGCGTAGCGCTCGATGAGCCCAGGACCCTGTGTCATGGCTTCACTGTGGCATCGTCACACCCGTCAAATCAATACCTTGATTCACATTTGTCACATCAGTAACGCGTTTCGGCGTGATCTGTGGCGTATTTGTCATGGTTCGCGGCTTTTCTAGCCGTGCGTGCGCCCACTCATCCCCCCGATGTCGCACGAGCCCCGCGACGTGGAGAGCCCCCGCCGCGGCCCGCGCCTCGAGCAACGTGAGGCCCGCCGCAGCCGCGAGCGACGCGAGAGGCCGTGGCCGAGCGCCGCATGCGTCGTAGAAGGAGCGCTCATGCGGCGAGCCGAACTCGGGGCGGAGCTCGTCTGACGGCGCCGCGTTCACTGGTCGCGATCCGCCGGACTCCCCCATAGCACCCGCCCACTCGGAGGCTGACGCCCACAACTCGAGCGCGTGGCTCGGCTCTGACACCAAGACCGCCGCCCCGTCACGTATCAGGCCGTGACAGCCCGTTGACCCTGCGGAGGTCGCCGGCCCCGGAACGGCACCAAGCGGCCGCAGGAGCTCGAGTGCATGGCGCGCGGTGGACAGCGCACCCGACCGCGATGCCGCCTCGACCACCACAGTGACGCGCGACGCGGCGATCAGCCTGTTCCTGCTGAGGAACCGCTGGCGACGAGGCGCCGAGCCGGGAGGAACCTCGCTGACGACGGCCCCGGTGGCTGCCACGTCGCGCAACACCTCCGCGTTTGCCACGGGATAGAGCTGGTCCACGCCACCCGCCATCACGGCAATCGTCAGGCCGCCCGCAGCCAGGACCGCGCGGTGCGCCGCCACGTCGATGCCAAAGGCTCCGCCCGACACGACCGGCGCTCCGGCATCGACGAGACCTCCTGCCAGAAGTGCCGCCATGTGGGCACCGTATGCGGTCGAGGACCGCGATCCCACCACGGCCGCGCCGTCGCGCCACGCCGCGTTGAGGTCGGCCGCGCCCCGCACGTACAGCGCGAATGGGGCCGCAGGCCCAAGGTCGTCGAGCGCGACCGGCCAGCCTTCGTCGCCCCTCACGATCACGTGACCGCCCACGAGGGACGTCCGTCGCTCGTGTGGCGCAGCGGCAAGGTCGAGCCGCCTGCCCCACCGCTCGAGGCCCGCCCCCAGCTTCTCGGCAAGACCCTCTGAGCACAGCGGCGCGAGGGCCATCACCGCGCCCACCGGATCCGCCTGGCCGGACCTCACCCAGCCGAGGGCCTCGGCCGCTCCGCACACCTCAACAAGTGCACCCGCCACCGCGTCACCCGGCTCCACGATCGCGCTCCACGCGATGAGCGCGTCCCTCTCGCTCGTCACAGAGCATCCCCATCGCGGGACCTGAGCACCATCGCGGTGGTCACATGCGTCGATGCAGGCTCGGAGTCTCCCGCAAGGTCGGCGAGGGTCCACGCGACGCGGAGCGCCCTGTCGACGCCGCGCGCGGAGAGCAGCCCCTTGTCTAGCGCAGCAAGCGCGGGCTTGGCCGCTGGCGAGGGAGTTGCGGATCGCACCCATGCGGACGACGCCTGCGCGTTTGTCACCCACGGCGCGCCAAGGAAGCGCCTCCCCGCAGCTGCACGCGCCACCGCAACCCGCTGAGCGACATCGGCGGTCGACTCGGTCGCGTCCGCCGCGCCGCGGCGCACGGGCAGCACATCCATTTGGATGTCCACCCTGTCCAGCAGGGGTCCGCTCAGCCTGCCAAAGTAACGCCGGCGCTGCAGCGCAGTGCACGAGCACCTATCGCCGCGCGCGTAATAGTGTCCGCACGGACACGGATTAGCGGCGAGCACGAGCTGGAACCGAGCCGGGTAGCGTGCCGCGCCGTACGCACGATGCAGCACTATCTCGCCGCTCTCGAGCGGCTGTCGAAGCGTCTGCAGCACAGCGCTGGGGAACTCCGGAGCCTCGTCAAGAAACAACACCCCGGCATGTGCGAGCGACACGGCGCCTGGCCTAGCGATGCGCGAGCCGCCGCCCACGATCGACGCGGCAGATGCGGAGTGATGCGGAGCCTCAAACGGCGGCCGCGTCAGCAGCCCCGCCGCCGCATCGAGCGAACCGGCCACCGAGTGCAGCGAGGTCGCCTCGAGCGCCTGGGTGGTGTCCAAGTCGGGCAGCAGCCCGGGGAGGCGCGACGCGAGCATCGTCTTGCCAGCTCCGGGTGGCCCCACCATCAGCAGGTGATGCCCGCCAGCGGCCGCGACCTCGAGCGCCCACTTGGCCTCCTCCTGACCGCGTACCTCCGCGAGGTCCGGCACGTGCGCGGCGGGAGCCGCGGCAGGCGGCTGCGCGGCGCGTCGGGGACGTGACGCCGGACGCGCGTCCTCGTTGCCGTACAGAGCTGCGACGTCGGCGAGCGTGTCGACGCCCGTCACCTCGGCGCCGGGCACCAGCCGCGCCTCCGCGGCATTCGCGGCTGGCACGACGATGCGGGTGTGCCCTGCGGCCACAGCGGCGGCCACCGAGGGCAATACACCGCGTACAGCGCGCACCTCGCCGTCGAGCCCAAGCTCGCCCAGGAACACGGCGCGCGACGGGGCTGCGCGGTCGATCGCGCCTGAGCCCGCCAACACCGCGACGGCAATGGACAAGTCCGTGACGGATCCGGACTTTGGGAGCGAGGCGGGCGAGAGATTCACAGTGATGCGCCGCTGCGGCCAGGTGAGGCCCGACGACGCCACGGCCGCTCGCACGCGATCGCGCGACTCGTTGAGCGAGGCATCGGGAAGTCCCACCAGCACAAAGGCCGGCAGCGACGCCGCAAGGTGCGCCTCGACCTCGATCACGTGCCCCTCGACGCCCACGAGCGCGACGGACAGGGAGCGCCCGATCACGCGATGGCCTGCAGGTGCGTCACGCGTGCGGCGCCGGCCTTCGGGAGCGTGATGGCCACAAGGTCCACGCGCACGCCCGCAAACCCTCCGCCGTGATCCGCAAGCCACTGCGCCACGAGCCCCCGAAGGCGCGCAGCCTTGCGATGCGTCACCGCCTCAAGGGGCCCGCCGAAGGCATCCGAGCGGCGGGTCTTGACCTCCACCGCCACCAGCACGTCGCCGTCCACCGCGACGATGTCGATCTCGCCGCGCGCGCACCGCCAGTTCCTGTCGACCACCGTCCAGCCCGCTTCCACGAGCGTTCTGGCGGCGAGCCGCTCTCCGTACTCGCCCACCGCGTCCTTTGCCGCCACCGTGCACCTCCTGCGAGCACACTGGCGCGGGGGCAGGGGCACGCGGCGCGGTCACCCCGCAAACCGGTGGAAGGAGGCCGAGGACCGGGCCTGGGGACGACGCTAAGGTCAGGCGACCGCGTCGTCGTCCTCCTCGAGCTCCACGGGCTGCTGCGCATCGGTCGACAGGATCAGCCGTGCCCCCACCGCCGCCAGCACGAGCATCGCCACGCCGCCAATAGCGAAGGGCATGACGAGCGAGACGCGGCCCACCAGGCCGCCCAGGACGCTCGCCACGGGGATGAGGCCCCACGCGATGGTGCGTGCAAAACCGAGCACGCGACCCATGAGCCGTTGCGGAATGACGGCCTGCCTGGCGCTCGCCCACGGCACGTTCCACGTGGACACGCCGCCCGCGCTCAGGGCGTAGGCGATCATCGCGCACCACACGTTGGGCGACACCGCGACCAGCACCAGGCCCGCGCCGCCCGCGACGGTGGCCCACAACATGACGCGACCCCTGCCCCAGCGCTTCACCAGCATCGGCGCCACGACCGAGCCGGTGAGGCCTCCTACTCCGATCGACGATGCGACGAGGCCCAGCAGCGCCTCGGGCACCGCGAAGCGCTCAAGGAAGATCAGCAGCATGGTCGCCTGCGCGAATGTCAGCGACGCCGCGACGGTGGACGTGAGCAGCGTCATCCAGCGCAGGAACGGGTGGTTCCACAGGTAGGCGATGCCCTCGCGCAGCGAGACGGACGGCCCCGCGCCGCCGGCGACCCGAGCCTCGGCCGCAACGCCGTCGGCCGCCTTCACGACCGCGCGACCCCGAGCGGCGCGCGCCGCGACGGCGGGCAGCGCGAGCGAGAGCGCCACCGCCACGCCGTAGCCGCCACCCGCAGCCACGAGCGGAGCGATCGCGGCCATGGCAAACAGCGCCGCGCCGATGGGAGTGGCAACAAAGAGGTCCACCGCGACCTGCGCGGCCTGCACGCGGCTATTCGCCTTGTCGCGCAGCGCGGGCCTCACGACGGTGGGCAGCACCGCGTTGGTCGCGTTGTCGAAGAACACCTCGCCCACGCCGTACAGCAGCACGGTGACGGCCACCCATGCGACGGTCACGGAATCGGTGAGCACGAGCGCCACCAGCAGCGCCGATGCCGCGAGCCGCAGCACGTCGGCGGCCGCCATCACCTTGCGGCGGTCGTAGCGGTCAATCACGCCGCCCGAGTACACGCCCAGCGCGAGCCACGGGATCACGCCCAGCGCGCCGAGCACCGAGATGGCCAGCGGGTCGCGAGTGAGCGACGCCGCGAGCAGGGGAAGCGCGACGCGCCCCACGCCGTCGGCGAGATTGGAGCCGATCGCGGCGATCCAGAGGCGATAGAACGCGGCGCTGAGTTTCTGCGGCGCGGGCGACGCGGCGTCGGCCACCGCCTCGGGCGCGGGTCCTGCCGCGGGGGTCACGGGTGCGGTCATCGGTTCAGCTCCTCGGGCTCGATCGGCGTGAAGACGTTCGCGGTGAGTAGCACGGTGCGCGCGCCCTCGGGGGCCTCGCGGTCGCCAAAGCGGTTCTTGATGGTGGACAGCAGCGCCTCGATCTGCTCGGTGACCTCGCCGAGCTCCGCAGCGGTGAGGCTGAGCTTGGCCGCCGTGAGCAGGGCGTTGTCGGTCCACTCGTCCGGGAGCACGCGGTCCGCATGGCGCATGTAGTCGTCGATCTCGCGGTGACGCTGATCCGCCCACTGGCGCGCGATCATGCGCCCCGCCTCGATGGCCGCGGGCTCAAACCCCGTGCCCGCGCCAATCGCCACGCCGCCGGGCACGCGCTCCCAGTACCGCTCGCGCTTGGTGCCCTTGCCCTCCACCTCGCGCACGAGGCCGTGACGCTGCAGCTGACGCAGGTGATAGCTCGTCGCGCCCGAGGACTGGCCGAGCCACTCGCCCAGCATGCTCGCGGTGGCAGGGCCGCGCTTCCAGAGCTCGTCAAAGATCTCTACGCGCAGTGGGTGCGCGAGGGCCTTGAGCGCCGCGGCGTCGAGTTCTCTGCGGGGCACTGAGTTCGTCATGACTGCAAAGATATCTTTGCAAGGGATTCTTTGCAACAGGAGCTGGACGCGGAAACAACGATGCCCCGCCGGCCAGGCGGGGCATCGGGACGAGGGAGGAAGGCGGCTAGCGCCCGCCCTTCAGCTGTCGAATGTCGGGCATCGCATCGTCGTGATCGAGCTCCTCGATGTTCACGTCGCGGAACGTCACCACGCGCACGTTCTTCACCAGGCGAGCCGAGCGGTACACGTCCCACACCCAGGCATCGTTCATGGTGACCTCAAAGTAAATGTCGGAGCCGCTCGCCCGCACCTGCAGGTCCACCTTGTTGCACAGGTAGAAGCGCCGCTCGGTCTCCACCACGTAGCGAAACAGGCCCACCACGTCGCGGTACTCGCGGTAGAGCGCCAGCTCCGCCTCGGTCTCGTAGTTCTCCAGGTCTTCACTGCTCACCCCACCATCATGGCCGATGCCGGGGCCACACGTCTCACGCCGACGCGCCGGGCAGCTTCCACGAGACGCGGTGAAGGGGGCTCGGGCCCAGTTCCCGCAGCGCCGCCAGGTGCACCGCGGCGCCGTAGCCCTTGTTGGATTCCCAGCCGTACGCGGGGTAGTCCGCATGCGCCGCGCGCATCATCGCGTCGCGCTCGACCTTGGCCAGCACCGAGGCCGCCGCGATGGACGCGCAGCGGTTGTCGCCCTTGACCACCATGGTCACGGGCGGGGTTGGCACAGGCTCGCGCTCGGCGAACAGGTCCGCCGGCGGCGCGGTGAGCCAGTCGTGCGTGCCATCGAGCAGCACCGCGTCCACAGCGACCCCAGCATCGGCGAGCGACGCGAGGCCCCTCAGGCCGGCGAGGCGCAGCGCCCCCACGATGCCCACGTCGTCAATCTCGGCCGGCGACGCATGGCCCACCGCGCGTCCCACGCCAAAGACGCCCAACGCGTCGAGGAGCCCCTCGCGCGCGGCGCGGGTGAGTTGCTTGGAGTCGGCCAGCCCATCCGGCCAGGCCTCGCATCGGGACACGGCCACCACGCCAACGGAGACGGGGCCCGCAAGGGCGCCGCGGCCCACCTCGTCGATGCCAGCCACCACGGCGGCGCCAGCGTCCCACAGCGCGGCCTCGAACTCGAGCGAGACCACGGCTACTGCGTCGGGTAGGGGTTCCCGAACGTCTGCCAGTGGTCGAGGGGCCAGACGGTCACGAAGACGGTGCCCACCACGGAGTCGGCGGGGATGGTGCCGCCGCCCGGATCGCCCAGGTGGGCGCGGGAGTCGGCGGAGTTGGAGCGGTTATCACCCAGGACCCAGAGGCGCCCCTCGGGCACCTCGATGGACCAGGGGTACGTGCAACTCTGCGTGTCGGGCTTGAGGTAGTCCTCTTGCAGCGGCTCGCCGTTGACGGTCACGATGCCGTCGGAAGGGTCGCACGCAACGGTGTCGCCCGGCAGGCCGATCACGCGCTTAACCAGGTGCTCCCCCGCGTCGTTCGGGAGCAGGCCAACAAACGTGGCCACGTCGTCCCACACGCGGGTGAGGCCCGTGGGCTGCGGCGTCTGCGAGGCAGACAGCCAGCCGCCGGGGTCTTTGAACACGACGATGTCGCCGTGGCGCAGGTCGAGCGGTCCGGGCCGCCACAGCGACACGAGGATGCGGTCGTTGACCTGCAGGGTGTTCTCCATGGAGCCCGATGGGATCCAGAAGGACTGGAAGACGAACGTCTTCAGAATCAGCGACAGCGCGAGCGCGCTCACCGTGACGATGAGCGCCTCACGCAGCCACCACCACAAACGACGACCGACGGAGGGGGAAGCCCCCTCCGTCGAGTCGTCGTCGGTGTAAGAAATGACTAGTTCTCGCGCTTCTCGCGGATACGAGCCGCCTTGCCGCGCAGGCCGCGGAGGTAGTAGAGCTTCGCGCGACGCACGTCACCGCGACGGTCAACCTCGATCTTCTCGATCGTGGGAGCGTGCAGCGGGAAGGTGCGCTCGACGCCAACGCCGAACGAAATCTTGCGGACGGTGAACGTCTCGCCCACGCCCTTGCCCTGGCGGGCGATCACGACGCCCTGGAACACCTGGACACGCGAGCGGTTACCTTCAATAACCTTCACGTGCACCTTGAGGGTGTCACCGGCACGGAAGGCCGGGATGTCGTCGCGGAGCTGAGCCGCAACGACGTTGTCAAGCTTCTGCATGACTGTCTCTCCTCGCGCTTGCCACAGGTCTCCCGCGATCTCTGCCTGATGGCATTGAAAGTGAACGTGCGCCGCGGGCTAAGCCGAACCCCCTGTGGCAGGTCCCGGCGCCGCGCGCACCGACGGACAATTCTGCCATACGCATCCCGCCTGGTCGAGCCACACGAGGCGCGGCGTGCATCACCCGACGACGACGCCGGGCCCGTGCCCGGCCGACGCCGCCACAAGGCGCCGCTCGGCAGCGTCACTCGGCCGCCGCGTCGGACTCAAGGGCGCGCGACAACTCAGCGAGGCGCGTCAGAAAGCGGCGCTCGTCGAGACCCTTGCGACGCAGCCAACCGGTGACCTCGTCGTTGTGCTTGCTCGCGTTGCACGAGGCGCACGCGGGCACCACGTTCGCCACCGTGTAGCGCCCGCCGCGAGAGATGGGCTGGATGCAGTCCTTTTGCAGGGCGCGATCCGTGGCACCGCAGTACGCGCACCCGCCCCAGCCGGCCACGAGCGCCTGCCATTCGGCGGCGGTCAGGTCGTTGTCCACGCGTGCAAGCCTGCGTTGCCGACGCTTGGCATACCTCGCGCGCGTTGCGGCAGTCTTGGCCCTCGCGGGAACCTGCCGACGGTCGCTCATGCGACGATCGTACGGCCACCGCGGCGAGCCACTGCGGAGGCTCCGCGGCTAACCCTCGCGATCGTCGGCCGGGAGCAGATCGGGCCTGCGCTGGCGGGTGCGCTCGAGCTGCTGCTCGCGACGCCATGCGGCGATCTTGCCGTGGTGGCCGCTCAGCAGCACGTCGGGCACATCGAGCCCGCGCCACGAGGCGGGGCGCGTATACGAGGGGTACTCGAGCAGGCCGTCCTCGTGAGACTCCTCCTCGAGCGAGGCCGCGTTGCCCATGAACCCAGGAATCAGCCGGGTGATGGCCTCGATCATGGCGAATACTGCCACCTCGCCGCCGTTCAGCACGTAGTCGCCGACGCTGACCTCCAGCACGCGGAATCCCTGCGCCGCGTAGTGCTCGGGGACGCGCGCGTCGATGCCCTCATAGCGGCCGCACGCGAAGGCGATTTGCGGCGCTGCGCTCAGCTCGCGCGCGAGTGCCTGCGTGAACGGAATGCCTGCAGGCGTGGGCACCACCAGGACGCCTTCCGGCCGCAGCAGGTCGTCGAGCGCGCGGCCCCACACGTCGGCCTTCATGACCATGCCAGCTCCCCCGCCAAACGGGGAATCGTCCACCGTGCGGTGCGGGTCAGGCGTGCCGTCGGCCTTGATGGCCGCCCACTCGCGCAGATCGTGCACGCGCGCGTCCACGAGCTCGGCCTGGCGCGCCTTGCCCAGCAGCGAGACGTCAAGCACCGAGAAGAACTCGGGAAAGATCGTGACGATGTCGAGGCGCACGGCTACGCGCCCGCCCCGCCGTGCGTCTCGCCCGTGTCCTCCATCTCCTCGCCGGAGAGCAGCCCGTGAGGGGGCGTCACGATCCGACCGCCCTCGATATCCACCTCGGGCACAAAGGCCTCCACCATAGGAATCATGGCGCGGTGGCCGTTGGGCTCCTTCACCACGAGCACGTCCTGCGCGGGCATCGCCATGACGTCAACGACCTTGCCAATCGCCGAGCCATCGGGGCGCACTGCGGCGAGGCCAACCAGCTCGCCCACGAACCACGCGTCCTCTTCCTCGTCCTCGACGGCCTCCATGACCAGCTCCACGCCGCGCGCGTTCTCGGCCGCGGTGCGGTCGCCGATCTGCTCAAAGCGCAGGTACCAGCGGCCCGCCTGGTCGCGCACCGAGGTGATCGTCAGCGGGCCAGCGCTGGCAGGCTCCGTCTCAACAGGCGCTCCTCGGGGATGTCGGTGCGCAGTTCGACCGATACCTCACCCTTGAGACCGTGAGCGCGCCCGATGCGCGCGACAGTGACCTTCATGGCGACAAGCCTAGAGGGGGCGCCGACGCGCGGCGCACCCGACGCGTGGCGCTCGCCACGTCTCGGAATAGCCCACAGCGCGCGGGGCGTTTCCCTCATGACCCCGGGGGCCACACACGACGAAGGGCGAGCGGTGAGTTTCGACGACGACGCAACCGAGCACGCACCCGAGTTGAGCACGCCGCTCGGCTCGGAGGAGGACCTGCGCGCGGTGCCTGACGCGAGCGGCGAGACCCCGCGAGTGCTGGTCCTTGGAGCAACCGGCTACCTCGGTGGCCGCCTGGTTCCCCGGCTGCTCGCCGGCGGGTATCGAGTGCGAGTGCTGTCGCGGTCGGCGGCGCGTGTAGCAGAGATGCCGTGGTCGGGCGCACTCGACGTGGTGGAGGGAGACGCCTCCGACGCCGGCGTGGTGGCCGAAGCGATGCGCGGCGTCGACATCGTCTACCACCTGGTGCACTCGATGTACGGCGGCCGCGATTACGACGCCGTGGACCGCGGGATCGCGCGCCACGTGGCCGATGCCGCGGCGGCGGAGGGCGTGCGGCGCATCATTTACCTGGGCGGCCTCCACCCCGACGACGCGAAGCTGTCGCACCACCTCGAGTCGCGCCGCGAGGTGGGCACGATCCTGCTGGACTCCCCCACGCCCACGCTGGTGCTCAACGCGGGTGTGGTGATCGGCTCGGGCTCCGCATCCTTCGAGATGATCCGCCACCTCACCGAGGTGCTGCCGTACATGCCCGCGCCCAAGTGGGTACGTAACCGCATCCAACCCATCGCGGTGCGCGATGTGCTGCACTACTTGCTCGCGGCGGCGCGCGTGCCAGACGACGTCAACCGCGAGTACGACATCGGCGGCCCCGACGTCATGACCTACGCCGAGATGATGAACGGCTACGCGGCGGCGGCGGGGCTGCCCAAGCGCGGCATCACGGCGATCCCCGTGCTGTCTCCCAGCCTCGCCTCGCACTGGGTGGGGCTGGTGACGCCCGTTCCGCACCAGATCGCGCGCCCGCTGGTCGAGTCCCTGCTACACAACTGTGTGGTGGAGGGCGACCCAGTGTCGGACGTGATCCCTCCGCCCGAGGGCGGCCTCACCAGCTACGACGACTCGCTTCGATGGGCGATCGGCCGCGTGGAGATCGACCAGGTGGAGACGAGCTGGGTGGACGCAAGCGTCATGGGCGCGCCCAGCGAGCCGATGCCCAGCGACCCCGACTGGGCCGGCCGCACCGTCTTCACGGACTCGCGCAGCAAGAAGTCGAGCGCGATGCCGGGCGCCGTGTGGCGCGTCCTGTCCCAGGTGGGCGGCGAGACCGGCTGGTATTCGGCGTCGGTGCTGTGGGCCGTGCGCGGATTCATGGACCGCCTCGCCGGCGGCGTGGGCCTGCGCAGGGGCCGCCGCACCACTCGCCGCATCCGCGTGGGCGACGCCGTGGACGTGTGGCGCGTGGAGCACGTGGACCGCGGCCGTCTGCTCAGGCTACGCGCGGAGATGCGCGTGCCAGGCAAGGCGTGGCTCGAGCTCGCCGTCGACCCCACCGAGAACGGCTCGGTCTACCGCCAGCGCGCGGTGTTCTTCCCGCGAGGGCTCACGGGGCGCCTGTACTGGCTCGCGATGCTCCCGTTCCACGGGCTCGTGTTCAGCGGCATGGTGAACCGCATCGTCGCCGAGGCGGAGGGCACGGCGCGCAGTCGCAAACGACGCAGCAGCAGGGCCCGCCGCAAGGCCGCTCGGCGCGAGAGCGCCTCGGCCTAGAAAGCACTCAGCCCCGGCCCCCCTTGCGGGGAAACCGGGGCTGAGCTGCGGCGTCGCTTACGCGACGTCGACGATGTTGACTCGCACGTCATCGCGCGCAATGGCGTCGATGACTGTGCGGAGCGAAGAAGCGGTGCGGCCGTGGCGGCCGATGACGCGCGGCAGGTCGTCCGGGTGGACCACCACATTGAGCGTCACACCCCGACGGCCCGAGCGCTCCGTGACGCGCACGTCGTCCGGGTTACGAACGATCGAGCGGACCAGGAACTCGAGGGCCTCGAGGGTCATGGCTTACTTCTCCTCCTCGTCGAGGGTGCCCTCGACCTTGTCGTCAGCGTCCGACGGATCGCCCTCGGCGATCTCCACGTCGACCTCGGTGCCCTCATCCGTGGGAACCTCGCTCGACTCGTCAGCGACGGTCTTGGCGGCTTCCTTGGCGGCAGCGGCCTCGGCCTTGAGCTTCTCGGCGGCGTCGGCGTGCGCCTTGATGGCGGCCTCGGCGTCGGCCTTGCCCTCGGCAAACTTGACGGTGCTCTTGGCATCCTTGTCGCCCTTGAAGATGCCCCAGTCACCCGTGAGCTTCAGCAGCGCGGCGACCTGCTCCGAGGGCTGCGCGCCCACGCCGAGCCAGTACTGCGCACGCTCGGAGTTGATCTCGATGACCGAGGGCTCCTCCGTGGGGTGGTACTTGCCGATCTCCTCGATGGCACGGCCATCGCGCTTGGTGCGCGAGTCCATGACGACGACGCGGTAGTAAGGGGCGCGCTTCTTGCCAAAGCGCTTCAGGCGAATCTTGACAGCCATGACTGTCTCTCCTTGCATTCGGTGTGAGCCGGGCGGGCCGATGCCCTGCCTGACAAGACGAATTGCCGCGCGGACGCGCGACAGCCCTCAAGTATGCCAGAAGAGGGGCGCGGCTGGCGACACCCTCAGTGGTGCAGCACGGAGGGCCACCCGGCGGACGACTCCGCGGCAAACGTGCCGTCGTCGTGCGCCTTGGTGATGACCAGCACCTCGAGGCCCTCGTCGAGCGCCGCCGAGAGAGTCTCCTCGCCGCCGGCAGCGATGGCCGTGGCCCACGCATCGGCCGAGACGAGGTCAGGGCCAACGACGGAGACCTGGATGTAGTGCTGCGCGCCCTCGCCCGTCTTGGGGTCCCAGATGTGCAGGCCGTGCTGCGCGATGCCCGAGGTGGCGAGCGCGCGGAACTTCCCGCCGAGCGAGATGACGTCCACCACGGGTGTGCCCGTGGGGTCGCCCTGCACGCGCGGATCCGCGATGCCGAGCTGCCATTCCGTGCCCTCGCCGGACACCAGGATGTCTCCGGCGGCCCCCACCATCCACGCGGCGGGACCCATGCGGTCAAAGGCCTGCGCCCCGCGCGCCACGGCCCAGCCCTTCACCAACCCAGAGGGGTCGAGGTGATCGGGCCTGCGCGCGTCGAAGCCGCCATGCGTGGCCGAGCGGTACCACTCGCACGCCTGCAGAATCTCGAGCATCTCGGGCTCGCACTCGTCCACCGCGAGCTCGCCGCGGTTGAGGCGGCTCAGCTGCGAATCCTCGATGAACAGCGAGAACACCTGGTCCGCCCACAGGAGCTCGTCATGAAAGGCCTTGACCGCCTCGGCGGCCGCCTGATCCGACGGCGGCAGACTCATCTGCACCGTGAAGGGCATCCCCATGGCGTGCACAGTGCTCGCGTAGGTGGCCAAACTCATGACGTGGCTTCTCCTTCCGATGCGGGCGCCTGCGTGGGCACCACCAGCGTGAGCGTGGGCAGCTCCTTGGGTGAAACGGCGTAACCCGCCGCAACGATTCCCGCGCACAGCACGAAGACGCCGATGGCGCGCGCGGGCCTCATCACTGCTGTGCCTCGTCCAGTGCCCCGGCGATGGACTCGATGTAGGCGGGCGACGTGAACGACGCTCCGGACACCTCGTCCACGTTGGCGCTCTGCGCCGCCAGGACGCGCGCCTCAAGCTCGGGCACAGCGAACGAGTTGACCTGCAACGACTCCGGGTCTTGAGTGCCCGCCTCCACCGGATCGACGGCGGTGATCACGCCACCCTCGATGGTGACCTGTGCCTGGTAGCCGCCCTTGATGTTGGTGACTCGCGGGCCCACGTACACGCCATCCGCGTACGTGGCCGAGGCCGCGGTATCGTCGCCCCCTGCCGCGGGGGCCGCTGGCTCATCGGCCGCGCCGGACGAGCACGCCGCTAGCAAAGACACGGACGCGGTAGTCCAGATCAGGGTCTTGGTGGTCATCGATCCTCCTCGTGGAATCCAAACGCTTCCCGATGCACGCTCTCGCGCGCCACTCCCGACGCCCTCGCATCGTCCTCGACGGCGTCGGCCCATCGGCCCGGGCCGCAGATGTACACATCGCGCTCCGCGACGTCACTCACCAGGCCTGCGAGCGTCGCGTCGGAACCCCTCGCCGCCCAGCCCGCCCCGCGAGCGCCGTCAAGGATGTGAAGGCGCGCGCCAGCCGCCTTGGCGAGCGTCACGACCTCGTCGCGCAGCGGCGCCTCGTCGAGGGCGCGCACGCGCCAGATGACGTCGACCTCGCCATCGGCGGGCGTCCAGCCGCTCAGGAGCGCCCGCACGGGCGTGATGCCGATGCCTGCGGCCACGAGCACTGCCCCCGGCTTGGTGCGCGCGCGCTGAGTGAAGACGCCGAACGGGCCCTCGACCACCACTCGTGTGCCGGGCTCCAGGGTCGCGAGCGCGGCCGAGCCGTCGCCCGCGGGCCGCGCCGTGAGGCGAAGGCCGTCGCTCGCGAGATCCGACACCGTGAAGGGATGCGCCGCGCGCCAGCGACCGGCGTCGAGGAACCTCCACAGCAAGAACTGACCGGGTTCTACCCTCAGCCGGGCAACGTCGGGACCGGAGACCCGCACGGACGTCGCGCCGCCGGGCTCGCTCAGCACCGACTCCACACGCAGTCCGCCGCGTGCTGCACGCACGGCTGGCACCACGAGGCGGAAGACCACGACGGAGCCAAACGCCACCACGTAGATGGCGAACCAGAACCACCACGCCGCTCCCCCGTTGCGGAACGTCGATCCCTCAAGGAACTGGTGAGGCACGGCCGCGGCGATTCCGATGTACGTCAGCAGGTGCACAGCGTGCCACGTCTCATAGCGCCAGCGCCTGCGCACGATCGCGATGGACGTGGCCAGCACCACCAAGAACGCGCCGAGCGCGATCTGCGCGGCGGCGAGATACCAGGCGGATGTGCCCAGCTCGATCGACGCCTGCCACACCGGCATGCCCGCGTGGTACGCCGTCATCGCCACGATGATGCCCGCGTGGGCCAGCATCGCGATCACTGCAAACTTGCCGAGGGACGTGTGCGCCGCCACTGCGCGGTCGTGACCGAGCACCTTCTCGACGAACGGAACCCGCGCCACGAGCGTCACCTGGGTGAGCATCAGTACGGCGGCGATGAGGCCGAGCGCGCGGCCCACGATGTACACCCAATCGACAGCGGTGACCGTAAGAAGACCGCCGTCGGCGATGAAGAGCGAGAGCGCCACCGACGCGAGAATCCACGGAGTGGCGGCAAGGCCGTCGGCCCACCACGACCGCGCGGAGGCGCGTCGGGCGGCGAGTGTCGCGTCGGCGGTCATCGGCGGCCTTTCTGGTCGTCTGGCTGCGAGGCTTGCCCTCGCAACGCGCGAGCTGCGCCAGCCATTCCCGGTAGCCGGCGCCAATCGGACTTACCAGACGTACTCCTCGCGGTGCAGGCGCTGTTCGGGGACGCCGCAGCGGCGCGCCTCGTCAAGGATCTGGCCCGCCCACTCCTCGGGGCCGCACACGTACACATCCGATGCCGCGAGCGCTGGTGCAAGCTGCGACATGCGGGCGGCAAGCCCCTCGGGAAGCCACCCGTGACCACGTCGGCCGGTCAGCAGATACAACGTCGCGCCGCGCTCACGCACCATCTCGCGCACCTCGTCGAGATGGGGAATCTGATCCTCGGTGCGAGCGCGCAGCATCACCACGATGGGCGCCGAGCCATCCAGGCCCTCAAGCACCGACACGATGGGCGCGATGCCCGATCCGGCGCCCACAAGCACCATTCCGGGGCTCTGGCGCAGGTCGGCTCGGAAGCGGCCGAGGGGACCCTCGACCATCACGCGGGTGCCCACCTGGAGCGTCGCGATGTCCTCGGTGTGGTCGCCCACCACCTTGACGGTGATGCGGAGGTACTCGTTGCTGGGTGCGGCTGAGAGCGAGAACGGGTGCGCCTGCGCCCACATGCCGGCCGTGAGGAAGCGCCACTCGAAGAACTGCCCTGGCAGCGCCTTCATGCGGTCGAGGCCGCGGCCCCGCACCCACACCGACACCGTGCCGTCGGCGTGGTGGTCCACGCGCGCCACTCGCAGGTCGTAGCGGAAGAAGGAGACAAGGGGGCGGCCGATGCGCCACGCCAGGAAGCCGCCCACCGCCACCGCCCACAGCGCGATCCAATACCAGCGGGCGAGGGTGGCGAGCCCGGTACCTGCCCACCCGGCGAACGTGGTGCCACTGCTGAACTGGTGAGGAATCGCGAAACCGACGGAGACGTACGTGAGCAGGTGCACCACGTGCCACGTCTCGTACCTCCACGCAGCCCGCACCGCCGCAAGCGACGTGCCGATCACGGCGAGCAGCAGCCAGAATCCGATGACGGAGAGCGTCATGTCGCTGCCGAAGTGCAGCAGGAAGGACCATGACTGGTCCCACCACCCGGTCTGGGTGCGCGCGCCGTATCCCAGCACCAGCGTGATGACGTGCGCGGCCATCGCGAAGAATCCCATGCGACCCAGCTGGCCGTGCATCAACAGGGCACGATCGTGCCCGATGCGACGCTCCACCCACGGGATGCGCGCGGCGAGGATGAGCTGCACCATCATCATCTGGCCCGCAACGATGCCCGTCGCACGGCCGATCGTGGTGAGCGCGTCTCCCACGCTGGAAATGGGCGCTCCCATCGCAAACATGAGCGACAGGGCGCCCGCTCCGGTGAGCCAGAAGACTGATTCGAGGGTGTCGGTGCGGGCCGCGTCGCGCTCCCACGTGCGCGCGAACATGGCCGCGAGGCCGTTGCGCTGCTTCACGTGAGGAAGCTCCCGAGTGGCGGTGGCGGTCATGCGAGGCCGGCCGACTGCATCGCGCTCTGCACGGACAGCAGGATTCCCTGCGACGTGTACGACGCGCCAGAGACGCCCGAGACGTTGTAGGTCTGCGCCTCAAGCACGCGAGAGATGATGGTCGGCTCGGACCGTGACTTGATCTGCGTGGACTCGCGATCCGTGTCGCCGTCCTGGAGGATGTTCACGGCCGTGATCACGCCGTCGGAGACCGCCAGGGACACCTGGTAGTTGCCGTAGCGGGTCTGCACAGTCGCGCCCGTGTACGTGCCGGTCACGCCTGCGGGCGCGGCGGGGGCGGTCTCGGCGGGAGCCGCCTGCGTCGACGTGTCGGTGGTGGCGGTCTCGCTGGGCGTCGCCGTCTCGCTGGGCGTGGCCGACTCCGACGCGGTGGGCGACTCGCTCGCCGTCGGGCTGGGCGACGTGGTGGTGCTATCGGTGGTCGCGTCGGCGACGAGTGACAGGCCCGACGATTCAGCCGATGCGGCAGTAGCGATCAGTCCGGCGGCCCAGCCTGCACCGATCATCACGGTGCCGACGGTGCCAACCACCGCAGCCCTGCTCTTCCTCATGATTCCTCCTGGATGCCCGATCCGGCCACTCACCGCGGCCGTCTATTACCCAGGTTCGTCACCGCACCTCACAAAACGCTGTGAGTGTCGTCACAGTGCGCGGTGACCTTTGAGGAATACCGCAGAGGGATGTGTGATGGCACCGATCTCCGCACGGGGATCCGCGTCAAGCACCACCACATCTGCGGGGTCTCCCTCCGCCAGGACTGGCGCACCCAGGAAGCGGCGCGCCCTCCAGGTGGCCGCGGCGACCACGTCGGCGGCTGGCATGCAGCGAGCCATCTCGGCGGCCTCGCGCCCCAGGTCGCCGTGTGCGATCGACGTGCCTGCGTCGGTGCCCACCAGGAGCACCACGCCTGCGTCGTGCATCTGGCCTACCTGTTCGTAGCGGCGGTCGTACATGCGCTGCATCCGCGCGGCGAAGCGCGGGAACTTGTCGCGACCCTGAGCGGCAAACGACGCGAAGTTGGCGATCTGCAGCAACGTGGGGATCACCGGGATCCCGGCGGCTGCCGCGCGTTCCATGTGCGCCTCGGACATGCCGGTGCCGTGCTCGATCGAGTCGAGGCCCGCGTCGAGCAGCGCATCAACGGACTCCGTGGCAAACGTGTGAGCAGTGACCCTGGCTCCCTCCGCGTGGGCGGCCGCCACGGCATCGGCGAGTTGCTGGGGCTCCCATAGCGGGGTGAGGTCCGCCTCGTCGCCCAGATCGCGGTCGATCCAGTCGGCGATGATCTTGACCCAGTCGCCCGATGCCCTCGCCTGGCGCGCCGCCTCGGCCGGAAGCTCGTGCGGCTCGACCTCCACGCCGTAGCCCTTGAGGTAGCGCTTTGGGCGCGCGATGAAGCGACCCGAGCTGCGCACATCGGGCACGTCGGTGCGGCCCTCAATGGCAACGAGGCTCGTCGCGGAGCCGGTGTCGCGCACCAGCAACACCCCGGCATCGCGCTCCACGTGCGCCTGCTTGAGCACCAGGTCCCCATCGACGGGACCGGTGGGGCCCACCGACAGGTGGCAGTGCATGTCCACAAAGCCGGGCAGCGCCCAGCCGGACACGCTCTCCACCTCGGTATAAGCGGGGCGCTCGTACGTGATGCGCTCGCCGAGCACCCAGGCCCTGGCGTGCTCGACGCCGTCGTCGGCGAGCACCGGGCCCGTGAGCTCGTACGCTGTCATCCGCGCAGGTATTTGTTGAGGCTCGGCAGGCTATTGGGGTCGAACTCCGGCTGCTGCGGCTGCGCTCCTAGCCCAAAGGCCGAGCCCGCCGGGGCCTGGGCCGGCCCGCGATCCTGCTGCGCTCGCTCCTGCTGAGCACGCTTCGCGGGATTGCCCGACTTGCCCTTGACCTTGCGCTGCGGCGCCTGCTTGCCCTTTGACTTCTTGCCGCCTGGCAGCCCACCGAACGCGCCAGGCCCGCTGCCCATGCCGGGCATCGCTGGCATGCCGCCACCGCCCGCCATGGCCTTCATCATGCGCTGCGCGTCGTCGAACCGCTTGATGAGCGAGTTGACCTGTGCCACCGACGTGCCGGAGCCCGCCGCGATGCGCGAGCGGCGCGAGCCGTTCAGCACCTTGGGGTTGTCACGCTCCTGGGGCGTCATCGACTGGATGATCGCCTCGGTGCGCGTCAGCTCCTTCTCGTCGAGGTTGTCGATCTGCTCGCGCATCTGACCCATGCCGGGCAGCATCGTGAGCATCTTCTGCAGCGAGCCCATGTTCTTGAGCTGCTGCATCTGGCTCAGGAAGTCCGTGAGAGTGAAGTCCTCGCCCTTGGACATCTTGTCGGCCATGCGCTGCGCCTCGGCCTGGTCGAACGTGCGCTCGGCCTGCTCGATCAGCGTGAGGATGTCGCCCATGTCCAGGATGCGGCTGGCCATGCGCTCGGGGTGGAACACCTCGAGGTCGTCGATCTTCTCGCCCGTGGAGGCAAACATGATCGGCACGCCCGTGACCTCGCGCACGGACAGCGCGGCGCCACCGCGCGCGTCGCCGTCGAGCTTCGACAGCACCACGCCCGTCATCGCGACGCCCGCCTGGAAGGCCTGCGCTGTGGACACGGCGTCCTGACCGATCATCGCGTCGATGACGAACAGCACCTCGTCCGGGTCGATCGCCTTACGAATGTCGCCGGCCTGGCGCATGAGCTCCTGGTCGACGCCCAGGCGGCCAGCCGTGTCGACGATCACCACGGAGTGCTGACGCTTCTCAGCCTCCTTGATGGCGTTCTTTGCCACCTTGACCGGGTTGCCCTTGGCCTTCTCGTCCTCGCGGGTGACGCCGCGCTCGGGGGCGAAGACGGGAACGCCCGCTCGCTCGCCGACCACCTCGAGCTGGGTCACCGCGTTGGGGCGCTGCAGGTCCGCCGCCACGAGCAGCGGGGTGTGCCCCTGCTGCTTCAAGTGGTGCGCGAGCTTGCCGGCGAATGTGGTCTTACCGGCACCCTGAAGACCCGCAAGCATGATCACAGTGGGACCCGACTTGGCGAAGCTCAGCGACCGCGTCTGACCGCCGAGGATCTCGATGAGCTCCTCGTTGACGATCTTGACGACCTGCTGGCCGGGGTTCAGCGCCCCCGACACCTCGGCCCCTACCGCGCGCTCGCGGATGCGACCGATGAAGGTGGTGACAACTGGCAGCGCGACGTCGGCGTCGAGCAGGGCGCGCCGAATCTCGCCGAGGGTCTGGTCGATGTCCGCCTCGGACAGTCGGCCCTTGCCCCTCAGGGTACGGAACGTCGCTGTGAGGCGATCGGACAGGCTCGCGAACACGGCACTCCCTTCACGTGTGCGGTGCCGACTAGCCTACCTGGGGCCCACCCGCCGCGGAGCGCACGGTGGCCGACAGGGTGTCGACAAGCTGCTCGCGCCACGATGTCCACGCCTTGGGGCTTGCCGCCCTGGCATCGGCCTCGGTGAGCGCGCGCAACATCTCAAACAGGTCGAGCCTGCCGTCGAGCCGCGCCACCAGCTCGCGCGCCACCGTGGGGTCGTTCGGATCGCGGGCCGTGGCAAAGTCGGCGAGCGTGAGATGCTCACGCACCAGCGTCGCCATGTCGGCGATGAAGGCGGGCTCGAGGCCCATCTGCGCGCCGAGGTCAGGAATCATCGCGGCACCCTCGATCGAGTGGTCGGCGACGCCCGCCTGTTTGCCGATGTCGTGGAACAGCGCCGTGTGCAGCAACAGGTCGAGGTCCTTCACTTGGCGCTTCATGCGACCGGCGATCACCACTGTCTCCACCATGTGACGATCCACCGTGTACACGTGGAAGGCGTTGCGCTGCGGGCGGTTGCGCACCGCCGCCCATTGCGGCAGCCACCTCACCACCTGTCTGTCCACGTCGAGCGCCTCCCACACGCCCACCAGGTGGTTCGACGCGCGCAGGAGGTCGGCAAAGTGCTGGCGAGCCTCGGCCGGCCACGGGCGCGGAGGCTCGGGGCACGTCGTCAGTGTCTCCAGCAGGCTCGGCGTGAAGCCAAGTCCGCGCGTCGCGGCCGCGGCTGCTGCTCGCAGCGGCAGCGTCACGTCGCCGGAGGCGTCGTGACCCGGCGCGAGCGCGAGGTCGCCGTCCACATCGATGAGGCCTTCGGCTACCGGCACGTGGCGTGGGGCTGTACCACGCCGACGAGCGAGGAAGGCTCGGGATCCCACGCCAGACTTCTCGAGCGAGCGCCGCGCGCCGCGCTCAGTGGTGTCTACGGCGAACGCGATGGTGCGGCCCGCGTCGGCGATCGAGCTCAGCAGATCGTCGACGTCGTCGTATTTCATGTGCTCGGCGACCTCGGCGGCGACGTGCCTGCCCACGATCTGCACAGCGCGCCCGGAGACGATCTGCAGTGCATCGCGCACGTCGAGCAAGTGATTCGCGGCGTCGTCAACGGCTCCGTGCGGCTTGTCGGTGAGCCAGGTCGCCGCGAGCGCAGTGAGGCTCACGTAGTCTCGCAGTCCGCCGCGCGACTCCTTGAGGTTGGGCTCAATGAGGTAGGCGAGCTCGCCAAAGCGTTCAGACCGCGCGCGCGAGGCGGCCAGCAGTTCGGGCAGGCGGGTGCGAGCAGCGGATCGCCAATCGGCGAGAATCGCCGAGCGCGCCTGCTGAGCCAGCGAGTCGTCACCCGCAATGTGGCGCAGATCAAGAAGACCCGCAGCCGCAGCGAGGTCCTTCGACGCTACCTGGCGGCACTCGACGAGCGAACGTGTCGAATGGTCGAGCGGAAGCGACGCATCCCAGATGGGATACCAGAGCTTCTGGGCGGCGTCCGCGGCCAGCGCCTTGCCTGCCGACGTGCCGTCGTGCAGGAGCACCAGGTCGAGGTCCGAGTACGGACCTGCCTCCCCCCTGCCGACGCTGCCGACGGCGGCCAGGGTCAGGCCCTTGGCCGCGCCGACGACAGTCACAAAGTGCTCCGTGAGACGCGCGTAGACGAGCTCGGCCAGCGCGGCCCTCCGCTCGCGTCCCGGGTGGTCGGCGAGAGAGGCGGCTAGCTCCGCCCTCTCACGCTTGAGGTCCCGCACCCCAGCGGGATGCGGGACCTCAGCGTGCGAGTCGTCACGGACAGAGTCCGAGAGACCCATCGTTACATGGGCTCCTTAGAGGGCGTCCGAGCCGTGCTCGCCAGTGCGAACACGGGCCACGTCCTCGACGGGAACAACCCAGACCTTGCCGTCACCGATCTTGCCGGTCTGCGCGGCCGACACGATGGCGTCGGTCACAGCGGTAGCGTCGGCGTCCTCAACGAGGATCTCCAGGCGCGTCTTGGGCACCAGGTCAACCGTGTACTCGGCACCGCGGTAGACCTCGGTGTGGCCCTTCTGGCGGCCATAGCCAGCAGCCTCGGACACTGTCACACCCTTGACGCCGACCGCCTCAATGGCGGCGCGGACCTCGTCAACGCGGTGCGGCTGAATGATTGCAGTCACCAGCTTCATGGTTACTTAGCCTCCTCGTAAGCGGTCTCACCGTGCTCGGCGAGGTCAATGCCCGCCACTTCCACATCCTGGCTCACGCGCAGGCCCATCGTGTACTTGATGACCAGCGCGATGATCAGCGTCACCACGAAGGAGTACACCACCGCGATCAGCGCGGCAATCACCTGCGTGGCGAGCTGGTCGAAGCCGCCGCCGTAGAACAGGCCGTTCATGGGCGACATGGTGTCGCCGGCGCCGGCCCAGGTGGTGCCCTCGTCGAGGTTCGCGAAGAATCCGATGAGGACCGTGCCCAGGAGGCCGGAGACCAGGTGAACGCCCACCACGTCTAGCGAGTCGTCGTAGCCGAACTTGTACTTGAGACCCACTGCGTAGGCCGATGCGATACCGGACAGGAAGCCGATGGCGATGGCGCCCCAGGTGTCCACCGAAGCGGCGGCGGGGGTGATACCAACGAGACCGGCGACGATACCCGACGCGGCACCCAGCGAGGTGGGCTTGCCGTCGCGGATCTTCTCCACCAGCAGCCAGCCGAGCATGGCGAGCGCAGGGGCGACGACCGTGTTCAGGAAGGCACGACCAGAGGTCGAGTCGGCGGCAAACTCGGAGCCGGCGTTGAAGCCGAACCAGCCGAACCACAGGAGGGCGGCACCGAGCATGACGTAGGGCAGGTTGTGGGGCTTGAAGGGCTCCTTGCCGAAGCCCTTACGGATGCCGAGCACGAGCGCGAGCGCCAGACCAGCGGCACCAGCGTTGATGTGAACGACGGTTCCACCGGCGAAGTCGATGGGCGAGGTGGGCGTGATGCTGTTCTCCCAGCCCAGGATGCCGCCGCCCCACACCGCGTGAGCGATCGGGAAGTAGGCGAGCGTGACCCACAGGACGGTGAAGACCGTCCACGAGGCAAACTTCATGCGGTCGGCGACCGAGCCCGAGATGAGCGCGACAGTGATGATCGCGAAGGTTGCCTGGAAGGCAGCCATCACCAGGAACGGCACACCCGAGCCTGCGGCCAGCGAGCTGTCGTCGCTGATGCCGTTCAGGCCAAAGAAGCCCGAGGGGTCACCAATCAGGGTGCCCGAGCCGAACGTGAGTCCGTAGCCGTACACCACCCAGACCAGCGCGACGGTGCCGATGCTGATGAACGACATCATCATCATGTTGAGCACCGACTTGGTCCGCACCATGCCGCCGTAGAAGAACGCCAGAGCGGGCGTCATCAACAGGACCAGTGCGGTCGCGGTGATCATCCACGCGGCGTTGCCAGAATCCAGCGCGAATTCCATTGTTTTCTCTCCCTCCGCGGGCCGGGCGGCCAGCAGTACTGCCACCCTTTCGCAGGTTGGTTTCGCGCTGACCGCCGAAGTGTTTCCCTTCGGTTACGAAAACTGAGGCCAGGTAAAACTCGTGTTGCGCACGTGTGCCGCCACGCCCTACGACACCTGCTCCACGCCGTCGAGCAGCCATTCGCCGCCCACATTGACGAAGTCGTACTGCCACACCTCGACGTACTCCTGACCGTCCGATGTGTACGTCTCGGTCGCAATGATGGTCGCGTCGGAGTTGACGATGTCGGTCGACGTGACTCGCGTCTCCCAGTCGTCGAGCTCCGCAAACCACGAGTAGTCGGACTCCGCGCAGTACTCCGATTCCGTGAGTCCGCCCGCAGTGGCATCCGAGAGCAGCGCATACTCGGCTCCGCAGTCGCCGGCTCGCCACGCGTCAACAAGCCCTGCGTAGGCGTCTCGCGGACCCGACGTCGCATTGAGGACCAGCGCGACCACCGCGGCAATGATCCCGCCGATGATCAACACGATCGCGCCGACGCCTAGCAGGATCCACAGCCACAGCTTTGACTTCTTCGCGGGGGGCTCCCCAGCACCCGGATACGCGATCTGCTGCGGCGAAGCCGGGTACGACGTCGTCTGCACGGGCACCGGCGGCGGCGCGGGCGCTACCGGCGCTGCCGGAACCGGCGCCTGCTGCGCGCCGTGCGCCGTGTGCTCGGTCCACTGCACCCCGTCCCAATAACGCGTGGTGCCGCTGCCGTCGTCGTACCAACCAGCCGGTGTGGTCATCGTCCCCTCCTCGTCGATGCCAGACATCGTGGCGTCCACCGTCGCATCAGTCAATGACCCCGCGCGAGTGGCGCACCTGAACGCGCCGCGCGAGGTCCGCTGGGTCAGGTGGTCGCGTCGTAGTAAAACCAGCGCCCGTCGACCTGGCGAAACTCGTACGTCCACTGCTCGGTGTACGGATCGCCTTCCCACGTGTACGACTCGGTGGTGGTCACGTACGCCGTCGCACCGTCGACCTCAGAGTCCACCACCGTGTAGTCCCATCCCTCCATCTCGGCGAACCACTCGTAGTCGACTCCATCGCAGTACTCGGCAGTTGTCATTCCCTCGGTGATGTACGGGTGCATGAGCGCGTACTCTGCCGGGCAGTCCTCGGCTCGCCACGTCTGGACAAGTGCAGCGAGCTGGTCTTCCGGGGTCACCGTCGCGGCACGCGCCACCAGCACGATCGCCGCGATGGCTCCGCCTACCAGCACGAGCACGCCCACGAGACCCAGCGTGACCCACAGGCCAAGCCTCGACGTCTTGAGCGGCGCGCCAGGCGCCAGCGCGACGGGCGACGTGGCGTAAACGGCAGCATGCTGGCCCCCGTAGACATCGACGCCAGGCTCCGCAAATCCCCCCGTGCCTGTGTGCTCCGACCCAAGGGCTGCCACCGCCGCGGCGGGCGCTTGTTCGCTCGCCGCGCTCACGGGTGGCTGCCCACCGGCCAGGGCGACGTGCTGCGTCCACCCCTGGCCGTCCCAGTAGCGCAGCTGGCCCGTTCCGTCGTCGTACCACCCAGCAGGCGTCATCATCGTGCCCCTCCTCTGTCGATGGCCACCATCGTGTCGGCACGCACGCGTGCGGTCAATTGCCGCCGCGCCATGCGGCTCAGTCTCCCAGCAGGCCGTCCACGAAGCCTTCGACATCGAAAGGCGCCAGGTCGTCGGCGCCCTCCCCCAGCCCCACAAACTTGACGGGCACGCCGAGCACCCGCTGCACGGCAAGCACGATGCCGCCCTTGGCAGTGCCATCCATCTTTGTCAGCACGATTCCGGTGAGCGGCACCGCCTCGCCAAAGACACGCGCCTGCGCGAGCCCGTTCTGTCCCGTGGTCGCATCGATCACGAGCAGGATCTCGCGGGGCTCGGCCACCTTGGACACCACACGGTGGATCTTTCCCAGCTGGTCCATGAGGCCCGCCTTGTTCTGCAGGCGGCCCGCGGTGTCGATGAGCACCACGTCGGCGCCTTCATCGCTGGCGCGCTGCGTCGCCTCGAAAGCGACGGAGGCCGGATCGGCCCCGTCCACGTCGGAGCGCACGGTCACCACTCCCACGCGGGAACCCCAGGTCTCGAGCTGATCGGCCGCGGCGGCGCGGAATGTGTCTGCGGCGCCCAGCACCACTGACTTGCCCTGCGCCACAAGAACGCGGGCGATTTTTCCCACCGAGGTGGTCTTGCCCACTCCATTGACGCCCACCACGAGCACGGGGCTCAGGTCGCCGCCGCTGCTGAGCGCGAGGAACCTGTCGAGCTCCGGATCGATCGCGGCCACGAGGGCGTCGCGCAGCGCCTCCTTGGGGCTCGCGTCGCCAGCGTCAACGCGGCCGCGCACCTGCGCGAGAATCTCCTCGGTGGTGGCGGCGCCCACGTCGGCGAGCAGCAGCGCCTCCTCCAGCTCGTCCCACGCCGACTGATCGAGGTCCCGACGGCTAAAGAGGGACGCGAGCCGCGAGCCGAGCGAGCCCCCCAAGCGCGCGCGTCGCGCGGCGAAGCGATCAGCCGGAGCCTCCGGCATGTCGGCCTCGGAGAGCGGCGGCACCGCGGGTGCGCCGGGTGCTGGAGCCGCGGTGGGCGTGCTACGGACAAGGGGTGACAACTCGGCGTTCTGCTTGCCCGTGGCGCGCCCACGCCCGCGCCACACGGCGAGCGTGCCAGCCCCGACCACGACGAGAGCGACGATGCCGACGACGAGAGCGTCAGCGCTACCTGGAATCCACGAAACGTCCACTGGCTAAGTGTGGCAAAAGCCAGCGACATTCGCGCCAGCCCGCGCGGGGCGGCGCGATGCTACGAGCGAGATGCCGAGCGCTCGAGGTGGATCAGCTCGCGGGCCTTCGCATCCTCGTCACTGAGCACGTCCACCATGTCCCAGTCGCCCTCGTCGCGCGGCACCGATGTGAAGTTGTCGAGGCCCTCCTTGCGTGGGGCGAGGCCAAGCAGCACGCGAAGAAGGTGAAGACCGCGGCCCTCAGCAAAGAAGGCGAGCGCGAAGGCGATGAATGAGATCACCACTCCCCACGCGAGCACATCCATCATGGCGTGAAACATCGAGACCTCTCCCAAAAGCGGACAATTCAGACAAAGTGTCTCGCCGTTGAGACTGCATGACAAGCGCTGTGCGAGCGCCCTCATTGCCGATTGTAGAACGCAGCCGTGCCCGGTTTCGTTCCTGATGCCCAGGTAGAGCGCCGCGTGGAGAGCCTGCGTTACACGGCCTCGCTGCTGAGGCGCTGGCTCACCACTGTGGTGACGCCGTCGCCACGCATCGTGACGCCATACAGGGCGTCCGCGACCTCCATGGTGCGCTTCTGGTGAGTGATCACGATGAGCTGAGAGTCGTCACGCAGCTCGCGAATAATGTCGAGCAGTCGACCCAGGTTGGTGTCGTCCAACGCTGCCTCGACCTCGTCCATGACGTAGAACGGGCTGGGGCGCGCCTTGAAGATCGACACGAGCAGCGCCACCGCCGTGAGCGAGCGCTCCCCGCCGGACAGCAGCGAGAGCCGCTTGACCTTCTTGCCCGCGGGACGTGCCTCGACCTCGATGCCCGTCTCCAGCATGTTCTTGGGGTCGGTGAGCACCAGGCGACCTTCGCCTCCGGGGAACAGCCGCGGGAAGACCACATCGAACGCGCGAGCGGTATCCGCGTAGGCCTCGGCGAAGATCTGCTCCACGCGCTGGTCGATCTCCGTCACGATGTCCAGCAGATCCTCGCGCGACTTCTTGAGGTCGGCGAGCTGGTCCTGCAAGAACTTGTGCCGCTCCTCCAGCGCCGCGAACTCCTCCAGCGCGAGAGGGTTGACCTTGCCCAGCTGGCCCATGGCTCGCTCGGCGTGGCGCAGGCGCTTCTCTTGCAGCTCGCGCACGAACGGCTCGGTCGTCGCCTCGCCGTCCTCACCCACGACGGGAACGTCGCGCTGCGGCCCGAACTCCTCGACCAACTGTTCAGGGTCCATACCGAGCTCGTCGATGGCGCGCTGCTGCAGCTGCTCCAGGCGCACCTGCTGCTGCGCGCGAGCGACCTCGTCGCGGTGCGACTCGTCGGTGAGGCGATGGAGTTCGCCGGAGAGCTGGTCGGCCTCGGCTCTCACGCCAGCGAGGACACCCGTGCGCTCGGCGCGACGAGCCTCGACCTCGGCGCGCTTGTCGTCAGCCTTGGCCACCGCCTCGTCGATGCGCGGCATGGTCGCGGCGATGCCGGCGATGACCTCGCGGGCGGCATTCGCCTGACGTTCCCGACGTTCGGCGGCCTCCTGCGCGCGGGCGCGCGCATCCTTCTCGGCTTCCACTGCGCGCTCGAGGCTCTCGGCGCGCGAGGCGAGTGCCCTTGCACGCTCCTCTGCCGTGCGCAACGCGAGCCGGGCTTCGGTCTCGCGGCCGCGCGCACGACGCGCGGCCTCCTCGTCCTCGTCGCGGCGCAGCTGAGCCGACTTGGTGTCGGCCTCGGTCTGCTCGGGCTCGGCCTGCGCGGCCGTCAGGCGCTCCACAAGACCCGCGAGGTCGGCCTGGTCAGCCGCAATGCGCTCGTGCGCCTGCTCGATCTGAGTGCCCAATCGCTCAGCGTCTGCGCGCGCGGCGCGCCCCGAGGCCGCGAACTGGCCAAGCTGCTCCGCCACGGCGGCCATGCGCGCGTCGGACTCGTTCAGGCGAGTCAGCGTCGCATCGTGAATCTCGCGCGCAGCCTGCTCGGCCTCGGTGGCGGTCTTGAGCGCGAAGCGCCCCTTCTCCGCCGCGGCCGTTGCGCGGTCGCGTTGCGCGCACGCATCGTCGTAGGCGGCCTGCACGTGCATGATGCTCGGCGCGTCGCCCGCACCGCCCGACGCCGTTCGCGAGCTCAGCAGGTCTCCCCTGCGCGTCACGGCCTCGACCTCGGGGTGCGCGGCGACCAGCGCGCGAGCCGCGGCCAGGTCGTCGACCACGGCCACGCCGCTCAGGAACGAGCGCACGGCCGAGGTGATCGCATCGGCGCCTTCCACCAGGTCCGACGCCCACGCGGCGCCCTCGGGAAGGCTCACGGAGGGATTCGTGACGGTCGCCGCGGCGTCGCCCACCAGGAATCGGGCACGCCCGGCGTCCTCGTCGCGCAGCCAGCGAATCGCGTCGACGGCGTCGTCCACCGAGTCCACAGCGAGAGCCTCGGCGAGCGGACCGAGCGCCGCCGCGATCGCGTCCTCAGCGCCATCGGCCACGGTCACGAGCGACGCGACCGTGCCGCGCACAGCCCGCACACCCGCGGCGAGCAACTCGCCCGCGCCGTCCTTGCGCGCAAGCGACATGCTCAGCGCCTCGGCCTTTGCCGCCCACGTGGCCTCGTCGCGCTCTGCGGACCGCAGCGCCTCGCGCACGCGCTCCAGCTCCGCCTTGGCCTCCTCCCAGGCCTCGACAGCGCCCTCGTGTGCCGCGTCGAGGTCCTCCTCGCCGCGCTCCACGTCCACCACTGTGGTCTCGAGCCGCTGGAATTCGGTCGTGGCCTCATGCGCGCGCTGCTCGGCGGCCTCGAGGCCCTCGCGTAGGCGGCCGATCTCGGCCTCCATCGCCTCGATGCGTGACCTGCGAGCTGCGACGTTACCCGCGAGGCGCGCCACGCCCTCGCGGCGGTCGGCGACCGAACGCAGCAGGTTGGCGAGAGTCTTGGCGGAGGCCTCGGCGGTCGCCTCGGCCTCGCCACGAGCCGCGATCGCTGCCTCAAGACCTTCCGCGGCCTCGCGCACCTCGGCGTCGAGCTCCTCGCGCGCCACGTGCGCGCGCTCCAGTTGCTCGGCCATCTCTACGAGGTCGGTGATGGGCTGCGACTCGACGGCGGAGCCGAGCATGCGCACGCGCTCCTCGGCGAGCGCTCCCAGGTTGCGCAGGCGCTCCCTGATGGAAGAGAGGCGGTAGAAGATGTCGTTGGCCTTGCTGAGAGCCGGCGTCGCCTCAGCGGAGGCGCGCTCAAGATCAGCGAGCCGCGAGCGCGCTGCGGCCAGGGACTCCTCCACTGCTGCCCTGCGAGCGAGCAGCGCTGACTCATCTGCCTGATCCTTGGCGATCGCCTGCGACAGGGTGGCCACGTCGTCGGCCAGCAGCCGCGACCTCGCGTCGCGCACCTGCGCCTGAATAGTCTGCGCCTGCCGCGCCACCTCGGCCTGCTTGCCCAGCGGGCCAAGCCCGCGACGAATCTCGGCCGTGAGGTCCTGCACGCGCGTGAGGTTGCCCTGCATGGCGTCGAGCTTGCGCAGCGCCTTCTCTTTGCGGCGGCGATGCTTGAGGATGCCCGCGGCCTCCTCGATGAAGTGTCGGCGCTCCTCTGGCGTGGCGCGCAGCACCGCGTCGAGCTGGCCCTGGCCCACGATCACATGCATCTCGCGGCCGAGGCCCGAGTCGCTCAGCAGGTCCTGAATGTCCATGAGGCGGCACGCGTTGCCGTTGATCGCATACTCGGAGCCGCCCGAGCGGAACAGCGTGCGGCTGATCGTCACCTCGGTGTACTCGATGGGCAGAGCGCCGTCCGAATTGTCGATGGTGAGCGACACCTCAGCTCGACCCAAGGGCGGGCGGCCGGAGGTGCCGGCGAAGATGACGTCAGCCATGTTGCCGCCGCGCAGGGTCTTTGCTCCCTGCTCACCCATCACCCACGCGAGCGCATCCACGACGTTCGACTTGCCGGAGCCGTTAGGCCCCACCACACAGGTGATACCAGGCTCAAACTCGAGCGTGGTCGCCGACGCGAACGACTTGAAGCCGCGAAGCGTCAGCGTTTTCAGATGCATGTGGCGAGTCTAGGGGACGCGCGCGATCCCACCGGGGCCCGGCGGACAACGCGGGACGCCGCTAGGGCTGGATGGGGTCCAGATCGGCGCCGGGCACCTCGGGATGGTGTGCATGCGCGTCGGCAAGCAACACCTGACGCTTGGCGCCCCAGTAGTCCATGATCGCAAAGAGGACGCCCGAGAGCACAAAGGTGAAGTGCAGGCCGATCCGCCACGCGATCGACGTGTAGTCGGCATCCTCACCCTTGCCGTCGATGGCCACAAAGTCCTTCAACAGCAGGATCACGGAGATCGCGACGAGCGAGCCGATCAGCTTCATCTTGAGGCCGGAGAAGTCCACATGGCCCATCCACGAGGGACGATCCTCATTGCCCTTCGCCGCCTCGATCTTTGACACGAAGTTCTCGTAGCCGGCGAAGATCACAATCACGACGAGGTTGCCCAGCAGGGCAATATCGATGAGCGACAGGATCGCCACGGTGATCTCGTCGGCTTCTGCCTCCAGCGAGAAGTCGGCGATGAGATGCCACAACTCGATGAAGAACTTGACGAGGACCACGCCGAGGCCTGCCACGAGCCCCACGTACATGGGTGCAAGCAGCCACCGGGTCGCAAAGAGTCCACGCTCGAGGGCGTGCTCAGCTGAGGTGCGCATGGGGTACGCCGAGTCCGTTCTTCTTAGGCGAGGCCTGGGAACCAGATAGCGATCTCGCGCGCGGCGGACTCAGGACTGTCCGAACCGTGCACGATGTTCTGGATCACCTTGGTGGACCACTGCCGCGCGAGGTCTCCGCGGATGGTGCCGGGCGCCGCGACAGTCGGGTCGGTTGCACCAGCGAGCGACCGGAAGCCCTCGATCACGCGCTCACCCTCTGCCACCACCGCGAGCGACGGTCCTGAGGACATGAATTCCACCAGCGACTCGTAGAACGGCTTGCCGATGTGCTCCTCGTAGTGCTTCGCGAGCAGCTCCTCCGTGGCGGTGCGCATCTCCACCGCCACGAGCGAGTACCCCTTCGCCTCAATGCGGCGAAGAACCTCGCCGCTGAGTCCGCGCTTGACGCCGTCGGGCTTGACAAGGATCAGGGTGCGTTCAGTCATGGTGCGAGCCTATAGGTCGCGGCGTTGCTGCGGAACGGCATGCCAGGATGGGCACATGATCACGCTCGACGACTTTGACACGTACCCCGACTTTCCCGTCGAGGGCATCCTGTTCTACGACATCGCGCCGATCCTGGCGTCGCCCGAGCGGTTCCGCGCCGCGTGCGACGCTCTCACCCCGTCGTCGAGCGAGCCGGTGGACCTCATCGCGGGGGTCGATGCCCGCGGCTTCATCTTTGCTCCCGTCATCGCTCAGGACCTCGGGGTGGGGATGACGATGGTGCGCAAGAAGGGCAAGCTTCCAGGCGACCTATTGGAGGCCGACGCCACGATCGAGTACGGCGCGTCGGAGCTAGTGATCAACCCGGCAGGCGTCGAGGGCAAGCACGTGCTTGTCGTAGACGACGTGCTTGCCACAGGCGGCACGGCTCTTGCGGTCGCGTCGATGTTGGGTCAGGCCGGCGCCGCCTCGGTGTCATTCGCGTTCCTGCTCGAGATCGGCGCGCTTCCGGGCCGCGACGTGCTCGCCGCCTACGCGGTGCACTCGGCAGTCGTGGTCTGAGCGCCCTCGCGGCGTCTAGGGCGCCTGCTGGGCCGCCTCGACGCCCACCGGCTTGTAGCCCGGCGACCACCTGGCCGCGAGCAGGACGAGCGGCACGAGGACGAGCGATGCCGCGACGATTTGAAACGACACGTAACCCCAGTTCACGCTGAGAGGTACCACCTGCTGGGCTCGCAGCCAGCCGGAGTGAGTGGCGAGCGCCCACAGCATGAGGCCGCCGCCGAACAGCAAAATGAGGATGAGCGCCCACGGCGGCATCTGGGGGGTCTTGGGGTGCTCGCGCAGGTACTCGGACCAGTGAGCCAGCGCAAAGAACGAGGCAAGGAACACCAGTGAGAGCCCCACGAAGAGTGACACTGTCACGCTCAGCGGGGCCACACCATCGTCCTCACCCAGCGACGTCGCAAGATTGATCAGCGACAGCCGCTCCAGGGAGTAGAACGCCATCGCGAGGCCCAGCAACCCCGCCGCCAGCCGCGCGGCCATTCCCCACATGAAACGGCTCATGACTCTCCTGCCTCGGCTGCGGCCCGCTCGGCCCGCTCGCGATCGATGCGAGCCCCCCACCGCACGCCAAGCGCGTAGACGCCCAGGAACACGATGCCTACGAAGGCGATGCTCGGCACCCAGAACCCTCCGGCAATCAGGGGAAGGTGCAGGGCCCAGCCTAGCCACCTGCCCCATCGGGCCGACGCTCGGGCCGAGGCGAGAGCAAACAGGGCGGCAAGCATCATGCCCGCGAGCCAGATGACTCCTGGCGCGATGTCGACAGTGCCACCTCGGCTGAGGCCCCATGTCACCAGCGTGGCAAAGAAGGTGGCGAGCGACTCGAGCAGCAGCGTGGTCTGCGTGAAGATCGCGAGCGCCGATCGCTGGGGGCGAGACCCCGCCGTGGCGGCCGCGCCGTGAACTGCGGGGGTGTCAGTCATCGTCCGACTCCAGGGGTGCGGGGGCGATCGGCGCCAAACAGAATGCGCGTCTCAGCGACGAGGGTGATCGAACCCACCACGAGCACTCCTGCGCCCATGTCGGCCTCTGACTCGGAGCGCTGAACCGCCGCGTCGATAGCGCTGGGAAGGTTCGGCTCGACGATGACGCGGTCCTCGCCAAAGTGCCGCACCGCGATCTCGCCCAGTTCGTCAGCGGGGATCGCGCGCGGCGACGCCGACTGCGTGATCACCACGGAGTCGAGGAAGCCCTCGAGACCAGCAAGGATCCCGTCGGCGTCCTTGTCCTCGAGGATGCCCACCACGCCGGCGAGGTGTTCAAAGGTAAAGGACTCCTCGATGGCATCGGCGAGCGCATCGACACCGTGCGGATTGTGGGCGGCGTCGACGATCACAGTGGGCGAGGTCCGCACGATCTCGAGCCTGCCTGGGCTCGTGACCTGACCAAAACCCTGCTCCACGACGTTCGGGTCAAGCGAGCTCGACTCGCCGCCGTCGGCCATGAGCGCCTCCACCGCCGCAAGCGCGAGCGACGCGTTGCGCGCCTGGTGCGCGCCAAAGAGCGGCAGGAAGATGCCCTCGTAGACGGCCGCAGGCGAGCGCAACGTCAGCATCTGGCCGCCCACGCCCACCTGGCGCTCCATCACCTCAATGTCGCCACCCTCCCGGTGCACCACGCGAGCGGGACCCACAGCGGCGTCGATCACGTCCGCCGCCGCAGGTGACTGCTCGGCCAGGATCAGGTCGCAGCCGGGCTTGATGATGCCCGCCTTCTCGGCTGCGATGTCGGCGAGCGAGGAGCCAAGCCAGCGCTCGTGATCCATGGCAACCGGGCCGATCACGGCGACGGTGGCGTCGGCCACGTTCGTAGCATCCCACGTGCCCCCCATGCCCACCTCAATGACCGCGACGTCAACGGGAGCGTCGGCAAAGGCGGCGTATGCCAGCACGGTGAGCACCTCGAAGAAGCTCATGCGCGGGCCGCCATTCGCGGCCGAGCGGGCGTCAACAAGCTCGATGAGCGGTGCGACGTCCTGCCATACCTGCACGAACGCGGCACGGGTGATGGGCTCGCCGTCGATCTGAATCCGCTCGCGCACGCTTGTCAGGTGCGGTGACGTGAACAGTCCCGTGCGCAGGCCGAGGGCGCGCACGAGCGACTCGACCATGCGCGCGGTGGACGTCTTGCCATTGGTGCCCGTGAGGTGCACCACCTTGAACGCGAACTGCGGGTTGCCAAGAAGGTCGCACACCTCGCGCACCCGGTCGAGCGTCGGCTCAAAGTCGTGCTCGGGGTTACGGCTGAGGATATGCTGGTAGATGGCCTTCTCGGCGTCCTCGGGGGACAGTCCGCCGATGGTGAGATCGGTCATACGTCAAGTGTGGCACGTCGACGCCACGCGCCGACGCGACGAGCGCTCAGGCGGCCACAGGCGAGTTCGCGTCTCCGGCGGCGTCGGTGCCGGTGGTCTCGGCCGGCGTGAGCACTGCCCGCACCTCTCCCACAAGGGTGATGGAGCCAGTGCACAGCACGGCGCCGCTGGGTCCCGCGAGCTCGACGGCTCGCGCGAGCGCCTCGTCCACGCTGAGAGCCTCGGTGACGCGGGCATCGCCAAACGCCTCGCGCGCAAGGTCTCCCAGTTCGTGCGGCTCCATCGCACGAGGCGATGACGTGCGCGTCACCACGACAGCATCGACCAGCGGCTCGATGCCCGCCAAGATGCCGGCGCCATCCTTGTCACTGAGCACCGCGATGACACCCACCAGGGCGCGCTCCCCCACCGTCTCCCTCAACGAGGCAGCAAGTGCGGAAATGCCATGCGGGTTGTGGGCGGCGTCCACGAGCACCATCGGCGATGTCGCCACCTGCTCCATGCGCCCGGGCGACGAGGCATTGGCAAAGCCCTCGCGCACGCGCTCGATGGGGAGCTCGCGCGGGATGCCGTGGCCCAAGAACGCCTCGGTGGCCGCGATCGCCGTGAGGGCGTTCTGTGCCTGGAAGTCTCCGTGCATCGGCACCTCGACGTCGGCGTACGTGGCCGCCGCCGTGCGGAGGGTCAAGGTTTGGCCGCCGGCATGCGCCTCGCGCGCCTCAACCGACATGTGCGCGCCCTCCCACAGCAGCGAGGCATGCCGCTTGCGAGCGGCGGCGGTGATCACCACCGCCGCCTCGTCCACCTGCAGCGCGCTCACCACTGTGGCGTGAGACTTGATGATGCCGGTCTTCTCGAGCGCCACTCCCGTCACAGAGTCGCCAAAGTACGCGGTGTGGTCGAGACCCATGGGCGTGAGGACGGCGACCTCGCCATCCACCACGTTGGTGGCATCGCGTCGGCCACCGATTCCCACCTCGACCACAGCGCCGTCAACGCGAGCATCGGCAAAGGCGACGAGACCCAGCACCGTGAGCACCTCGAAGAAGCTCATACGCGGCCCACCAATGCGCAGCGAATAGGTATCGACGCGATGAATCACCGGTGCCACGCGCTGCCACAGCTCCACGAGGGCCTCCTGGCCAAGCGGTGCGCCGTCGATCTGGATCCGCTCGCGGAGGCTGTGCAGGTGAGGCGACGTGAACAGCCCGGTGTGCAGCCCGTGGGCGCGCAGCAGCGCCTCCGTCATGCGACTCGTGGACGTCTTGCCGTTGGTGCCGGTGACGTGAACAATCCGCAACGAATCCTGCGGATCGCCCAGGTACGACAGCGCTCGCGACACGCGCCGAAGCTTCGATTCATGGTCTCCCTCGGGCCGTCTGTCGAAGATGTGAGCGTGGATCTCACGCTCCGCGTCGGCAAGCGTCAACCCAGGGAAAAGGGGGGTGGTCATGCGCCTATTGTGAGGCCTTCTCGGCCGGCGTCAAGACCGTCTTTCTTGACCATGCATCGAGCCCCCGTTACCCGCCATTTAGCAGGGATGATGCTCCGGTTCGGAGAGGAGATCGCACGCGGATGATAAGACACGAAAGTCGATGCTCTTGCACGCCGCCGAGCCCCCGTCGCGGCCGCTCCACGCGTGCGCCATTTGTCCGTTTTGTGGATGCCGTCACATCGGCGCTGCGCGCCAGCCCTCACGCCGCTAGGGTGGCCCCCATGGCACACCGGGGGTTGGCGCGGGCTGCGGGATGCGCAGGCGTGCTGACGCTCGTGCTCACCGCGTGCGCAACACCTCCCCAGGTGGCGCCCCCGAGCCCATTGAGCAACGACCTCGCGGCCGTGCGCGCCGACCCTGCCGCTGCCGCGCCCGAGCCGCTCCCCACCGGCATGGCCTCGTCAATCGTGTACGTGCGCAATGGCAATCCTGACGGCACGGCGTCGATACCGCTGGCCGCGCAGGAGGCCACGACGTCGGCGCCCGATCACGTCGTGGGCACTGGCACCGCTGCGTCGTGCACCTCGGAGGCGCTGGCCTCGGCGGTGCGAGGTGGCGGCGTGGTGACGTTCAACTGCGGAGCGAGCCCGCTGACCATCAACCTCACACAGACGCTCATGCTGTGCAACACGGACACCTGCCAGCACCCGTGGCAGGGCGGAACTCCGGTCGAGCGGCTCGTTGTCGATGGCGGCAACCTCATCACCATCTCGGGCCAGGACCAGCGCGGCATCTTCTATGCGAATTCGTGCGAGGAGAGTTTCGGATGGCTGAGCGGGCGTTGCGACCTCGAGACGAGGCCCGCTGTGGTCTTTCAGAACATCACCCTGACGCACGGCAACGCCACGTCGAGCCCTGCGGGCGTTGACCCGATCGAGGGCGGCGGCGCGATCGCGATGCGGGGAGGCAGCTTCACGGCCTACAACGTGTCGTTCATTGACAACCGGTGCATGGTCGCATCCTCCGATGGTGGCGGCGGCGCCGTGCGACTCACCGGCCAGCAGGGCACGTCCTACATTGTGAACTCCACGCTGGACGGCAATCGCTGCGCGAACGGCGGCGCGATCTCAGGTCTGCATGCGAGCGTCCAGGTGCTCAACTCGATGGTCACCAACAACACGGCGACGGGTAGTGGCGCGTCGAGCGGACAGGGCGGAAATGGCGGCGCGCTTTACGGCGACGGCAATCTCTATCACTACCTCGTGGACGGCACCATCATCAGCGGCAACTACGCCGACGAGGGCGGCCCCGGCATCTTCTACGTTTCCAACAACCGCACGGGCACGCTGACGATCCGCGACTCCACGATCGTGGACAACACGGGCGAGAACTTCTACACCGCTCCGTACCGCGACATCTTCTACCTGGGCGGCGGGTTCACTGTCAGCGGTTCCACTGTCCAATAGGGCAAGGCCCGATGCGGCCCGCCCGCCATCGCGCGCGCTAGCGGGGGTCTGGGCCCGTCGCGATCGCGCGTCCCGCCTCGCCCGACCACTGCGACCACGATCCGGGGAACAGCGCGGCGTCGATGCCCGCCTCGGCGAGCGCCGCGATGGTGTGCGCGGCGCTCACGCCGGAGCCGCAGTACACGGCCACCGGCTGCGAACCATCCGCGCCCAGCTCCGCGTAGTGCTCACGAAGCGCATCTGCCGCCAGGAAGGCGCCGTCGGCGCCGACGTTGCCCGTGGTGGGTGCATTGAGCGCGCCCGGGATGTGCCCGGCCTGGGGATCCATGGGCTCGATCTCGCCGCGGTAGCGCTCGCCCGCGCGGGCGTCGAGCAACACGCCCGTCGCCGGGAAGGCCTCCGCCTCGTCGGCCGTGATGGTGGGCATCGCGTCCCAGTCGAGCGTAATGAAGCCGGGCGTGGGCTCGCCGGCGCCCTCCTCAAGGGGCAGTCCGGCCGCGCTCCACGCGCCGAGGCCGCCACTCAGGATGCGCACGTCGGTGAGGCCCGCGTGGCGCAGCAGCCACCACGCGCGGGACGAGCCGAAGCCGTTCCAGTCGTCGTAGGCCACCACGGGATCGCCGTCCTCGAGGCCCCACGAGCGCGCGGCCGCCTGCAGCGCCTCGCGTGTGGGGAGCGGGTGGCGACCCTGGCCCTGTGCCGAGTGATCGCTCAGCTGCGTCTCGAGGTCCACGTACACGGCGCCGGGGATGTGCCCCGCGGCGTACGGCCCGCTGCCGTCGGTATCCATGAGGGTCCAGCGCACATCGAGGATTCGCGGCGGGATGGACTCCAACTGCTCGGCGAGCTCGGCCGGGGTGATGAAGACGGACATCGCTGCTCCCTACGCCTTCGCCACGTCGATGGCCTCGTCGCCCGCGGCCACCGTGAGGGTAGTCGCGAGCACCTCGGCCGCGATCAGCTCGCGGTGGGTCTCCACGGCGGCCACACGCTCGGCCGGGACCGTGAGCCCCAGCACGATGCGGTCTCCCACGTTGAGGCCCGCAGCCTTGCGCGCGTCCTGGATCGAGCGAATCAAGTCGCGGGCGTAACCCTCGGCCTCGAGCTCCGGGGTGAGCGCCGTGTCGAGCGCCACGAAGCCTCCGGACGCCAGCACGGACGCGGCCACCGCGTCGTCGCCCTCTCCACCGATGACAGTGACGAGCTCGTACTCCCCCGCCTCCAGCGCGATGCCACCCGAGGTGACCACGCCGTCGGCCTCCGACCAATCGCCGGTCTTGGAGCCCTTGATGGCCTCCTGGACCTGCTTGCCGATGCGCGGGCCGGCGGCGCGAGCGTTAACTGTCAGGCGGCGCTCCACGGGGTGCGCGGCCGTGAACTCGGCCTCGGTGATGAGCGAGACGGCCTTGACGTTGAGCTCGGACGCCACGAGGTCCGCGTAGGGCTCGAGGGCGCCGGGAGCGGCCACCGCGACGGTCAGCGCGGGCAGCGGCTGACGCACGCGGATCTGCTCCTTCTTGCGCAGCGCGTGTGCGGCCGAGACCACCTCGCGCACCTGGTCCATCACGTCGCCCAGGGTGTCGTCGGCCCAGGCCTCGGGCGCCATGGGGTAGTCCGCGAGGTGCACCGAGCGGCCGCCGGTGAGCCCGCGCCACACCTCTTCAGTGGTGAGCGGCAGCAGCGGGGCTGCCAGGCGTGTCACTGTCTCCAGCACGGTGTAGAGCGTGTTGAAGGCCGCGGCGTCCTCCTCCCAGAAGCGGTCGCGCTGCGTGCGGACGTACCAGTTGGTGAGCAGGTCCATGTACTGCGCGAGCGCCTCCGAGGCGCCCGGCACGTCGAACACGTCCATCTGCTCGGTGACTGTGCGCACGAGCTCCGCGGTCTTCGCGAGCATGTAGCGGTCCATGACGGGCAGCCCTGCCACCTCGTCGTCGGCCACCGCGCGGCCCAGCACTCCCTCGCCGCCGTTCGCGGCGCCCGCGTACAGCGTGAAGAAGTAGTACGTGGACCACAGCGGCAGCATCACCTGGCGCACGCCCTCGCGGATGCCCTGCTCGGTGACGATCAGGTTTCCTCCGCGGAGGATCGGCGAGGCCATGAGGAACCAGCGCATCGCGTCCGAGCCGTCGCGGTCAAAGACCTCGTTGACATCCGGGTAGTTGCGGCGCGACTTTGACATCTTGGTGCCGTCGTCACCCAGCACGATGCCGTGGCTGATGCACGTCGTAAACGCGGGGCGGTCGAACAGCGGGGTCGCGAGCGCGTGCATCACGTAGAACCAGCCGCGCGTCTGGCCGATGTACTCGACGATGAAGTCCGAGGGGTTGTGGGTGTCGAACCACTCGGCGTTCTCGAACGGGTAGTGCACCTGCGCAAACGGCATCGAGCCCGAGTCGAACCACACGTCCAGCACGTCGGGGATGCGGCGCATGGTCGACTGCCCCGTGGGGTCGTCCGGGTTGGGGCGCGTGAGGTCGTCGATGAACGGGCGGTGCAGGTTGGGCTCGCCGTTCTCGTCGAGCGGCAGGCGGCCAAAGTCGGCCTCGAGCTGCGCGAGCGAGCCGTACACGTCGGTGCGCGGGTACTCGGGGTTGTCGCTCACCCACACGGGGATGGGCGTGCCGAAGTAGCGGTTGCGGCTCACGGACCAGTCGCGCGCGCCCTCGAGCCACTTGCCAAACTGGCCGTGCTTGATGTGGTCGGGCACCCACGTGATCTGCTCGTTGAGCTCCACCATGCGGTCGCGGTAGTCCGTGACGCGCACAAACCACGAGCTCACGGGCTTGTAGATGAGGGGGTTGCGGCAGCGCCAGCAGTGCGGGTAGCTGTGGTCGTAGGTCTCGTGGCGCAGGATCACGCCGCGCTCCTTGAGGTCCGCGATGATCTGCTTGTTCGCGTCAAAGACCTGAACACCCTGGTATTCAGGCACCAGCGCGGTGAAGCGGCCCTTGGAGTCCACCGTCTCAACCGGAGCCACACCCTTGGCACCCAGCACCGCGAGGTCGTCCTCACCGTAGGGGGCCAAGTGAACGAGCCCGGTGCCGTCCTCGGTGGACACGAAGTCGGCGGTCCACACGCGGTGCGCATTCTCGTTGCCCACAAAGTGCCCGAACGGCGGGGTGTACTGCAGGCCCTCGAGGTTAGCGCCCTTCACTGTGGCGAGCGTCTCGACGCCTTCGCCCAGCTCGCGGGCATAGTGGCCCACGCGCGACGCGGCGAGCACCAGCTTGCGGCCCGCGAACGCTCCCTCGACGGGGCGCACCACCACGTAGTCGATGTCGGGGCCGACGGCGGCGGCCAGGTTGCTGGGCAGCGTCCAAGGGGTCGTAGTCCAGATGACCACCTCGGCGCCGGCCAGGTCGCCGGGGGCGTCGATCAGCGGCATCGCCACCGTCAGCGCCGGGTCCTGACGCATCTGATACACGTCGTCGTCCATGCGCAACTCGTGGTTGCTCAGCGGCGTCTCGTCGCGCCAGCAGTACGGCAGCACGCGGAAGCCCTCGTAGGCGAGGCCCTTGTCGTACAGCGACTTGAACGCCCAGATCACCGACTCCATGAACGTGACGTCGAGCGTCTTGTAGTCGTTCTCAAAGTCCACCCAGCGCGCCTGGCGCGTGACGTACTCTTCCCACTCCTTGGTGTACTTGAGGACCGAGGTCTTGCACGCCTCGTTGAACGCGGCGATGCCCATCTCTTCGATCTGGGACTTGTCGGTGATCCCGAGGATGCGCTCGGCCTCGAGCTCCGCGGGCAGTCCGTGCGTGTCCCAGCCAAAGCGGCGCTCCACCTTCTTGCCGCGCATGGTCTCAAAGCGGGGCACCACGTCCTTGACGTAGCCGGTGAGCAGGTGGCCGTAGTGCGGCAGGCCGTTGGCAAAAGGCGGGCCGTCGTAGAAGACGAACTCTTGCGACTCGGCGCGATTGTCGATCGATGCCTGGAACGTGCCGTCGCTCTTCCAGTACTCCAGCACCTCGGTCTCAATGGCCGGGAAGCTCGGAGAGGCGGGAACGTCAGCGGAGGGGCGGTGCAGCGGGTAGCGGGCGTCGCTCATGGCTTGCGGGTGTCCTTTGGTGGTCCGGCGTCGACTCAATCAACTGCGAGGACGCTTGCGGGGAACTCCCCCGCTCACGCGGTACCACCTCGCTTGCATCGTTGCCGATGCCGCTCATGCCTCGCTTCCACGAGGCGGACGCTGTGACGGGCTGCCCGTGCGGTTCTACTCCCCTCACGGGTTTCTTCCGCAAGCTCTCCGGTGATGGCCGGGTCGATGCTGTTGACTCGATTCTAGCGCGGGGCCGATGCTCGCGCGACGATCGCGTCGATCGCGGCCGTGAGGTCGGCGAGCACGGCGGCCGGGTCGTCGTCGAGGTAGCCGGACGCGAGCGCGCCGTCGCGCATCATCATGATCGCGTGCGCCCATGGCGCGGGGTCAGCGACACCCTCTGCGGCGAGCCAGCCGGAGATGACGTCGATCATCCATTCGCGGAACCGCGCGACCACAGCGCGGGCCGGGTGGTCGGGGTCCGGATACTCGGCGGCGGCGTTGAGGAAGACGCAGCCCCTAAAGCCGGGCGCGCACATCTCGGCGTAGAAGAGGTCGGCCGGGTTCGCGCCCGCGAGGCCCGCGACGGCGGCCTGGGCGCGCTCGAACTCCCGCTCCAGGAACGCGACCACGAGGTCGTCCTTGGCGGGAAAGTGTCGGTAGAAGGTGACCTTGGAGTAGCCGGCGTCGGCGAGCACACGATCCGCGCTCGTCGCGCGGAAGCCCTCGGCGCGAAACAGAGCGCTCGCCGCGGCGAGGATCGCCTCCCGCACGGGCGAGGTTGCCGTCTCCGTCATGGTGACCTCCCTTCCGCAAGCCTATGGGGTGTGGTGGTGCCGCACGGGCCGCGTGTCGTGCTCTAATGTAGACGTACTAGTAACTCTACATTGGAGGAATGCACGATGGTCAGCCCCATGAAGGCCTTCTACACCGCCCGCGCCACGGCCACGGGAGACGGCCGCAACGGTCACGTCGCCACCGACGACCGCTTGGTCGACTTCGACCTCGAGACACCCAAGCCCCTGCACACACCGCAGAAGACGAATCCCGAGCAGCTCTTCGCGGCGGGCTACGCGGCATGTTTTCACTCCGCGCTGAAGCACTCGAACAAGAGCCTCGACCTGACGGACTCAGTGGTGGACGCGGAGGTGGGCCTGGGCATGAACCTCAAGGGCGCCTTCCAGCTGAAGGTCACGTTGCACGTCACTGCACCCTTCGCACCGCAGGCTGAGCTCGAAGAGGCGGTGGCCAAGGCCGAGCAGGTGTGCCCGTACTCGAACGCCACGCGCGGCAACATCGGCACCACCATCACATGCAAGGGCGCCAACGCGTAGAGCAATGAGGCGCGAGGCGAGCCGGGCGGGGCGCCACATGGCCCTCAAGCCCGGCTCGCTTGCCGCGCCGCCCCTCGGCAGGGACGACGACGGCCGCAGGTTCGCTGTGACGGGCAGCCCGTGCGGTTCTAGTCGGTCCCGGGACGCACCCGGTTCGTTTCTTCCGCAAGCTCGCCGGTGATAGCCGGGTCTTCGCCTCTTTATCCAGTATGCGCCTGACCCCTGACACAGGACTCTTGCTCCCCCTCGGCGACGCGGCCGACGCTAATGTCGCAGACATGAGCGCACTGACTGACCTTGCAGACGAGTACTACGCCTACACGCTGACCTCGGGGCCCATCGGGCTGATGTGGAACGGAAAGGTTGAGTCGCTGGCTGAATGGGACGACTTCTCTCCCGAGGCCGCCGCCGAACGCCGCGCGAAGAACCTCGGCTTTGCCGAGCGTGCCGCCGCCATCGAGGTCCACACCGACGCCGACCTCGCGCTCCGCGAGACGCTACGTCATGCCGCGCTCTCGAGCGTGAAGGACGACGTCTGGGGAGCAGAGCTCTTCCACGTGAACCCCAAGATGGGCGCGTGGGAGATGGTGATCTCCTTCATCGACAACTTCCCGCTGCGCACCGCCGAGCACGGCGAGGACTACCTCACCAAGCTGCGCACCTTGCCCGACGCTTTCGCTCAGCTTGCCGCTGTGGCCACCGCAAGCGCCGACTCCGGCATCGTCGCGCTCTCGCGGCACCTTGTCGCCACGGCCGAGTCAGTCGAGGCGTACCTTGCGACTCCCACCGGCGCCGACGATCGCTTCCGCTCGCAGGCCGCGCCCACCGAGGTCTCGGACGAGGAGCGGGCCGCGTGGGTGGCCGAGCGCAACCGCCTCGTCGACGAGGTGGTGCGCCCAGGCATCGCCGCGTACGCCCGCGCGCTCCGGGCGCTCGCCGAGCGCGGCATGCCCGACGACAAGCCGGGCCTCGTGCACCTGCCGGGCGGGCTTGACGTGTACCGGGACAAGGTCTGGGCGCACCTCCTGCTGGACAAGACTCCAGAGGAGCTTCACCAGCTGGGCATCGACCAGGTGGCACGCCTCGAGGACGAGTACCGCGAGGTCGCTGGCCCGCTGCTGGGCACGCAGGACATCTCCGAGATCTATGCGCGCCTTCGCGACGACAAGTCCATGAAGTACACGCATGCCGAGGTGCTCATTGCCGACGCCGAGCTAGCGCTCAAGAAGGCCGACGCCGCGCTCGAGATGGCGTTTGGGACCCTTCCAGTGTCCGAGTGCCTCGCCACCGCCACGCCGTTTGGCGCGATGGCCTACTACTCGTCGCCCGATCCCGAGCAGAACAAGCCCGGCCGGTTCTACTTCAACACGTCGCACCCCGAGGCCTGGTCCACGTACGAGCTGGAGGCGATCGTGTTCCACGAGGGAGTGCCCGGCCACCACATGCAGCTCGCCATCAACGCCGAGAACATGAACCTTCACAAGCTGCAGCGCGAGATCTTCAACACCGCATTTGCCGAGGGGTGGGGACTCTACGCAGAGCGACTGTCCGACGAGATGGGCCTTTACTCGTCCGAGCTCACGCGCGTGGGCATGCTCTCCGCCGACTCGCTCCGCGCCTGCCGCCTCGTGGTGGACACCGGCATGCACGCCATGGGCTGGACCCGCGACCAGGCGATCCAGTACATGATCGACCACACCCCCATGGACAGTGCCCACATCGAGCAGGAGGTGGACCGCTACATCGGCCTGCCGGGTCAGGCCCTCGCGTACATGGTGGGGCGCCTCGAGATTCAGTCGATCCGGGCCGAGGCCGAGCAGCGCGAGGGCTTCGACCTGCGAGCGTTCCACGACGCAGTGCTGGAGCACGGCGCAGTGCCGCTCAGCACGCTTCGGCAGCTCATCCTGGGCTAACCGCCGGCGACGGCTCGAGGCGATATGCGGGGGCCACGAGCCGTAGGATTTCCGAGGGGGCAGACGCCACATCCAGCCGATCGAGGGGCTCACACGAGCCCGGTCCCGGACGATGGAAGCAATCGGCACCCATCACTCGTTGCCACCAGTAGAGGGACGATGCGCCCGCGCGCCTAGACCGCGCGCGAGTGAGCACCGCGCCGCCGCCTGGTCCCTTCACACACCGTCATCAGCACCGGGGCCAACCTTGTCCGACCTGTCACGCACGCTCGAGCTGCCGCTCGTCGATGCCCCCCTCGCGGAGCCCGACGACGCGGTCACGGCGAGCCTCGTCGTACCCACGTACATTGAGGCGGAGCCCACCACCGCCACCATCCCCATCGTCGGCTCGGCAGAGGCGATCGTGGTGGACGAGGCGGCACCCGGCGTCCGCAGCATCGAGTCGCTCACCATCAGCGCGCGTCGCGCGCGGCTTGCCCTCTTCACGCTCGCCTTCGGGGCGTTCGCGCTGGGCGCCAACGAGGGTGCCGTGGTGGCCCTCAGCCCCGTGATCGCGCGCGGCCTCGGCGTCTCGGTGGCGTCGGTCGGCCTGCTGGTCACGGCCTTTGCTGCCACCGTCGTCATCGCCACCCTGCCCCTCACGCTGGTGACTCAGCGGCTTGGCAAGCGCGTGACGCTCACGGCAACGCTCGCCGTGTGGACGGCTGGCGTCTTCACGGCCGCGACGGCTGGCTCTCTCGCGCAGCTCACGGCGGGGCGCATCGTGTCCGCCGCCGCGCACGCCCTGTTCTGGGCGCTTGTCGCTCCCACCGCCGCGAGCCTCTTCGCTCCTCACCTGCGCGGGCAGACAGTCACGCGCATCATGGTGGGCGCCTCGGCGGCGGGCGTTGTGGGCACCCCGCTCGTGACTGTCACGGGCACCCAGATCGGTTGGCAGCTCCCCTTCTGGGCGCTCGCCGCCATGGGCTTGGCACTGACGGCCATGATCGGGATCTTCCTCCCGGGCAGCAAGGGCGCGAGCGCGACAACACAGCACACCACGGGAGACGTGCCCTCGGGGCGCGCATATGGCCGGGTGCTGGTGGTCGCGTTCCTTGGTTCCGTCGCCATGTCCATCACCTGGACCTACATCGTCGCGTTCTACACGCGTCAGTCCGGAGTACCCACCGCCGCCGTCCCCGTCATGTTCGCCATCGGCGGCGTGGTGGGCGTCGCGGCCACGCTCGCCATTGGCAAGGTGCTCAGCACGCGCGTCGTGGAGACGGTGGCCGGAGGCCTCGCGCTGCTGGTGGTCGCGTGGGGGGTGCTCGCGATAGGCCACCAGTGGACGGCAGTTGCCGGACAAGTGTTGCTCTCGGGCGGTTGGGCGATCCTCGTGGCCGGACTCCTCAACTGGGCATTGCGCCACACCCCCTGGCGCACCGACATGGGCGCTGCGGCCTACACGGTCACCATGAATCTTGGAGGCGCCGCGGGTCCCATCGCAGGCTCTGCGATCGTGGCGATGTGGAGCACCCGGTCCCTCCCGCTCGTGTCGCTCGCGCTGACGGCCGCCGCGGCCGTGGTCGTGGTGCGAGTCGACCGCGCCATGCTGCGCCGCGTGCGCGTCCCGCGCCGGGTCCGCGCCGCGATTGCCGCCCGCGAGCACCTCAAGGAGCAGCGCCGAGAGTGGCGTCGCCGCATGGGGCGCGGCGTGAAGGCTACGCGTCGAGAGCGCCAGCGTCGTCGAGAGGCAGGATCACCACGGTGACGGATGTGGAGACCGTGGCGTCATCACGCTGATCAGCGACGGCCGCCTCCACGGCCTCGGCGATCGCCTTCGACACCCTCTGCGCCGACGCAGGCGTGAGCCGCAAAACATCGCGGCGAAGCACGGGCTGCACCTCGGTGTGAGCGGATGTGGACCACCGCGCGGCATCGACCGAGAGAGCTCCCGCGAGCGCATCCACCGCTGCGACCACTTGCGAGACGGTCGCGCTGGAATGGTCCGCCACCTCGGGCATCGTGGCCACTCGATACACCCGCTCGACGGCGCCGCCTCGCTTGCGGTGCTCGATCACGTCGATGACACCAGCGGCCTCGAGCCTCGTGATCGCACGATACAGAGACGCCTGCGCGACATCGGGCAGGCGTGAATGGATCTCCTTGGTGGTCAGTTCCTCGGCCCCGAGGGCAAGTACCACCCTCATACGCGTCGGATGCAGGAGCACCGTGGCTGTCATTTCCCCCATAAACCGATTGTAGGGAATGGACAGTGTTTATCGAAGGCATTGCAAATATCCTCAGCATATTCACAAGTGATAATGCGTCATTTGAGGGCATTCGCACCGCTATTTAGGCTTGCCTTCGCGGGACGTTGGGCCAGGAGGATCCCGCGCTGTCGCTAACGGCGCCGTCGCAGGCCGGGAAGAAACTTGCCAGTCGCCGCCGCGTACGCCGCGTACTCGTCGTACCGCCGCATCAGGAACCGCTCCTCGCGGCGCGTCTTGACCTCAAACAGCACGTACAGCGCGCACAGCCAGCCCCACACCACCCACGAGCCTCGCGCCAGGGCCACTCCGGTGCACACCACCAGGATCGACGCGTACATCGGGTGACGCACAAGAGCGTAAAGACCTCGTGTGCGCACTCCCTCACCATTTGGCTCCGGCAACGGTGTCAGGGACGGCCCCAGATCCATGGCCGCACCGATCATGCCCGCACCGCCCACCACAAACAGGGCAAGCCCCCACCACGGTAGATCCGAGGCGCGCGGACCCCATGCTCCCGGCCAGAACCCAATCAGCAGAAACAGCAGGCCCTGGACTCCCACCAGCAACCACCCGACGCGCGTGCCCTCGGCGCCGCGGGTCAGCCAGGCAAAAGGGGACATGGCCACCACTCTAGACACGGGCGACGCGCGTGTCACAAAGTCGCCTCCGCGCCGTATCGGATGCACACTGGAGGGGTGGCGGAGATCCTGCTGTTCCATCACGCGCACGGCCTGACGGAGGGCCTGCGCTTCCTCGCACGCCGTCTTGAGGCCGCCGGCCACGTCGTGCATACGCCCGACATGTACAGCGGACGAGAATTCGCGCGTCTCGACGAGGGCGTGGCCTTCGCCGACACAGTGGGTCACGACGCCATCGAGGAAGTGGCGCG